>JAGXIK010000020.1 GCA_024635715.1 Gillisia sp.
GTAAAGGAAATCGTACCTTTGCAACTTATTAAAATTTTATATGAATAAATTTGAACAATTAGGATTAAATCCTGCCATACTTAAAGCTGTTGAGGAAATGGGCTTTACAGAGCCGAGTGAGGTACAGGAAAAAGCGATTCCAATTTTATTGCAAGAAGACACCGATATGGTAGCACTTGCCCAAACAGGTACAGGAAAAACCGCCGCTTTTGGTTTTCCACTCATCCACAAGATCAACGCACAAAGTAAGCATACACAAGGATTGATTCTTTCCCCTACCAGGGAATTGTGTTTACAAATTACCAATGAGCTTAAAAACTATGCGAAGTTTACTCCAGGATTAAATACAGTAGCTATTTATGGTGGAGCGAGCATTACAGATCAAGCTCAGCAAATTCGTCGCGGGGCGCAAGTAATTGTTGCAACTCCGGGAAGAATGCAGGATATGATCAAGCGTAAGTTGGTTGATATTTCTAAAATTGAGTACTGCATCTTGGATGAAGCAGATGAAATGTTGAATATGGGATTCTTTGAAGATATTACAAATATCTTATCCTATACTCCAAACGAAAAGAACACATGGTTATTTTCTGCTACGATGCCAAAAGAGGTTTCGACTATAGCTAAAAAATTCATGCGTAACCCAATAGAAATTACTGTTGGAAACAAGAATGAAAGTACTTCTAATGTTTCTCATGAGTATTATCTAGTGAACACTCGCGATAGATATGCCGCTTTAAGAAGATTAGCAGATGCTAATCCTGAAATTTTCTCTGTGATCTTTTGTAGAACAAAGAGAGATACTCAAAAAGTTGCTGAAAACTTAGTTGAAGATGGTTATAACGCTGCAGCACTACACGGAGATCTAAGTCAGAACCAACGTGATATGGTAATGAAGAGTTTTAGAAACCGTCAGATCCAAATGTTGGTTGCAACAGATGTTGCCGCTCGTGGAATTGATGTAGATGATATTACTCACGTGATCAATTACCAACTACCTGATGAACCAGAGATATACACACATAGAAGTGGTAGAACTGGAAGAGCCGGGAAAACTGGTATCTCCATGGTTATTGTTTCTAAAAGTGAACTTAGAAAGATCAAGAGTATAGAGCGTATTATAAAGAAAAACTTCGAACAAAAACAAATTCCAGATGGAATGAAGATTTGTGAAGTTCAGCTTTTCCACCTTGCTAACGATATCAAGAATACTACGATAAATCATGACATAGACCCTTATCTACCAAGTATAGAAACGGTTTTGGAAGGTTTAACGAAGGAAGAGATCATTAAAAAGGTATTTTCTGTAGAATTTACCAGATTCTTCAATCATTACAAGAACGCATCAGATCTTAATTCAAAAGTATCTAACTCTAGAGATAGAGATGGCGCTTCTTCTGGCGGATCTTACGGTGGAGATAGCACACGTTATTTCATTAACGTTGGAACTAAAGATGATTTCGATTGGATGTCCTTAAAGGATTATTTAAAAGAGACTTTAGACCTTGGAAGAGATGATGTTTCTAGAGTAGATGTTAAAGAGAGTTTCTCTTTCTTCAACACTAGTTCAGATATGGCAGAAAAAGTGATTGCAACTTTTGAAAATGTACAGCATCAAGGAAGAAGTGTAAATGTAGAAGTTTCACAAGATACAGGTCGCGGTGGCGGAAGAAGATCTTCTGGTGGTGGAGATCGCAACAGAAGTCGCGGTAAAAGCGGTGGAGATTTTAAATCTAGAAGAAGTGATAGTTCATCTGAATCTAGAGGAAGAAGATCTGATAAACCTTCTGAAGGTTCTAGCAGAAGAAGATCTAGTGATTCTGGAAATTCTAGCGAATCTTCTGGAAGAAGCGGAAGCAGAAAAAAGAATATTTCTAGTTCTGTAAATCGCAGAAAATCTAATAGATCATAATTAAATAAACATTGGGAGGAGTTTGGTATAGTTATTACTATATATTTCTCCCAATGTATTTTACGTTTATGAGGTTACTACCCGTACTTTCTTTATTCATTATCCTTTGTTCTATAAGTGCTATACAAGCACAGGACATGGTTAGTGGTAAAGTTTTAAATGCTTCCAATGATCTTCCTTTGGAAAATGTAAATATCGTTAACCTCAATCAGGTTAAAGGAACTACAACCACTTCAGAAGGAGATTTTGAGTTACAGGCAACCGTTAATGATACCCTTTATTTTTCCTATTTAGGATTTAGAACAATTCAAGTTCGGGTAACCAATGACTGGTTGAAGTATGGAAGCGTAAAAGTAAAAATGACCGAGCTGGGAATTGCTTTAGAAGAAGTAGTTGTTGGCCCTATCACACTTACTGGTTATCTTGAAATAGACGTTAAAAATATTCCTATCTATGAAAATAGCAGGTATAGTATTTCTGGATTAAATTCTGGATACGAAGGAGGAAGTTATTCACCAGGCGCAGCAGCGAAAGCTTTGGGCGCTATATTCAACCCTGCAGATGCACTTTATAATCTCTTCGGAAATAAACCCAAGCAGATGAAAAAGTTGCGGAAAATGAAGGAGAATGATGAAATAAGAAGCCTGCTTCAAACAAAATTTGACAGACAAACATTAGCAGCTGTGCTACAGATTAGTTCCGTAGAGATCGAAGAAATTCTTGCAAGATGTAATTACTCTAAAGATTTTATGAATACAGCAAACGATCTACAGATACTGGATGCAATAAGCGGATGTTATGAGGAATACAAGGTGCTTAAGAGGTAATTTCTAAAACCACAAAAATTATATAAACCGAAGTTGATATTAATCGACTTCGGTTTTTTTTATTTCTCACTTAGACTGCTTTTCCCCAGATGATTCGGGAGATTCGGTATCTTATTTATATTATTAGTATAAAGCAAAATTTCCCATGGTTATTGGAAAAGCTCCAGGGAAACTGGTTTCATTAGTAGTTGAAAACTATTCAATGAGAAAAAAAACGGGCAAACAGATAAATTACCTAAAGTTGATAATTAGTTAGCATCAACTTTTTCATCCTTATATTCCAACATCTTCTTGAGGTTTTTTAATCCCTTTTCAAGATCATCACCATATATTTTATCTACTGGTTGAAAAAGAGCAATTACTGAAAAAGGAAAATTAAGCCCTCCCCTTATACCCCAAACCATTTTAGTCTTGCTTTCATCTAGTTCTTTCAAGCCTTTATATTCAAGACAAATTAGTTTTGCAGGTCTTAAAATAAGCACTCTGGTCTCCATAATTCGACCTTGATTAAGCTTTACTATTTTCTGAGTTCCTTCAAAAAGCCTGTTATTTTTTTTCCAATATAAGAGAGCACCTAGTTTTCCATCATCCCCATTAAATTTTAGGACTCCCTTATAATCTTTTTCCAACCAAGGCATCCAATGATGTTGCTTTTTTAATTGTCTCACCAAATTATACACATCCTCTTTAGAACGATTAATTACCAGTGTTCTACTAATATCAAATTCCTTTTTTGCCATAGCATGTAAGAATGCTATAAAAGTAATAATGGCAATAAGAATGTAAAAAAATAGGGTCATGTAGGTTTTCTGTTATAATCTATAAAATTAAAAAATATTAACTATTTTCAAATCTTTTAACCAATTGGTCAAAGTTTTTAAAACTTTTTCTTAACCATTCAAATTTAACTTCATTTTTATCATAATCGCTCAATTCCCAAGAAATTTTACTTTTTCTTAATCGGGATGTGAGTTCCTGTAAGATAATTGCTGCTGAAACCGAGATGTTTAAACTCTCTGTAAATCCAACCATTGGGATCCTTATACACTGGTCTGCATTGGAAAGTACTTCATTAGAAAGGCCATCTTTTTCGGTTCCTAAAAAAAGAGCGGAAGGTTTTGTAATATAAAAATCTGATAGTTCAATGGCTTCAGCATTTGGAGAAGTAGCAATAATCTGGTAGCCATCCTCTCGTAGCTTGCTTATACATTTCAAACTATCATCATGCCTATTGAGTGTCACCCATTTTTGTGCTCCCATCGCGATCTCACGATCTATCTTTTTCACTTTTTGCTCCTCGATCACATGGACATTCTGAATGCCAAACACATCGCAACTTCTAATTACTGCACTTGTGTTATGTAATTGATAAACATCCTCTGTAACCACCGTAAAATGATTGGTGCGCTGCTCTATCACCTTATTGAATAAAGCTTTTCGCTCTGGAGTAAGCAATTCTTCTAAAAATGCCAAAAATTCTATACTGGCCATTAAATTAACTGTTTGATATGTTTTTATTTGAAGGTAATCAAAAACCTCGGGACTAGCCTCTGGGAAATAAACCCCCAAAGAGGGATTAAAAAAGACCGATCTAAAAACTTAATTTCAGATCGGCCAATATATTTAAAAAAGTATAGACTTCTTATTTTTCAAACTGTTTTAAAGTTTTAATAATAATAGATACACAGTCTAATAATTCTTCTTCTGTCATTACCAATGGTGGTGCAAAACGAATGATATTTCCATGGGTTGGTTTTGCTAAAAGTCCATTATCTCTAAGTGCCATACAAATATCCCAAGCAGTAGAACTTTCTTCAGAATCATTAATAACTATTGCATTTAGTAAACCTCTTCCTCTTACCAAACTCACAAGATCGGTTTGCTCTATATATTTATTCAATTCACTTCTAAAAAGATCACCAAGTTTTCTTGCATTCTGAATAAGATGTTCATCTTTCACAACATCTAAAGCAGCAATAGCTACCGCTGCTGCAACAGGATTACCTCCAAAAGTAGAACCATGTTGTCCCGGTTGGATCACATTCATCACCTCATTATCTGCAAGTACAGCAGAAACAGGATAATTCCCTCCAGAAAGTGCTTTCCCTAAGATCAAGAGATCAGGTCTTATATAAGTTTCTTGTCTTTCACAATGATTTTGGCAGTCACAATTCCCACATACCGCTAATAAACCACCAGTACGGGCAATTCCTGTTTGGATCTCATCTGCTATAAAAAGAGCATTATTTGCTTTACACAAATCTCTAGCTTGCCTCAAGTAATCGTCTGCCGGAGTAAATACCCCTGCTTCTCCTTGAATTGGCTCTACCAAGAAACCTGCAATATTATCGTTGCTCTCTAATGCTTCCTTTAATGCATCAATATCATTATATGGAATTTTAATAAATCCTGGAGTATAAGGTCCAAAATTCTTACGTGCATTCTCATCATTAGAAAAAGAGATCACAGTAGTTGTTCTTCCGTGGAAATTGTTTTCACAAACAATTATCTGTGCTTTCTTCTCTTCTACTCCTTTCTTCTCATATGCCCATTTTCTAGCGATCTTGATAGCAGTTTCTACTGCTTCAGCTCCCGTATTCATAGGAAGTACTTTATCGAATTTAAAATATTCGGTAATATATTTCTCGTAAGGTCCTAAGATATCGTTATGAAATGCTCTTGAAGTAAGAGACAAGGTAGAAGCTTGATCGTGCATTGCTTTAACGATCTTTGGATGACAATGCCCTTGGTTTACTGCAGAATATGCCGAAAGAAAATCATAATATTTTTTACCTTCTACATCCCAGACGTGAACTCCCTTTCCTTTACTCAATACTACCGGTAATGGATGGTAGTTATGAGCTCCGTGTTTGTCTTCCATTTCAATTGCCTGTTTTGAAGCTGTTACTTTTTCTAATTGCATATTCTGTGTTTTTAAATAATTTATTATAACAATTCCTTCTTTTCTTTAGTAATTTGTTGAAAAATGGAGAGAAATCAACCAAAAATTCAACAAGCGCAATTTACTAAATGTTATCTGAAATTTATAATGGGAGCACCATAAAATCTTCACAATTATCCTATTTTTGCGCTATGGGAAGAAAGAAAAGAAATCTGGTATTTGATGAATTAGAAATTTTAGATGCCGGTGCTAAAGGAAAAAGCATAGCAAAGGCTCCAGATGGAAAAGTGGTGTTTATAAACAACGCTGTTCCGGGAGATATTGCAGATATACGAACTACCAAAAAGAAAAAGTCGTTTTACGAAGGTACTGCCACTAAGTTCCATAAACTTTCAGATAAGCGTGTAGAACCGGTTTGTCAACATTTTGGAACCTGTGGAGGTTGTAAGTGGCAACACATGGGCTATGAGCACCAGTTATTCTACAAGCAACAGGAGATCACAAATAATTTACAGCGTCTTGGCAAAATAGAATTACCAGAAATAGAACCTATTTTAGGAAGTAAAGAGATCTATTTTTATAGAAATAAAATGGAGTTCTCTTTTAGTGATAGCAGATGGTTGACGCTAGACGAGATAAATAGTGAAAAGGATTTTGAAGACAAGAATGCTTTAGGATTTCATATTCCGGGCATGTGGGACAAGATCTTAGATATTAAAAAGTGTCATTTACAGGAAGATCCTAGTAATGCCATAAGGAATCATGTAAAGGAATTTGCCATTGCAAACGATATCCCATTTTTTAATACTAGAAATCAATATGGGTTGTTAAGAACACTTATGATTCGAACCTCTTCTACCGGAGAGATCATGGTGGTGTTGCAATTATTTGCTGAAGACAAAGAAAAGAGAACTTTGTTATTAGATAGTTTGGCGGAAAAATTCCCTGAGATCACCTCCCTTCAATACGTAATTAACGGTAAAGGAAACGATACCATTTACGATCAAGAAGTGATCTGCTATAAAGGAGAAGATCATATTTTTGAAGAAATGGAAGGTCTTAAATTTAAGATCAACGCCAAATCTTTCTATCAAACCAATTCTGCCCAAGCTTATGAGCTATATAAAGTAACGAGAGATTTCGCAGGACTTACAGGAAATGAGTTGGTATACGATCTTTACACTGGAACAGGAACTATCGCACAATTCGTAGCTCAAAATGCAAAGAAAGTTATTGGTATAGAAGCAGTACCGGTTGCAATTGAAGATGCAAAAGAGAATGCCAAACGAAATAATATAGAGAATACCGAGTACTATGCAGGAGATATGCGTAAGGTATTTACACAAGACTTTATTAATGAACACGGGCATCCAGATGTTATCATTACAGATCCACCCAGAGATGGAATGCACAAGGATGTTGTTGCTCAAATAATTGGTATCTTGCCTCAAAGAATTGTGTACGTTAGTTGCAATTCGGCTACACAGGCACGGGATCTGGCACTTTTAGACGAACATTATAAAGTAACAAGAGTACGCCCTGTAGACATGTTTCCACAAACCTTTCATGTAGAGAACGTAGTATGTTTGGAAAAAAGATAAAATTTGAAAATAGCAGCAGATTGATTCTTGGATTGATCTTGCTGTTATTACTGAATCCAGGATGTCAAAGAGATGACATTTGTGCGGAATCTACCGTCATCACTCCGCTCCTAAAGATCTCCTTTTTTGATAATGAATCAATAGGTGACACAATACCTAAACCCGTTACCAATTTAAGTGTTAGAGCAATAGATACCACTGGAAATTTTCTTACGCGGGAAAATACTTCAGAAATAAGTATTCCATTAAAAACTGACGTAGATTTCACGACTTACGAATTTATCCTAAACGCCCGAGCAGCTGGCGATACCACTTCCGTAGAAAATAGTGATATTGTAGATTTCACTTATGCTCGAAATCAGGATTATATTAATAGAGCCTGTAGTTTTAGAGTAACTTACATCAACCTAGAAGCCAGAGTTGAACCGGAAACTCCAGTTTCTAATAAATGGATAAAAAGAATCGAAGTAGATCAATCAACTGTAGAAGATGAAACAACAACACATATTTCTATTTTTCATTAGCATTTTTTGCCTTTTGGGAATAGAAAGTTCCAATGCACAAA
>JAGXIK010000123.1 GCA_024635715.1 Gillisia sp.
ATAATATACAATCCTATTATATTTGGAAAAGACATAGCCAGAATCATCATATCGGCGAAACTTAAAACTGCTCCTAAACTTACCGAGGCGCCTAAAACTACAAAACCTAAATACATAACTTTATAGACCAGTTCCACTTTTCTACTTCTTCCAAAAAGAAAGGTCCAAGAACGCATTCCGTAATATGACCAAGAAACCATGGTGGAAAAAGCAAATAAAAATACAGCGACTGCCAGCACAGAAGGGAACCAGGAAACTACACTTCCAAATGCATCGGCGGTAAGTTCTACTCCGCCTAGTCCGCTGCTGATTTCGTGCATGCCCGTAAATATCAAAACCAGCGCGGTCATGGTACAAATTAGCATCGTATCTATAAAGGGCTCAACCAAAGAAGTAAAGCCATCGGCAATAGGATGATTAGTTTTGGAGGCACTGTGAGCAATAGCTGCTGAACCTACTCCCGCCTCACTAGAAAAAGCGGCGCGTTGCAAACCTATGATCAGTACTCCAATAAATCCACCTTTTAAAGCTTCGGCAGAAAAAGCACCATCGAAAATTGCTACAAAAGCGCCACCAAGATATTCGAAATGATACCCAATAACCACTAAACAACCCAACACGTATAAAGTTGCCATAATGGGAACTACTTTCTCTGTCACTTTGGCGATACTTTTAATTCCTCCAATAATCACGGCGCCTACCAACGCGGCAAAACCAATTCCGAACCAGAATCCCTGACCTTGCAAAAAAGGAATTTGCTCTGAAACTATTTTAAAAGCCTGATTTGACTGCAACATATTACCACCACCAAATGAGGCACCAACCCCTAGAACTGCAAAGAGTATAGCTAAGGATTTTCCTAAACGCTTAAGGTTTCGCTTTTCTAGACCATAGCGTAAATAATTCATGGGTCCCCCAAATATTCGGCCTTCTTCATCAATAAAACGATATTTTACTCCCAAAGTACATTCGGCAAACTTTAAAGACATTCCGAAAAAACCGGCGAGAAACATCCAAAAAGTCGCACCTGCACCTCCCAGAGAAATTGCCACGGCTACACCCGCGATATTTCCCAATCCCACTGTGGCCGACACTGCGGTGGCCATAGCTTGAAAATGCGTTATCGTACCGGGAGCATCGGGATCGTTATACTTTCCTCTTGCCAAATCTAAAGAATGCCGAAATCCGCGAATGTTTATAAATTTTAAGCGCAGGGTAAAGAAAATACTTCCCAAAATAAGCCAGATAACAATAAAAGGAATGTTATTGGTTTTTATGTCGCCATTTGGGTATAAAAGAGGTTGGGGATTTTGAAATTTGATTACCCCCAAGAGAGGGGCCTTGAAAGAACCTGTTTCAGGGATTCTGGAAATTACAGATCCTTCTTTAGTAACCTGTTCTAAAGTTCCTTCAGCTGGAGCATAAACGGATAATTCTGTTTTATTATTACTTTCCAGCAATGCAATTTCATCACCTTTTTTTACCTGGCTTCCTTCCGCAGCCAACCATTTTTTTACTTTGTATTCCTCATCGGTAGATACTTCGATTCGAGGAAGGGAAATATTTTTATGAGAAGCGTAAACTACTGGATCATAGATTCCAAGGGCAGCAAAAGTATCCCAAAACAGAACGGCCCCAAGCACATCTACTGCCGGCTGTACTTTGCTGTTGAAAATTTCGGTTATTGATTTTGCAGGGATTATAAATTTCTTGGAAACCGAATTTCCACTGGCATCACTTACAATTACAGAATGCTCCAATCCCTCAATCAAACCTACCGATTCTGCCGCAATTAAAGGAGTGTCTACATTACTCCATTTGTATTTATATGGAGCTTGGCCTCCTTCTATCTCTACTTTTACTACTCCATTATTAATTTCGGAGGAAGGGTTGAGTAGTTCTAAGTGAACTTCCATTTCGCCGCTAGATTGAACTTGAGCTATGGAATTAGAGAAGGTAATGAGCAACAGCGCCAAAAGGGCAAAAAGTCTAGATTGTATCATCAAATAATTTAAGAATTTGCGATTTATTTATGGATAATCACAATAATAGTAATAACAAGAAATACTCCCAAGATAATCAAGATATTTTTTTGAAATTGAGTAATACCTAGATTTAATAAATGCAGTTTAACCGACTTATAGTTTGATATCGCTTAAAAATTCTGATAAATAAAAAAGAGCCCTTTTAAACAAAAATTGACCTGCTTACTTATAATTATATTTATGAGAAAAGCATAAGCCGTGACTTCTTTATTTTAAAAACCAAATTCATAAAATTTATTAGAGAGAATTCAAAAGATATTAATCAATGTTATCCAATTAAGATAAGCATATTATGTATTATATAAAAATTAAAAAACACTCTCAGTATTCTGAAAGAGATTTTCTAGTCGTGGGAAAAATTGAAATATCGTAATATATCATTGAAGGTTTAAAGGAAATTTCAGATCTACTGGATTAGTCTTAAATTATTTTGTTTAAACATTCGTTAAAAATATTAAACGAAATGAAATAATATGTATATTTACCTGATAATCAAAAATTTAAATGTTATGAAAAATTTAATTAAACCTTTATTATTAGTTGCAGTGATGGTTTTTGCCTCCTGTGAAAAAGAATCAATGTCTGAGGAATTAACAACTGCAGACTTGAGTGCTAAAGCATCTGTAGCAGCACAAAAAGGTGATGCGACCATCGCAGGAATAGTTGTTTCTTTTGCTACTGCAGAAAATGTAGAAGCTAGGCAATTTACCCTATTACTTGCAGCACTTAAATACGCAGAAATCACATCTCTGTTCGCTGGATCCGATCAATACACCGTTTTTGCTCCAACCGATGCAGCATTTCAAAGTTTTCTAGGGGACAAATCACTAACCGATTTCACTCCCGAACAAGTTGCTGCCGTTCTATCTTATCACGTTACAAATGGAAGAAGATTCAGTAATAGTGTAGTTCCCAAAAACTCTCCAAGAAAAATAAAAACTCTTTTGGGTCCATCTATTTATGTTAATAGTTTAGCTAAAATTGATACTAATGATGAAGACCTGGAAGCAACTGCTTCAATATTAGTAGCAGAAGAATTATTTGATATTCCTGCCAGCAATGGGGTTATACATGTTATAGATGAAGTTTTAGTGCCAGTAACTGACTAATTATTAAAACGATATTATCTAAAAAGCCACTCTGTTGAGTGGCTTTTTTAATAATCAAATCACTCGGTATTTTAGTATTCCCAAAGTATATTGCTTTAATTTTAAACTAGAATTAAATAATAAATTCCAAAAAGTTTAAATCTTGGTCTTAATGATTCATTTAAAGAAAATCTTAGATCACTCTAAAAACAAGGTATATAAACCCTATCAATTTTCAGAAAGAGTTTTTCTAGTAGTGGAAGACTACTAATAAACAAAATGAGTTACTTAGGAATAGGTTAGACCGGAGTGATCTATAATTTTTATTTTAATTCAAAGAAAAGATTTTAAAGAGCCGGTCTGTTAATGACTTATCTAAAGATCTAATGTTTAGGCAGCTATTTCCTGAACTAAATAAAAATCATTCCGATTTATCCTGATTCATTTATAATTTTTAATAAACTTACTAATACTCCGTTATTATAATTGGTTATATTTTATTATATTTTCTATAGTTTAGCCTTAAAGGTTAAAAATTAAACAATGAAAGTTTACGAAAGTGACCTACTCACTATAGATTTTGAGAAAGAGACCGATAGTTTTGTACAATTCTGGAAAACATCTCCCGAAAATTATTGCGATCTAAAAAAAGAATTTCTCATTTTCACCGACTTCTATAAAGAATATAAACCAACTAATGCATTATGGGTTCAGCAAAATTTTTGCCTTCCTCTTAATGAAGATATTTATAACTGGATAGAAGAGCATGTAAATATTCCCTGCGTGGAAAATGGAAATAGAAAAGTCGCCTTTGTAGTAGGGAAAGATGTTTTGGTGCATTTAAGTATTATGAACTCTTTTAAGGAAGGAAAATCCATTATTTCTCCTTTGCACTTTGCAACTGAAAAAGAGGCCAGAACTTGGATAACTGAGACCAAACCAAATCCAATAATTAACGACAAGATTACCATACTTTTTGAAGGAGTAGATGAAGAAGGGAACTCTATCATAAAAATAAAAAGGCCATCCTATGATATTTCTAACACCATAAAATCTTTTGGTGCTCTTATTGAAGAAAATAGTTTTATTAAAACAAATATCGCCAAGTTCTCTCAACTCACTAAACGGGAAAAAGAAATCCTGGTCATTTTTTCTAAAGGAATGAGACATCAAGAAGTTGCAGACGAATTATTTATTTCTGTTCAAACACTGCGCAAGCATTGGAAAAATATAAAGAACAAACTCGAAATAAAATCTTTGGTAGATGTAATAATGTACGTTAAGGCTTTTGACATGGAATAAGGCTGGTAAGATGAAATTGCTTTGCTAGATCTAAAGATCCAGTTTTTCCAGTTCTAGCAGTCCAGTGCCACTAACCGAGACCGAAATCCAGAGCTCATTTTCCCCGGCCGTGATGTTGGAAATCTCTACTTTATCTAATGAACCGAATAAGAGCACGCCGTCTTTTGCCTCCAGTTTGTTTTCTAATTCTATATTAATAGCACCAACTTTTTCTTCTATATGAGGCATTAAATCGAAATTCATTTTCTTTTTGAGCCTCTTATACATCCATTTATTAACGATAGTTTCCAGCAACCTATCGGTAAACCAATTCTTTGTTTTGCCATCTACCTCATAATCTTTCAGAGAAATATGCTGTAGTTCTTTATCCAATTCCAGAGCCGCATGAAAAAATATCTTAACCTGTCTATTCTTGAAAAGATTTGTTAGTGTTTTTAAAGTTATATTCAAAAGAAGATCAAACCCTTCCAAATAACTTTTTTCTATAGAAATATCTAAAACCTGAGCATAATTAGATTTTTCACCATCCTTATTTTCCTTGGATAGAATCTCACCAACCAGTTTTTCCCTTAAATATTTATCTAAGACCTGATAACCCAATACAACCGGAATAGTAATATTTATATTTTTATCTATAATTTTATCCTTATCATACATATATCATCTATTTCTTTTGATACAAATTCTTACTCTTTATTTCCATGAGTCTTCACTAATTCATTTAAATATCCAAACACTAAATTGAGTGCCATCACAAAAAATGTAAAGGAAGGTAAAGACCAAATCCAGTAATACGAGCTGCTGTCGGGATGTAAAGATCTTAACTGCTAGATCCTAAGCTTTACCCTTAATTATATTCACTCTGAAGTATCACACCCACACCAAATAAGCCTTACAACAATACCACTTAGCCAAGGATAATGTTCATATCTGCATTAGCTGCAGATTCAACCATGAACAAATAATAATAAAAACTAAAGTCCAAGTAAAACAAGAGTAAAAGTTTTTAAGTGTGCTCTCTTATCCTTGAATTTACGCTAAATACCCATATATGCTTCAGCAAAAAGGTGGTAAGCTTTTAATCAGAAATTATGTGATATTCATATTATACTGAATAATTGACTCCCTAAAGCTAATAAAATCAATTGAGACGAAAGAATATGGAACTTATAAACTGCTTATGAAAAGAGATATACGGAGTATATAAAAAATAAAAACCTTTCAGCGAACTGAAAGGTTTTAGTATTAACACGGTAATATTTATTGGATTAGACTTAAGTATTTCTACCCTACATTGAAATAACCTAAATTATGTCCATTACCGGATAACCGGAGGACTAAATTAAGTTGGAAAACGGGAATCTGAAATACCCATAATGGGGTATATTTAAGGTGTTCTTTAATTTCCTAAAGCCTTCAGCGATGAGGAGCTATTTTTTTTACTTTTAATATTACAGAATTACAATCTATTTTTTTATTCCTAAAAACCGAATCACTTCAGCTTTTCCTTGATGATATTCACCTTCAGAGAGTTCTACAGATTCTTCTTTTAATATTTTAAATTCAAGTTGAGGAAATTCAGATTTAATTTCCTCCATAGAAAATAACATTTCTAAATTTTTTGGACCACCGGAAGATTTTCCTAATTGCGCTTTAGCAAAAGCTTCAAAGATCACAATACCGCCAATATTCAAATATTGAAGTAGATGCTGATGTGCCTCTTTACGAATTTCAGCAGGAAAATGAGCATAGCATAAACCGATAACATCAAAATAAATATTAGTTTCAAAATCTAGCACTTCACTTATTTCATAATCTATCGAGACATTAATCTCTTTTGCTAACTGCATAGCCTTTTGGCAACCACTTGAACTAATATCAAAAGCCATAACATCCCAGCCTTTAGAAGCGGCATATACAGCATTGCGACCTTCACCTTCAGCTGGAAGTAAAAGTTTAGACGGTTTAAGCAAATCTAGCTGTTCTTTAAAAAATTGATTAGGCGCAGTTCCGTAAATATATTCTGAAACTTCAAAACGTTTATTCCAAAAATTGGTTGCCTGGTTATTCAACATTTTTAAATATATTTTACTGTGAAAATTTAAAAATTATTACAATGATATTATTGAGTGCGCAAACAATTTCTCTTTTCTAAAAGTTATCAGGCTCATACTTACCTAAAATAAAATCAGCTGCCATCTGTGCATGAAGATCTGTAGTTGCTAAAAGCGGAAAATCATAATTCACATCTTTAAAAAGTATAGGCAATTCTGTACATCCTAAAATGATGCCTTCTGCACCACGTTTTTTAAGTAATTCCATTTGTTCTGAAAAAAATATTTTAGCATTTTCTGAAAAAATCCCTTGCGTTAATTCATTCGAAACAAAATTATGCGCTTGTTGCAGGCTTTCTGATTCTGGAATGATTGTCTCTATATTATACTTTTTCTCTAAAATAGAAGGTATAAATCCTTTGGTCATAGTTGGCTTATTTCCTAATAAACCTAATTTTTTAAGTCCTAGCCTTTTTGCTTCTTTCCCTATAGCATCTGCAATATGTAAAATTGGGATCCCAATCTCAGGCTGGACATACTCATAAGC
>JAGXIK010000124.1 GCA_024635715.1 Gillisia sp.
AGAATTCCATCTAAATTATGTGCTTTCATTGGTACCTCAAAAAAGCGCTTCCCATTTGTAGTTAATGTATCCTGAATAGCTGCAAATTCTTTTGGAGTGGCAGAATCAGCTACTATTCCTTCAAATAATTTCTGCCCATAAGGTGAACGCAACAAAGTATCTGTATTGTTATAAGCAACCACATCCTTCACAGTCTCGAAGGTTAAGTCCTTATTTCCATATGTCTTGAAATATACAGGAAGGTCTCTCTTCATCTCTAAATTAAGAAATCTAGTAAAGTTTGGGAGATCTAGATCCTCTCCTTCAAATTCTATTATTTCTGCTCCTGCAGACTTAAGATCATTGATTGCTGCAACATATAAAGTGTTTTCCATCAAAGATTTTAAAGCACCAAAACGTTTCCCTTTTAGAGAAACTTCAGCTAAATCTTCATAATAATTTGAGGTGTTATTTTTGTTTGCTACAGAAGCAGGATCTTGTGAATCTCTTCCAGACATCGCTGAAAACAAGATAGCATTGTCTCTTACATTTTTAGTGATAGGCCCCGGAGTATCCAAATAACTAGAAATTGGGACAATGCCACCCCTACTTAAAACTCCGATAGTTGGCTTTAAACCCACTAAAGAGTTCTGACTTGCAGGAGATAAAATAGACCCTGCAGTCTCAGATCCTACTGCGACTGCAGCGAAATTTGCCGCAACAGAAACCGCACTTCCAGAACTAGAACCACCAGTATCTAAGATCCTTCTTCCATAAGGATTTAGTGTTTGGCCTCCAACTGCAGAATATCCACTTGGACAATCCCCACAAAAGAAATATGCCCATTCGCTTAGATTAGCTTTCCCTAAGATAAGAGCGCCGTTTTCTTTTAGTCGTTGTACAATAAAAGCGTCTTCGGTTGTATTTTTTGTTAACGCAATAGCTCCCGCCGTAGTAGGCATAGCGATTGTGTTGATATTATCTTTTAAAAGCACAGGAATTCCGAAGATCGGGTGCTTCATCATTTTATTTTTAAGCTCTTGATCTTTATCTCGAGCTTCTTGTAAAACATTCGGATTTAACGAAATAACAGAATTTAGACTCAAGTCATTATTTCTGTCATATTTCTGAATGCGTTTTAAATAAAACAACACTAGTTCCTCGTAAGTAAAAGTGTTTAAGGCTATCGCTTTTTGCAAACTAGTAATATCCTGATCCAAGATAAGTGGCAATAATTCCTCATATCGATCTTCAGAAAAAGATTCCAATTCCTTATTAAATGGAGCCCAGATAGAATCTGATTGGATATATTTTGAATCCAAAACTTTGAATTCTCTAAAATCAGCAACTTTTGTAGTATCCTGAACGGTCTGCACAGAACTTTGTTGTTTTGACTCCTCTTTACAAGCAATAACTAATAATAAGGAGAGGGAGAGTAAAAACTGTTTCATATTATATAAAAGATATTAAGCATTCAAGGTTTCTAAGCAGAAATAAAAAAAATGGAAACTACTATTTTTTGAAGAACGAATCTACAAATTCAAATTTATTGAATACTTGAAGATCTTCCAATCTTTCCCCAACTCCAATATATTTAACAGGTATTTTAAATTGATCGCTAATTCCAATCACCACACCACCTTTAGCGGTTCCGTCCAATTTAGTTACAGCAAGAGAAGTTACTTCTGTCGCCGCTGTAAACTGTTTAGCCTGTTCAAAAGCGTTCTGCCCTGTAGAGCCATCCAAAACCAACAATACCTCATGAGGTGCATTAGGAATTACTTTTTGCATTACCCTTTTTACCTTGGTAAGCTCATTCATAAGGTTTACTTTATTATGCAACCTTCCCGCTGTATCAATGATCACGACATCTACATCTTGTTTCACAGCTACTTCTACTGCATCAAAAGCAACAGACGCGGGATCACTCCCCATTTTCTGTTTTACAATTGGCACTCCGGTTCTATCTGCCCATACTTGAAGTTGATCTATAGCAGCAGCTCTAAAAGTATCTGCTGCACCTAAAAGCACTTTTTTACCGTCTTTTTTAAATTGATGTGCTAATTTCCCGATAGTAGTAGTTTTCCCTACCCCATTCACACCAACCACCATAATTACATATGGCTTACTGGAATTATCGAAATCAAATCCATTTCCAGAATCTGTTTCTGTTTCAGAAAGCAGTCCGGCAATTTCTTCTCTTAATATTTCATTAAGCTCGGCTGTCCCTAAATATTTATCGCGCTCTACACGCTCTTCTATTCTCTTAATTATCTTGATCGTGGTTGCAACACCAACATCACTACTTACCAATACATCTTCAAGATCATCTAAAACATCGTCGTCTACAGTAGATTTACCGGCAACGGCTTTACTCATTTTAGATAGAAAGGTGGTTTTAGATTTCTCTAGTCCTTTATCCAAAGTTTCTTTTTTCTCTTTGGAAAATATTTTTTTAAATAAACTCATTTCTATTGGATGGTTTTCTTGCTGAAATTAAACCAAGAATCAGCATAAATTCATGCGTAAATATACATAAAAAGAAAAAGCCGTCCAGATGGCTCAGGACGGCTTTTAAAATATTTTAAAACAACTTATTTTTTAGCTAAAAAGTCATTTACTTGTTCTGGAATCATAATACTTTCAACAAAAGTATAAGAGCCAGTTTTAGGAGATCTCACCATTTTAACGGCTTTTGATAACCTCTTAGATCCAGTTTGTAACGATGCTACTGATTTTTTTGCCATGACTTATATTATTTAATTTCTTTATGAACCGTCATTTTCTTAAGAATAGGGTTAAATTTCTTTAACTCCAATCTGTCTGGCGTGTTCTTTTTATTTTTTGTTGAAATATATCTTGAAGTACCTGGTTTACCAGATTCTTTGTGCTCTGTACATTCTAAGATAACCTGTATTCTATTGCCTTTCTTTGCCATTTTCTCGTGTCTTTATGGTTTTAGGATTATTTGTTTAAAAATCCTTTTTCTCTAGCTTCTTTCATGACAGCCGAGATCCCTTTTTTATTGATGTTCTTTAATGCAGAAGCAGATATTTTTAGGGTTACCCACTTATCTTCTTCAGGAATATAAAAACGTTTTTTTAATAAATTGATATTAAATTTACGCTTGGTTTTATTCATGGCGTGAGAAACATTGTTCCCAACCATTGCTTTTTTACCTGTAAGTTCACAAACTCTTGACATTGTACTATTCTTTATCTTGTTATTTCAAAACAGGCTGCAAATTAACGATTTTTTTAAGTAACTGCCAACATAAAAATAAAATTTTTTATAGCTTATTTACTGTTTATCACTAGGATGCATTCTAGTTGTTTTGATATCAAATACTTCTGATCTAAATTTTAATTAGAAAGTAGCTCTTTAAGCAACATTTCTAATGCCTTATTCACTGTTTTTTTCACTACTTGCTCTCTGCTTCTTGCAAATTTGAATTCTTCAGAGAAAACTTTCTTTGGAGTAGCAATTCCAATAAATACCGTCCCGACCTCTTTATCACTATCGCCTTTATCGGGTCCAGCATTCCCTGTGGTCGCAATAGCGTAGTCTGATTTAAAAATTAGCTTAGAATTCCGAGCCATTTCTTCTGCAACCTCCGCACTAACCACAGTGTTTTTCTCGATAACAGCATGAGGAACATTTAAAATATCTTCTTTAGTATCTGTAGCATAGGCAACAATTCCGCCTCTAAAAAAGGTAGATGCCCCCGGATTTAACGTGAATTTTGTTGCTAACTCTCCTCCTGTACAACTCTCTGCAACAGATAAAAATTGATTTTTATTGTTTAATAATTCCCTAATTGTGATGCTGATATCTTCATTCTCTCCATTGATATCAGAAATTATATCGTGCAAGATCGGATAGATCTTTTGAAATTCTTTTTCAATAGAAGATTTAAGCTCCTCCTCGTTAAGTCCTTTTCCCGAAAGCCTTAACCTCACAGTACCAAAATTTGGTAAATAAGCAAGTTTAATATGAACAGGCAGGTTGTTCTCCCAGTACTCTAATCTTTGCGCAATGGCACTTTCCCCTAGCCCATAGGTTCTAATGGTCTTATGATAGATAAATGGTCTCTTAAACTCCTTTATTAATCTTGGTAAGACTTCCCGTTCCATCAAGGATTTCATCTCGTATGGGATTCCGGGCATAGCAACAAAAACCTTTTCATCCTTTTTCATCCAAAGGCCAGGAGCTGTTCCATACTCGTTATGTAGTGCAATTGCTTTTGAAGGCATTAGCGCTTGTTCCCTGTTAAGATCTGAAATAGGGGTGCTAATATATTTAGCAAAAATAGACTCAATATGCATTAAAACATCATCATTTCTTACCAGAGAATCTTCAAAAAACTCACATAATACCTTTTTGGTAATATCATCTTTAGTAGGACCCAACCCACCAGTGATCAAAATGATATCTGCGCGTTTAGAAGCCTCTTCAAGAGTAGTAAGGATATGTTGACGCTCATCTTCTACAGAAGTGATTTGATGTACAGAAACACCGATCTTATTGAGCTCTTGGGCAATATGTGCAGAATTGGTATCTACAATTTGACCAATGAGAATCTCATCTCCAATTGTAATTATTTCTGCAATCATTAGAGGGTAAAATCATTTTTCAACTCTCTTTCCGCCAACCTAACCTTAGCGGCTATCTTTTCTCCTGCATCCCGAGCTTTTGTTTCGCGTTCCTTTCCTTTAGACCAAGCCTCGATCACTAATATATTATCCATCTGGTTCAAGCCAAAAAGCTGAAGATTAGGCTTCATCTTATGTGCAAATTGATATGCTAATGCGGGATTACTGCTAGAAATAGCTTCAGACATTGAAGCTACATCTGGCGGGATTTCTTCCAAAAATGTTTGAACAATTATCTTCACAAAATCGTCGTCTCCACCAGCCATTTCTATTACGTCGTCTAAGTTGTAGTTCTTCATTTATTTTACTTGTATTGAAAATAGTTGCTTTTCTTCTATCAGTCCAGTTAAGACATCGTTAGCCTCAACCTTACCAACTCCTTCTGGAGTTCCTGTAAAAATAATATCCCCGATTTTTAAAGTGAAATACTTTGAGACATATGAAATAATCTCATCAATTTTCCACAACATATCACTGGTATTACCTGTTTGCACAGGCTGATTATTTTTAATTAAGCTAAAGTTAATATTATTTAGGTCGGAAATAGATTTTTTATCAATCCATTTCTCTCCGATTACTGCAGCACCATCAAAACCTTTCGCCTTTTCCCAAGGCAAACCTTTATCTTTTAACTTTTGCTGAAGGTCTCTAGCAGTAAAATCTATACCCAAACCAATCTCGTTGTAATATTTATGAGCATATTGCTCTTCTATATATTTCCCTACCCTATTTATTTTCACCAGTACTTCAACTTCATAATGAACATCGTTGCTGAAATCTGGTATAAAAAAAGGTTGTTTTTTTAAAAGAATTGAAGTGTCAGGTTTTAAGAATATAACTGGCTCTGTTGGTTTTTCATTCTTTAATTCTGAAATGTGGGCGCTATAATTCCTCCCGATGCAGATTATTTTCATAGAAGCCCTACTATTTAACTTTTGTATTTAGCTTTCTCAATTTTATCCTGGTTAGGATCTTCTTAGTGTATAATGGAAAGTCGGCATTTTGGATCCATCCGAAATATCCAGGCTCCTCTTCCAAGACCTTTTCTACATGTTTTCCTTTGTATTTTCCAAACGCAAATACCTCTTGACCTTTTTTATCGAAAGCTATAAATCCTGCAAAGTCTGCAAATTTTCTTCTTTCGCTGTATTTAGATAGCCATGACATATCGTTCTCCAGATCATCATATTTGTCTAGCTGAGATTTTAAGACCTCGTAGGTAGCATTCGTATCCGCTTCGGCACCATGTGCCCCTTCCAGATCTTTATCACAATAGAATTTATAAGCTGCAGACAGTGTTCTTTGTTCCATTTTATGAAAAATAGTTTGCACATCTACAGATGCCTGACTTTTCATATCGAAATCTATATCTGCTCGCAATAATTCTTCAGCAAGCAACGGAATATCAAATCTATTTGAATTATAACCTCCCAGATCGCAACCTTTAATCATTTCATAGATCTTTGGTGCTAACGTATTAAAAGTGGGTTCATTTGCTACTTTTTCATTCGAAATCCCATGAATAGCAATTACCTCTGCTGGAATATCCATTTCAGGATTCACCAACCAGGTTTTACTTTCTTTATTTCCATTGGGAAATACTTTTAAGATAGAAATTTCGACAATTCGATCTTTGGCAACATTAGTACCAGTGGTTTCAAGGTCGAAAAAGCAAATTGGTTTTGTGAGTTTTAACTCCATAAAATAGTTGGTTTTTGTAAAGATACTATATTTTGAATGTTCTAAAAATTCAAAGTCGTCTTCTGTAACAATGTTTTATTATCTAATTTCAGAAAGCTTAAAAGCCACTTACACTACATATTTAATGAAGTATTCGTGGCTTTTAAGCTTATATGTTTTGAGAATCAAGAACCTTGACGTGGAAATTAAACCCTCAATGAGGAATTAAACCTCTCTATTCTTATCAAAGGCTTCCAGATATTGTGCAACACGTTGCACGAACTGTCCTCCTAATGCTCCGTTCACAACACGATGATCATAACTGTGAGATAAGAACATCTTATAACGAATCCCAATAAAATCGCCTTCCGGAGTCTCAATGACCGCAGGCACCTTTCTTATGGCTCCAAGAGCTAAAATAGCAACTTGCGGCTGATTGATAATTGGAGTTCCCATGATGCTTCCAAAAGTACCAACGTTAGTTACCGTATAGGTTCCCCCTTGAATATCCTCTGGCTTTAATTTATTATCTCTGGCTCTATTTGCAAGATCGTTCACAGCTTTCGCCATTCCTACAAGATTCAAAGTATCAGCATTTTTAATAACCGGTACAATTAAATCGCCATTACCAAGTGCCGCAGCCATTCCAAGGTTTATATTTTTTCTTTTAATAATTTTATCTCCGTCTAAAGCGATATTGACCATTGGGAAATCTTTGATAGCCTTAGCAACTGCTTCCATAAAGATTGGAGTAAAGGTTAATTTCTCTCCTTCTCTTTTTTCGAAAGCTGTCTTATTTTTGCTTCTCCAATTCCAAATATTGGTTACATCTACTTCTATAAACGATTGGACATGGGCAGAAGTTTGCACACTTTCTACCATGTGATGAGCAATCATTTTACCCATTCTACTCATTTCGATAATCTCATCTCCTCCATTTACACTAACTGGAGCAGAAGGCTTTTTAGCAGCCGGAGCCGATTGAGCAGGAGCAGATGTACTTGCCGTAGATTTAGGTTGAGAACTTCTGTTTTCTAAATATCCTAAAATATCATTTTTGGTAACTCTGCCATCTTTTCCTGTTCCTTCTAAGGTTTCCAACTCCTGAAGGCTTACTCCTTCTTTTTTAGCGATATTTTTCACTAATGGAGAATAGAATTTGGTAGAATCAGAAAAATCTGTTTCAGAAGTTCCTGAAGTGCTCTTGGCTGTTGTTAGCATTTCTTCTGCTTCTTCAACTAGTGCTCCTTCTGGTTTTTTAGCTTCCTTAGGCTGTGCCTTAGAATCATCATCGCCTTCTATTTCAATAATAGCAATAGTTTGTCCAACTTGCACTACATCATCTGGCTCAAAAAGTTTTTCAATAAGCACGCCATCTACCTCACTTGGAACTTCACTATCAACTTTATCTGTTGCTATTTCCAGTACTGCCTCATCAGCTTCAATAGTATCTCCAACTTCTTTTAGCCAGCTAGTAATTGTTGCTTCTGCGACGCTTTCCCCCATTTTGGGTAACTTAAGTTCAAACTTTGCCATATTATTATCTCAACGATGTTTTTTATAATTCTAATTGCGAAATTACTCAATTTAACACTTCAGAAGTATTAAATATGTAATAAAATTATTTTTAAAGCTGAATTCAAGCTTAAAATAACATATTCTGATGCCTGTAAAATTACGATTATGATCCTTTAAATTAAAGGGATTGGCATCATTTAAAGAAAATTTAAATCAAATCTTATCACTATTTTCCCGAAGTTGTTTTTTTTAATTCTTTTTTCTAGCATATGTGCTGAAATTCCCGAGATTAAGGAGCGACGATTTTTTCCATCGTTGTTCCGCGGGAATTTCAGCAAGGTTTTTGGCTTTTTTGCCAAAAAATTCCTTAAAAAAGAAGTCTTTTTCTTTGCTTCGTTTCTTTTGGACGAACAAAAGAAATGAAGGGCAGATAAAAAAAGATAATGGTTTTGAGATTTAGACAAAAAAAAAGACTTTTCTTTCCTGAGATAGATGGAACTAGCGCTTATTAATGCGATTTAGCAACAACTTTCTGAGGATAGTGCAATCGTATTAACCAATTAGCTTTTTAAAGAACTCTCAAATGGAATTCTATTGGTAATACTTCTTCCTAGAGTAACCTCATCTGCATATTCCAATTCGTCTCCTACAGAAATTCCTCTTGCGATGGTAGAAGTCTTTATATTTAAACCTTCCAATTGCCTGAAAATATAAAAGTTGGTAGTATCTCCCTCCAAAGTACTACTAAGAGCAAAAATAATTTCTTCAACTTCTCCTTCTTTTACCTTATCTACTAAAGATTTTATGGTTAACTGCGAAGGTCCAATCCCATCCATAGGGCTTATCTTACCTCCAAGCACATGATATAATCCGCGATATTGACCTGTGTTCTCTATGGCCATAACATCCCGAATATCTTCTACCACACATACCAATTCTTTTATTCTGTTAGGATTAGCACAGATCTCACAAACTTCGGTATCACTTATATTATGACAATTCTTACATAATTTGATATTTGTTTTTAGATCTAATAGAGCTTCGGCAAGTTGCTGAGTTTGAGTAGTTGGTTGCTTTAGTAAATGAAGCACTAATCTTAATGCAGTTCGTTTACCAATACCCGGTAATTGTGACATTTCTGCCACAGCTTGTTCCAATAATTTAGAAGAAAAATCCATAATCCAAAATTACATTTTTTCTAGGATACTATTAAATTTTAGTAGCGCATACTAAACGAGAACTTATGCATTAATTTGTATTTTGGCTGCGAAATTGAAATTCTATGCAACCAGTTTACATCCTACTCTTAATAGCTTCCTATTTTGGAGCCTTATTAATCATCTCCTACTTTACCGGAAAAAATTCTAATAATGATGCTTTTTTCAAGGCCAACAGGCAATCGCCTTGGTATGTTGTAGCTTTTGGAATGATAGGCGCTTCTCTTAGTGGTGTCACCTTTATCTCGGTCCCTGGATGGGTAGAAGCCAGCCAGTTTAGTTATATGCAAGTGGTATTGGGTTATATTGTAGGATACGCAGTAATTGGATTGGTGTTACTCCCGCTTTATTATAGAATGAACCTGACCTCCATTTATACTTATCTGGAAAGCAGGTTTGGTAGATACTCTTATAAAACAGGAGCTTCTTTCTTTCTATTGTCCCGAGTTGTAGGTGCCAGTTTTAGGCTTTTTCTGGTAGCCAATGTTTTACAAATAATTCTTTTTGACGCTTTAGGGATTCCCTTTTGGGCCACAGTAGTTATGACCATTGCCTTAATTTGGCTTTATACTTTTAAATCTGGTATAAAAACCATTGTTTATACCGATACTTTACAAACTCTTTGTATGCTTATTGCTGTGGGAGTTAGTATCTATTATGTCTCTGATAGTTTAGGTATTCAAGGAAGTAATCTAATTGGACATATCGCAGATAGTGACTTTTCTAAGATGTTCTTTTTCGATGATTTTAAAAGTGCCAATTACTTCTGGAAACAGTTTATTTCTGGGGCTTTTATAGCGATCGTTATGACAGGTTTAGATCAGGATATGATGCAGAAAAATCTTACTTGTAGAAATCTAAAGGATGCACAAAAGAACATGTTCTGGTTTACCATAGTACTCACTTTCGTGAATTTGGTGTTTTTGGCACTGGGTATGCTGCTTACAGAATATGCCAGATTAAACGGTATAGATGCTTCTAAAGATGACCTCTTCCCAGTGATTGCTACACAAAGCGGATTGGGTGCTGGAATTGCAACCTTCTTTGTATTAGGACTGATCGCTGCTGCATACAGCAGTGCAGATAGTGCTCTTACTGCACTTACCACCTCTTTTAGCATCGATATTTTAGATATTGAAAAAAGATATGAAGCCGCTAAACAAGAAATTGTTAGAAAGCGAATCCATGTCGCAGTTTCTATCGTGCTAATTCTCGTAATAGTAAGTTTTAAATATATTATTAAGGATGAAAGCGTAATTGCTAAACTCTTTGTATTTGCTGGATACACTTACGGCCCATTACTTGGACTTTATAGCTTTGGGCTTTTTACTAAATGGATGGTGAAAGATAAATTGGTGCCTGTAATCGCGATTTTATCCCCAATCGTATGTTATCTAATAAGTATAAATAGTGAAGTTTGGTTTGGATTTGAATTTGGCTTTTTTGTACTTATCTTAAATGGAGCTTTAACGTTCTTAGGATTAATATTGATTCGTAGAAAGCATAACTAAGGTACATGCATTTTGAAACTGAATATTATTCTTTCTTAACAGATCATAAAGCACTGGGTTTTCCGAACCTGGATTAAAAATCACCCTTTTTGGGTTAAGTGATACTATGTAATCATAATAGGCTTCCTGGCGTTTTGCATTTAGATAAAGAGTAATTGTATCTACCTCATCAAAATCTTCCATTTCTGTGGTTATTTCCACACCGTTTACAATCCCCTTTCTTAATCCAAGAGCCACAATAGGCTGATTTTTTTGGACCAATCTTTTAATAGCGATATTAGAATAACGAGCGGGATTTAAAGAGGCTCCCAAAACTAAGGTCTTCTTTTTCATAGTTATCAAAGTTAGTATTTAGCCTGCAGTGTAACAAATTAAAAATCCAGATGTCTTTTAATTATAAAACCTCTGTAGATCTTATAACACTTTGATGGTAGTGTTTTTTAAGGTTTATAGTTGAATCCCATCTTCACAAGGGAAGATGGGATGTTTTTTTAAAAAACTGTAACAATTATGTTTTTGAATCGTCTATTAAGTATAGAGGATCGCCGAAAGGCTTTTTTTAGTTGGATTTGTTATGCATTGCAAGCTACCTTGCATAATTAATCATCACATCAATCATCAACATCAATCAAAAATGAAACAGTTATTTTTAATTCTAAGCTTGTTCAGTCTTCTACAAGCAAGTGCTTTTCAAGCAACAAAAGGAGTAGTATTAGGTCAAATTTCAGGAAAAGTAATAGACAAGGATCTTGGAGATCCTATCCCCTATGCTACAGTTTTAATTAATGATCCTGAAGGCAAATTAGTTTCCGGAAACAGTTCTTTGGACGACGGAAGCTTTATAATAAAAGATATTCCCGAAGGCTCTTATACTCTTCAGGTACAATTTATAGGGTATAAAACGTATTCTAAATCTATAGAAATAAGTTCTGGGAACAAATTAGTTAATATTGGATCTATTCCATTGGAAGCAGATATCGCTAGTCTGGATGATGTGACCATCATCGCAGAACGCTCTACTATAGAACAAAAAATTGACAGAAAAGTAATTAATATTGGAAAGGATCTAACTACTAGTGGAGCAACAGCATCAGAAATTATGGGAAATCTGCCAACCCTCACAGTAGACCAAGATGGAAATATTGCTATGCGTGGAAATGACAATGTTAGGATCCTTGTAGATGGAAAACCTACCAATGTACCCGCAGCTCAATTATTAAGGCAAATTCCTAGCAGCTCTATTAAAAGTGTGGAGTTAATCACTAATCCTTCAGCAAAGTATAACCCAGAAGGAATGAGCGGGATAATAAATATTATTTTACACAAGAATTCCAATTTAGGCTTTAATGGAAATGTAAGTACTGGTTTAACATTCGGAAAAAACACCCGAGCAAATGGATCTGTAGATATGAATTACAGAACCGGGAAGTTTAACTTTTTCACCAATATTGGAGGAAACTTCGGTAAAAAGGATTTTAATGGAAGGATTTTTAGAGAAGAGTCTAATTCTCAGGAAGACATATTTGTTCAGAATGATAACAACTCATATCTATATAAAATTGGAGTAGATTTTTATTTGAATGATAAAAACACATTTTCTTTCTACACCAATCAAAATAAATCTCTGGGAGAGCCAATAGGAATTATTAAAATTTCCAACTTTAATGATCTAAGCTCTAACCTTACTCAAAACTTTTTCTTGGATAACGAAGGACTTTCCAGCACATACAATTTTGATTATAAAAGAGAATTTAAAAAAGATGGCCACAATATAGAATTAGAATTAAACTATAATGAAGGCGAAAATACAGAAATTGCCGTTTTTGAATTTGAAGGTGGTGGTAGTACCTTCACTTCCTACAGGGATGATGTAGCAAATGATAACTCCAACACCACTATTAATTTGGATTATGTGAATCCTTTAAGCGAAAAATCTAAACTAGAGTTGGGTGCGGAAGTGAGAAAGCGAGAAACCGATAATACGTATAAGACCTCTAATCTAAATTTAGAAAACGCCAATTATATCTACGACAATAACATCTATTCTTTTTATACAACTTATGGGCAAACCTTTGACAAATGGTCCTATCAATTAGGAGCAAGGTTAGAACAATATGATGTTGAAGCTATTTTAGATGGCACAAAGATCTTTGAGGACGATTACTTAACTGTTTACCCAACAGCTTATTTAACATATACTATAACTGATAAGAAAACCCTTCAAGTAAATTATGGAAGACGTGTAGATAGACCAAGTTTAAGCCAAGTAAATCCCGTAAGAGAATTTAGCACACCGAGAATTACTGGTGTTGGAAATCCAGAATTAGATCCTCAATTCACTAGTTCAATAGAATTTAATTACACTCAGAATTTAGAAAAAGGCAATTTTACAGGAGGCGTGTTTTATAGATTTATTCAGAATGAGATCAATCAGACCTTTTTAGAAGATCCAGAAGATCCTTCGAAATTACTTTTAACGCATATAAATGGTGACGATAATACTGCATTTGGATTAGAACTTTCAGGAAGCTACAAGCCAACCAAATGGTGGAGTATCAATTCGAGTTTTGAAGTTTACAATCAGAATAACCGTGGTATCATTGGAGATGATTTTGTTGAAAATGAAAACACAAGTTTCAACTTCAGAATTAATAACAGCTTTAAGGCTACAGAAAATTTAACCTTCCAACTATTTGGATATTATAGAGCTCCAGAACAAGACTTACAATTTGAGGCTGAAGCATTTTATTTTGTGAACACGGGAGCCCGATACAGTTTCTTAGATGATAAGGCTACCCTTAGTTTGAACTTTACAGATATTTTTAATACACAGGAATTAAATTTCACAGCAGATAAACCCTTCAAGCAGGAAGGAACACTTAATCCTGAAAGTCAAACTGTATTTGTAGGATTTTCTTACAGATTTGGAGGCGGAAAAAATAAAGCTTTAAGACGTAAAAATCGAGATGATAATGAAAAAGATAGCGGTGGATTATTTTAGATGATCATTTAATTAGTTAGTTAGTTTAGTCAAAGAGAAAGCCCGCATAGATTTATCTATACGGGCTTTCTTGATTTTAAACTTTAATATTTTACCACTCTATAATAGCACTTCCCCAGGTGAATCCACTTCCAAAAGCAGCTAATACTACTAGATCTCCTCTTTTTATCTTTCCTTGTTCCCAAGCTTCTGTAAGCGCAATAGGAATAGATGCAGCAGTTGTATTTCCGTATTTCTGAATATTATTGAACACCTGATCATCGCTTAATTGTAATTTCTTCTGAATAAACTGGGAGATCCTCAAATTTGCCTGATGCGGAATAAGCATATTAATATCCTTTACTTCTAAGCCATTCGCCTCTAGACCTTCATGGATCACTTCAGAAAAACGTTCAATCGCATTTTTAAATACAAACTGCCCATTCATATAAGGATAATAAGGAATATCATCTCCCTGAGGATTTTCAGCAATTATCTCTGGCACCCAATGCATCGTACTTGGTCCTTTTAAAGAAAGTTCCATGGCATGTTTTCCTTCAGAATGCAGATGTGTAGATAGAATTCCCTGACCAATATGATTGCTTCTGGTAAGTACAGCTGCTCCTGCTCCATCGCCAAAAATAACGGAAACAGACCTCCCTCGGTCTGTAAAATCCAATCCGCCACTATGATTTTCACTTCCAATTACCAGCACATTTTTGTACATCCCGGTCTTTATGAATTGATCTGCTACAGATAATGCATATATAAATCCGCTACACTGGTTTCGAACATCTAAAGCAGGGCAGGTATTTATATCTAACATTTCTTGTACTTGCACTCCACATCCTGGGAAATATAAGTCTGGGCTTAAAGTTGCAAATACGATAAGATCTATATCGTCTTTAGAGATCTTAGAGCGTTCTAAAGCAATTTTAGCTGCCTTTACCCCCATAACAGCGGTAGTATTCCCATCTCCTTTTTTTATATGTCTACGTTCCTTGATCCCAGTTCTCTCTTGGATCCAAGCATCGTTGGTATCCATCAATTTGGAAAGATCGTCATTGGTTACCACATTTTCAGGAACATAACTTCCCAATCCGGCTATTTTTGATTGATACATACGTTTATAATTATGGTATTAATATTTATTCTTCTTAAATTTAAGCAATTAATAAATTTTTGCCCCGCAATATAAGAAACATTAATTTTTTGGAACTCTATTATTCAAGGGCGTTACTGAAATACTTAAAAAATTAACTTATGAAAAAAATTCTATTATGCTTTTTAGCTTGTTTCTTGTTTGTAAATCTTCAGGCTCAAGAAAATTTAACTTATCAGAAACCACCACAAGAAATAATGGATCTTGTAGATGTTCCATTGGCTCCAGCTACCCTTGTAGACAGTAAAGGAGAAATGATGGTGTTCTTATATAGAGATCAATATAAATCTATTGCAGAATTAAGCGAACAGGAACTAAGACTAGGCGGACTAAGAATCAACCCTAAGACCAATATTAATAGTAGAACAACCTATTATAATAATGTTGAAGTAAAATCTTTAAAATCTGAAACTCCAAAATCCATTTCCGGCTTACCGGAAAACCCACG
Source organism: Gillisia sp. (assembly GCA_024635715.1). Lineage (GTDB taxonomy): Bacteria > Bacteroidota > Bacteroidia > Flavobacteriales > Flavobacteriaceae > Gillisia. The sequence goes on from JAGXIK010000124.1 coordinate 15,148, forward strand.
TTTGGCAAATTTCTCTTGGTCTCCAGACGAATCTAAAATTGCAATGACGCATACTACAGATACTGGTGTAGAATTGTGGGTGTTGGATATTGCTGCGGCTTCTGCTAAAAAATTAACCGATGCTACGTTAAATGCGAACATGAGAGACGTAATTAATTGGTTTAAAGATGGCTCTGCCGTATTGGTTAAAATACTTCCGGAAAATAGAGAGGCATTAATAAACACCAATACAGCTGTACCTACGGGACCTACAATCTCTACCAGTGACGGACAAAAAGCACAAAATAGAACGTATCAAGATTTACTGCAAACTCCAAATGATGAATTTAATTTCGAGCAATTAGCAAAAGCAAGTCTTGTAAAAGTAGATCTTAACGGAAGCGCTACACCATGGATGGATTCTAAAATGTATAATGAGATCTCCTTTTCTCCAGATGGAAATTATGTGATGGTTTCAGTAATTAAAAAACCATTTTCCTATATAGTGCCTTACTACAGATTTCCTTTTGAAACTGTGATCTATGATAAAACTGGTAAAGAAATAAGTAAAGTGAATGATGTTGCTCTTTCTGAGGTCTTACCAATTGGATTTATGGCAGAAAGAGAAGGAAGAAGAGATCTAAATTGGAGAAGTGATGCTCCAGCCACCTTAGTTTATGCAAAAGTATTAGATGGTGGAGACCCAGAAGTTGAAGTTGCATATAGAGATGAAGTTTTTCTCTTAGATGCACCTTTTAAAGGAGAAGGAAGATCTATCTTGAAAACAAAAGATAGGTTCTCTGGTATATCATGGGGAAACAGCAATACTGCAATCGCATACGATTACTGGTGGAATAACAGAAATACTAGAACCTATGTTTTTGATCCTTCCAATAACAAAAAAGCACCAAAAGTATTATTCGATAGAAATTATCAAGATCAATACAGCGATCCAGGGAATTTTGTCACTAAGAAAAATCAGTATGGAACAAGTATCCTAGCATTAAAAGATAACAATGCATATTTACTTGGAAGCGGATTTACAGAAAAAGGACAATTCCCTTTTGTGGACAAAATAGATCTGGAAAGTGGACAAACCAGCAATTTATATAGATCCAACTATAACAAGAAAAAAGAAACCTTAGTTGAAGCTATAGATATTACTAAAGGTGAACTTTTAGTGAGAATAGAATCTTCTACAGAATTTCCTAATTATTATCTAAGAGACATCAATAAAAAAGATGGATTAACTCAAATAACGAGTTTTGAAAATCCTTTTAAAGCACTACAAGATGTTCATAAAGAAGTGATCACTTATAAACGAGATGACGGATTGGAATTAAACGGAACTTTATACCTTCCTGCAGATTACGATAAAGATTCTAAAGAGAAATTACCTATGATCCTGTGGGCATATCCAAGAGAATTCAAGGATAAAAATTCTGCTTCACAAAACACCTCCAATGCAAATGATTTCACTTATCCTTATTATGGATCTCCAATTTACTGGGTAAACCGCGGATATGTTGTATTAGATGATGCTTCATTTCCTATTATTGGAGAGGGAGATGAGCAGCCTAATGATAGTTTTAGAAAACAGCTGGTTGCTAATGGAAAAGCGGCGATAGATGCTGTAGATGAAATGGGTTATATAGATAGAAACAGAGTAGCTGTTGGTGGCCATAGTTATGGGGCCTTTATGACAGCCAACTTATTATCTCACTCTAATCTTTTCGCAGCCGGAATTGCAAGAAGTGGTGCCTACAATAGAACTTTAACTCCATTTGGATTTCAAAGTGAAGAACGTAGCTACTGGGAAGCACCAGAAGTATATAATGCCATGTCTCCCTTTATGCATACCGATAAAATGAAGACTCCTTTGTTATTAATTCATGGAGAAGCAGATAATAATTCTGGAACTTATCCAATGCAAAGTGAGCGTTATTTTAATGCTTTAAAAGGACTTGGAGCTACCGCAAGATTGGTGATCCTTCCTAAAGAAAGTCATGGTTATAGTGCAAAGGAATCTGTATTACACGTACTTTGGGAACAAGACCAATGGTTGGAGAAATATGTAAAGAATAGAGTGAAAACTGAAATTAGCCAGAAAGAGAAAGTTATGGTTGACTAATTTTTAAAGCATTCCTATTTCAAATGAAACACCCGTCTTAATTAAGGCGGGTGTTTTATTTATATACTAATTTAAAACAGAAAAGCATCACTCGCAATAGTGACGCTTTCCTAATCAACCTAACCAATATTAACTTTTAACTCATCAATTTATAATTATTGACTTCTACTTTTGCTTCTAAATCGTGAAGCAAGTTGTAAAGTCCGAAGTAAGTTCTACTCATATATAAAAAATGCTGACTTCCTCTAGTTCCATTCATTTTTCGTAATTCTGGATCTTTACTATACCTTTCACTTAATTCTGTGAGATTGTTCCAAAAAGCTTCATCCGTAAAATCAAAAGTTTCTGATTGATACGGTGTAGAGAACATGTTGAACATTTCGTAAAACATCTCTGAAAAGAAATCTCTTTCTTTTTTAGAATCACTTTCACGTAGGATTTCTAATTCAAATAATTTCTCATTGAAAAACTCTTCATTATTTAAATTCTCCCTTTCAGCAAGCTGAAAATATGGATTATAAAAATCTTCAGGAATTCTTTTAACACAACCAAAATCTATAGCAATAAGGTTGTAATCTTCATCTATTAAAAAATTACCAGGATGAGGATCTGCATGCATCGCTTTTAAATTGTGAATCTGGAACATATAAAAATCCCATAGAGCCTGACCTATTTTATTAGCAAGGTTTTGATCTGAATTCAACTTTGTAAACTCACTTAAATGAATTCCATCCATCCAATCCATCGTAATAATACGCTCACTAGATAATTCCTCGTAATACTTAGGGAATTTAAGGTTTGGAATATTTACACAAGCTTCAGAAATCTCTTTGCTTTGCTGCACTTCCAAAATATAATCTGTTTCTTCTAATAGCTTCCCTTCTACTTCTTTAAAATATTTTTCTGAATCTTTCCCTTGCATGTTGAACATTCTTGTAGCGATAGGCTTTACCATTGCAAGATCTGAACTGATACTATCTGCAACGCCCGGATATTGGATTTTCACAGCAAGTTTTTTCCCATTCTTTGTAGCCATGTGCACTTGTCCAATGCTGGCTGCATTTACCGACTGCGTTGCAAACGTATCATAAAGTTGCTCGGGGTAGTTTCCATTATATTTTTTAAAGGTCTTTCTCACTAATGGCGCCGAAAGTGGTGGGACACTAAATTGAGCCAATGAGAATTTTTCTACATACGCACTAGGCAATAAACTTTTCTCCATAGAGAGCATTTGTGCCACCTTGAGTGCACTTCCTTTTAAACTTTTTAAACCATCATAAATATCTGATGCATTATCTTCATTTAATTGATCTCGATTTATATTCTTGTCAAAAGCCTTTTTACTGTAATATTTAATATAATTCCCACCAATTTTAACTCCAGTCTGAACCATTTTACTAGTTCTTCCTATTTTTCCGGTAGGTATGCTGTCTATTGTCTTCATATTATGCGGTTGTTATTAAAATCACACAGGTGCGAAAGTTATTTGTAGGGAAATACACTTATAGGGCAACACACCCGAGTGATTCTAAAAAACTATTAATTCATTTTTTCTTTCCAGAGGAATTTTCCTAAATCAATAACTCGTTCCAGAGGTGTATTGTCAAAAAGGTCGAAAACAGTGTTTACAGACTTTTCGATAACAATATCGGTGCTTTCAAACTTTGCTGAATTATCATCTACCCAGAATTTTAGAATAAATAAAAATTGAACCCAAGTAGCTTCAGAAAAAACCGTCTCAGATTGTTTAAGAAACTGAGTGTTTTTATCTTCGTTTCCTTCAGAAATCAACTCCTTTGCGAAAACTTTTATTTCCTTACGCAATTCCTTTAACTGCTCTAAATTTTTAAGTTTATCGGGATTCTCGTTCAAGGTTAACAGCACATAACTTCTATTTGCAGTTAACAATTCAAAAAAGGTATAATAAAAGGTGAGTAGTTTTTCTCTAGGAGTAAATGTTTCAAACTCTAAGCTTTTATGCATTACTTCCGTAGTATTCATATAGAACTGATTCCATATGCCTTTTCTTAAACCTTCAAAACTCCCAAAGTAGTCATAGAACTGATCTTCTGTTATCTTATTCTCTTTTGCGAACTTATATACACTTTTAGGCATATGCTCATGCTCTAACACATAATTCATATAAAGACCAATTAAGATCTCTTTACTGAATTTCTTTTCTGCTGGTTGCTTTTTAGTTGCCATAATTCTTTCTTTCTTTTTCAAAGATACAAATTGTTTAATCTTTTATCTTATTAGTTAAACAGAAATATTTGTTAAATCTTATTTGGCATCAAATTGCCAATATCTATTAGACGTAAATAAGAAATCCACATTACAAGTGTCAGTTTGTCAGCGCATCGGTCTTGGTATTTTTTTTGACTATAGAGAGGAAAGTACTAATTCAATAAAATTTTTGATATATGGCTAAAGGAAAAATTAATGTATCTGTAGAAAACATCTTCCCGTTAATAAAGAAGTTTTTATACAGTGATCATGAGATCTTTTTAAGAGAATTAATTTCTAACGGAACAGATGCTACTTTAAAATTAAAGCATCTTACCAGTATTGGTGAGGTAGATGTGGCATACGGAGATCCGAAGATCGAAGTTAAAATAGATAAAGAGAATAAAACCCTCCATGTGATAGACCAAGGAGTTGGGATGACCAAGGAAGAGGTAGAAAAGTATATAAATGAAATAGCTTTTTCTGGAGCTGAAGAGTTTTTAGAAAAATATAAAGATTCTGCTAAGGACAGTGGAATTATAGGACATTTTGGTCTTGGTTTCTATTCTGCCTTTATGGTGGCAAATAAAGTAGAGATCATCACTAAGTCTTATAAAGATGAGCCAGGTGCTCACTGGGTTTGTGAAGGAACTACAGATTTTAGCATAGAAGAATCAGATAGAACTGAAAGAGGAACAGAGATCATTCTTCATATTAATGAGGAAGACAATCAGTTTCTTGAAGAAGGAAGAATAAGTGAATTACTTGTTAAGTATAATAAGTTTATGCCGGTTCCAATTAAATTTGGAACTAAAGAAGAAGAATTACCACTTCCTGATGATGCTGAAAAAGATGCTAAGCCAGAGACGGTAGAAGTAGACAACATTATAAACAATCCAACTCCGGCATGGACTAAGCAGCCAGCCGATCTGGAAGATGAAGATTACAAAGGTTTCTACAGGGAATTATATCCTATGCAATTTGAAGATCCTTTGTTTCATATTCACCTTAATGTAGATTATCCTTTCAACCTTACAGGGATCTTATATTTCCCAAAAATGGGTCAGGATATGAACATTCAAAAGGACAAGATCCAATTATACCAAAATCAGGTATATGTAACAGATAATGTTGAAGGGATTGTCCCAGAATTTTTAACCATGTTACGTGGGGTAATAGATTCTCCAGATATTCCATTAAATGTATCCAGATCTTACCTTCAGGCAGATGGTGCTGTGAAAAAGATCTCTAGTTATATTACAAGAAAGGTTGCAGACAAGTTGAAAGCACTTTTCACCAATAACAGAGAAGATTTCGAAAAGAAATGGAATGATATAAAGATCGTGATAGAATACGGAATGCTTTCAGAAGATAAATTCTTTGAAAAAGCAGACAAGTTTGCATTATATCCAACTGTAGATAATAAGTACTTCACTTTTGAAGAGCTTCAGGAGAAAACTAAAGATACCCAAACAGATAAGGATGGGAACTTAATTATTCTTTATGCTTCTAATACAGATGCACAGCACAGTTATATTGAAGCTGCAAAGGATAAAGGATATGAAGTCTTATTAATGGATTCTCCAATAGTTTCGCATTTAATTCAGAAAATTGAAGGAAGTAAGGAAAAGGTCTCGTTTGTACGTGTAGATGGAGATAATATTGATAATCTCATCAAGAAAGAAGAAGAGAAGATCTCCAAACTTTCTGAAGAAGAAAAAGAGAAACTAAAAGCAGATTTCGAAAAAGTGATTCCGCAAGGAAAATATACTGTTCAACTAGAATCTATGGATAGTACTGCTTCTCCACTTATTATCACGCAACCTGAATTTATGAGAAGAATGAAGGAAATGCAACAAACCGGTGGCGGTGGAATGTTTGGAATGGGTAATATGCCAGAAATGTATAATTTGGTTGTAAATACTAACCATGAATTGATTTCTGAAATTCTAAATACCAAGACAGAGAAGAAACAAGAACGTCTTATTAAGCAGGCTTTAGACCTTGCTAGATTATCTCAAAACCTTTTAAAAGGTGAAGAGTTAACAGCTTTTATAAAACGTAGTTTTGAAATGGTTAAATAAGAAAACCATTATCGATTAAATAAAGAACCGTTTGGCTCATAGCAATATGAACAAACGGTTTTTTTATTTTAATCATAAGAAGCAATGAAAGCTTTTGTAATTTTAAACCACTATAAAATAAATAATATGAAAAACTATATCCTCGCCTTCACTATTCTAGCATTTATTGGTTGTAAAGATGAAGTCAAAAACGATTCGAATAGTGAAGAAGTTATAATGACAGAGCCAGATGGCGGTATTGGAGATGGTGCTGTTTCACCAGCTGTTGCCTTTGCACAAGGGATAGAAAGCGCCCATAATAAAACAGATTGGAATACTAAAAGAGCAGTTTCTTTTGATATTTCTCTAAGCTTCGGAGGACAGGAAAGATTGAATGGGAAAGTTACCACGCTAACAAATTCTACCAAGGTGAGAGTAGATAAAAATAACAACACCCAGTTGATCTATGATGGGAATCAAGTCTATTTATGTCCAGCAGATGCAGAACCAAAAGGAGCGAGATTCGATATGTTTACTTGGCAATATTTCTTTGCAATTCCATTTAAATTAACCGATCCTGGAACCAATTGGGAAACTTTGGAATCTGTACAAATGGGTGGAAATAAATTTGATGTTGGAAGACTCAGTTTTGGTGAAAATATAGGAGATGCTCCAGACGATTGGTATGTGGTATATCAAGAAAGAGAAACCGGATTAATGCATGGGGCAGGATATATTGTGACTTTTGGAAGTGACGATCAAGCAAAAGCTGAAGAAAATCCACATGGGATTGTATATTCAGAATATAAAGTAATTGATGGAATCCCTGTAGCTACAAAATGGTCTTTCCATAATTGGAGCTTAAAAGATGGTTTTGGTGAACAAATAGGAGAAGCTAGTCTAAGTAATATCGTGTTTTTTAACGCCAAAGATGAGCTATTCGAAAAACCAGAAGACTCTAGAATTATAGAAAAATAAAAATCAATTTAAAATTGAAGAAGGAAGATTTTTGAAGATGACCTGATAAAATCTAGCCGTATCGTAAGGTTTAACGATGATGTCATTTAAGCCAGACTCATAGATCTCCTCTCTTATTTCATCTATTTCCATCGCTGTTAAAGCTATAATAGGGATATCCTTATTGAATTCTCTAATTCTTTTTGTGGCTTCTAATCCTGAGATCCCTGGCATATTCACATCCATTAGAACCATCTCAAAATGATTATTTTTAACCCTTTCTACAGCATCAATTCCATTATCGCATAAATCCACCACAAACTGTTGCTGCTCTAAAATTCTTTTGGTAACCACCTGATTTATTCTATTATCATCTACCACTAAGATTCGCTTTTCTCCTGA
>JAGXIK010000021.1 GCA_024635715.1 Gillisia sp.
CTGTAAAATTATACTCCTGACACTGAATTAACTCCTTTACTTTCTCTATTTTAAGTTTTATAAAATACTTCTCGATAGTGATCTTTTCAGTAATCGAAAATATCTTACTGATTTTTGAATAATCTGTGTTTAAACGAACTGAAAGAAAACTAGATAAAGTTCCTTCAGTTTTAAGAGGCAACTTTTTTAATAATTTGATGAGTTCAATTTTCACAGCTTCCGAAAAAACTGCTTCGGGACTGCTAATGAGTATAAAACCATTTTCAACTAAAACATTATTCAATTTCTGCTTATCAGAAACTTCGTCTTCAGTATCAATCACTACTCTTCCTAAAACAACTTCCAAAGTATCTACGCCTTCAGCATTTAATTCGTTTCTCACCACCTTGATGCATCGGTCGCAAACCATATTTTTGATGTAATATTCTTTAGTCATGAGACCTACTTATTTTATTAAAAACCTCTCCAAACATGTTTATTTTTGTAAAACTTCAAAAGGAATATCAATTTTAGATTTCTCCCAAGCTAGAGAGATCACCCCATTATTGTTATTTTTATCCTCTACTGTGTAGGTAAGTGACTCTTGAATAGAGACTAGGCTTACCGGATTGATGGTAGCAACAAGAACATCCTCTGTTTCACTATATTCATCTTTCCCATGCTGATCCCACTTAGAATTGAACATCACTTTCCAAGACTCTTTTCCCGGAACTACGAAAAATCCATATTTCCCGGCAGGCAAAACTTTACCATCTATCTTCAAGGCTTTGTTCGTTTCTATCCAGGTTGCTTTATGAGCCCCTGCTTGCCAGACTGTGTTATAACCTACCAAACCTCCAAAAACCATCCTGTTTCTAACACTTGGTGAAGAATAATCTACGTGTACATGCGCATCTCCAACCATCGCCATTGCACTGGTATGCGGACTCAATACTTTTTTAGGAGTTGTAGATTCTTGATTGGCCTCTGTTGGCATATTATGATTTGCGTGTTCATTTTGTGAAAATGCAGCTAAACTAATTAGGGCTATAAAGCTTGTTATAATTGTTTTTTTCATGATTCTGTTTTTAAAAGTTTAGTACTTGATTTATTGCTAAGAATATTAAGATGAATGAAATTATCCCATAGACCAATCGGACGATCCATTTCTTATATACCGATTCTGGTTTCGGATCTTCTACTTGACAACACTTTTTCATTTTATCGTAGATTTTAATTCACCGCAGGTTAACATGGCACTACCATAAAAAGGATTTTTAACTTCTGAAGAAGCACTCAACCAATCGGCTCCCTTATTATTATCTGCCATAGGACAATGCAACACATAAAGTTCCTTTTTAGTTAACTGAAAGGTTTTAACCATTCCAATCATTGTTTCTGATAACTCATCAAAACTGTTCCTCATCTCCTTAATATCTTTGGCAGAAGCCATTGTATTTGTAGAGGCTAGCAATTCCTTCTGAAAACTTTCCCAGATCTTTCCTACTTCGCTGTTAAATTGTGATTTATTGATGCTCTTTATTTGATCACCTATTTTTGCATTTAACTTTTTTGCTGAAGAAAAATCATCTTCTACAAGTGCGTCTTTAAACTTTAAATAATTAGACAAAACAGCTTCAAATTCCTGTTTTTCTTTTTCTGAAATAGCTACTTTAATAAAGGCATCCTCTTTATCTGTATCTATTTTTGGATTCATCATACTTGGTCTTCCAGACAATTGCACCGAAGCATCTACCGTAAAAGTTCCATTGCTCACTATTTCATCACCAGCCTCTAAACCTTCAGTTACGATGTAAGAGTCCCCTAAGGCAGGCCCTAAAACCACTTCTCTCAAGATAAATTCAGCTCTATCTCCTAGAGTTTCTTTTATATAAACTACAGATCGCTTTCCTGTCCATAATACTGCAGACTTTGGGATGACTATTTCTTGGGTTTCATTTCCAGAGATATCATTTACCACTATTCCCGAAGCAAACATTTCTGGTTTTAACTTCCCGTCTTTATTATTAACCTCAACTCGCGCAGAGGCTACTCTGGTTTGGCTATTTATCAAAGGATCTATAAAACTTATTTTTCCTTCAAAAGTTTCTCCCGGTATTGAATTTATAGTATAAGTGATCTTACTTCCTTCTTTTACCCAGTTCAGGTCGCTTTCATAAAGATCGAAAAGCACCCAGACCTTGGAAAGGTCGGAGATCTCATAAATTGGCATTCCACGTTCTACATAATCCCCAAGATCTACCATTTTTTCTGTAACAATACCATTTACATCTGCGCTAATTGGAAATCGCTGAATTGCTTTTCCGGTAGATAAGATCCTGTTGATCTGTGAATCGCCGATCTTCCAGTTTCTCAACTTTTCCTTTGCTGCTGCGAACAACTCCGGCTGACTCTCTTTAATACTTTCAGCTTGCAGCAATTCCTCTTGCGCAGTTACCAATTGTGGTGAGTAGACAGTCGCCAGAGTTTGACCTCTGCTAACTTTCTCTCCGGTAAAGTTTATTGAAAGTTGTTCTATTCTCCCTGGAATGTGGGTAGATTGAGAATACGCATTTCGCTCATCTACTTGTACTTTCCCGTTCAGTCTTAATTCCTTGTTAGCACTTCCCTTTCCTACCGTCATTGTAGTGATGTTTGCCAATTTCATGGCGTCTTCACTCATTGTATAGTTTTCAGATTCTGTAATGTCGTTTTTTAAAGGAATGAGCTCCATCCCACAAATAGGGCAATTTCCTGGCTCAGATTGTCTGATTTGCGGATGCATAGAGCAGGTCCAAATCTGGTCTGCGGTTTCCCCAAGGTGATCATGGATTTCCCTGTCCTCAGAATTAGAGCTTGAAGGTTTTAAGATCCAACCAATACCAGCTCCAATAATTAGAGTTGCAATTACGATAAGTATTATTTTTTTGTTTTCCATCTTAATAAGATTATGGAGTTTTATTTAATTTCTGAATTTGAATTTACTTCGCCAGAAAACAAGTAATCTAACTTTGCACCAGCGATAAATCCGTTTTTAATAGCTTCTATTTTTTGAGTTTTAAGCATCAATATATCTTGATTCATTCTTAAAACTTCTTCGAAATCTCCTGTGGCATTACTGAAGGCAGAGATATATAATTTATTGGCTTGTCCAGAACTAAGTAGTTGCTTGTTGTATAACTGAATTAGTTTTTCAGATTTATGGTATTCATAAATAGTCATTGCCAGCATACTTTGCAGCTCATTCCTCATTGCTTCTCGCTCATTTACACTACTTGAAACTAAGAATTCTGCTTGCTCTCTTGATGCTTTATATTTTTTTCTGAAAATAGGCAGACTTATAGAGACCATAGGCATGATAGCATCTTGACCATTCCCTTCAGGACTAGCATCTGTTCTTTTAGAAATGATTGAATAATCTACCCCAATACCAATATTTGGCATTCCTTCTTTCTCTGCTACTGTTTGTTCTGCTATATAAGATGCCTTTTCCTTTTCTATTGCCTTCAGTAGGGGATGCGATTCCAGATTATCTTCTGAATTTATCTCCATAGGAAGTCCTGAAAGTTTCAAAGTATCCTGAACAAATATGGTTTCTTGAAGATCTCTATTTAAAAGTAAATTAAATTTAGTGCTTACAGGAATTAGCATTTCATTCATAAGCTCAATCTCTGTAATAGCGGCATCTTTATCTATATCTACCTTAACAACATTTACCATAGCACCATCCCCACTTTTGAATTGGCTTAAGGCTAATTCCCTGTAAGATTCAAGAATTTCAAGATTCTCCTCTTTGATCTGTATAGTTTCTGAAAGTGTGTACAATTCAGCATATACAGATTTCACATCATAGATCAACTGATTTTTTAAGTCAAGGTAATTTTGAAATTTAGCTTCCGCCATTAAATTGGCGGCATTTTCTTTTGCTTCCAAAGTGCCAAACCAGGGAAACATCTGCATTAAATTGAATCTTGCCTCCTGAGCTCCTACTCTAGTTTCAATCATTCTTCCCAGACCGCTCATAGTTAGGGTGGGATCTGGCAAACTTGATACCTGAGGAGAATTTCTCATTGCAGCTTCAAACTGGGCATAAGAAGATTTCAACTTAGGATTGTTCTTTACTGCGAATTCTAAGTAGGTATTTAAAGCGTCTTGTGCTTGTGCGTGATAGGTTCCAATACTAAGGAAAAGCAACAACAATATGTATATTTTGGTTTTTTTCATTTGCTTAAGATTCATTGTTTTCTAATAAGCCTGTGTTCTCCGGATTGTTCTTCACAACAGATTCTCTCCAATATGCTTGAAGTACAGGCACCACAAAAATGGTCATGATCTGGATGATCATTCCACCAACTATCGGAATTGCCATAGGCACCATTATATCAGATCCTTTTCCGGTAGATGTTAGAACTGGGAAGAGAGCAATAATTGTTACTGCAGTGGTCATCATAGCAGGACGCACTCTTTTTAATCCTGCTTCCATCACAGCTGCCCGAACGGCCTCTACCGTTTTAGGTTTTTTCCTTTCGAATACTTGGTGTATATAAGTTCCCATTAAAACACCATCATCAGTTGCGATTCCGAACAAGGCAATGAAACCCACCCAAACTGCAACACTTAAGTTGATATCACCCATTTGGAATAGGTCCCGCATATTCATTCCCGACACAGCAAAGTCCATGAACCAGGTTTGACCATAAAGCCAGATCATTATAAATCCTCCCGCAAAAGCTACAAATACCCCTGAAAAGTGAATTGCAGAAGCGATTATGGTTTTAAATTGAAAATAAAGTAACATAAAGATCAATATCAAACTTATAGGAATCACTATTGCTAATCGTTTAACCGCCCGCACCTGATTCTCATAATTTCCTGAAAATTTATAACTCACCCCTGCAGGAACTTTTAGCGTTCCGGCATCTATTTTGTCCTGCAAGAATTTTTGGGCATCATCTACTACATTCACCTCAGCAAAACCATCTCTTTTGTCAAAAAGCACATAACCCACTAAAAATGTGTCTTCACTTTTAATCATTTGTGGACCTCTGGTATATTTTAATTCGGCTAATTCACCTAGCGGAATTTGAGCACCGCTATTTGTAGGCACTAGGATTTTTTTGAGGCTTTCCGGGTCATCCCGTAACTCTCTTGGATAACGGACTCTTACAGGATATCGTTCTCTACCCTCTACGGTGGTTGTGATCTCCATGCCACCAACAGATGTTTCCAAGGTTTGTTGAACGTCTTCAATACTTAAGCCATATCTGGCAATGGCGTTTCTATCAATATCAATTTCCAAATAAGGTTTCCCAACAGTTCTATCGGCAAAAACTGCTTCAGCTTTTACAGAAGGTACTTGCTTTAACAAATCCTCCAATTCAATTCCGAAATCTTGAATTGTTTGAAGATCTGGTCCATAAACTTTAATTCCCATTGGAGCCCGCATCCCAGTTTGCAGCATCACCAATCTGGTTTCTATTGGCTGTAATTTTGGGGCAGAGGTAACTCCAGGAATATTGGTTCGTTTTACTATTTCATTCCAAATATCATCTGGGCTTTTAATATGGGAACGCCAATTTCTGTAATAATCACCATCCTCATCTTCAATTAGATTTTTTCTTTCAGTTTTGCCTAGTAAAGCTTCTTCATTGGTTAAGCTATCTCCAGATCTTAATATGAATTTATTATCATCATCAACTTTGAAGGCCACTGGCTTGCCATTTTCAGAAAGAATAAATTCAGGTTTATAATTAATGATAGTCTCATACATAGAGATTGGCGCAGGATCTAGTGCGCTTTCTATACGTCCTAATTTTCCAACAGCCACTTCA
>JAGXIK010000125.1 GCA_024635715.1 Gillisia sp.
AACGGTATTACGGTTTCTGTAATTTTCTCAAAATCATCTGGATGATGCACTAGATAAAACATAGTAAGATAGCTTCGATTACACTGCAAGATATCACTTTTGCGAACTTTCAGTTTACATTTAACCAAATGTTGGGGAATTCCAATCTACCATGAGTAATTTTCAATAATAGATTTTCAGAAGACCCAGAATGGTTCAAACAAATTAAAAATCTAACTCAACCTGATTGTAAATTAGATCCTCAAAAACCTCTCTTTTTCTTATTAGATGTGCTTCTCCATTATACCACAATACTTCAGCAGGGCGATATCTGGAATTGTAATTGCTGGCCATACTATAACAATATGCGCCGGCATTATTGAAGCTTAAAAGATCTCCTTCCTTAATTTCAGGAATTCTTTTATTAGTTGCAAAAGTATCGGTTTCACAAATGTATCCTACCACAGAATAAAATCGCTCCTTCCCCTCGGGATTGGAAATGTTTTTTATTTCATGTTGAGATCCGTATAACATCGGTCTTATTAAGTGGTTAAAACCAGAATCTATCCCTGCAAAAACAGTAGAGGTTGTTTGTTTTATCACATTCACTTTTGCTACAAACTTCCCAGCCTCACTCACCAAAAATTTTCCCGGTTCGAAGGCGAGTGTTAGGTCTCTGCCATATTCTTTACAAAATTCGTTAAAGCGTTCGCTCAATTTTTCACCTAATTCTTCAATATTGGTTTCTATATCACCAGGTTTATAAGGAACTTTAAATCCGCTACCAAAATCGATAAAATCTAGATCTGGAAAGTGCTTTGCGGTTTCAAATAAGATCTCTGAAGCATACAAAAACACTTCAATATCTAAAATGTCACTTCCCGTGTGCATATGGATCCCATTGATATGCATTCCGGTGTTCTCTATAATTCTTAATAGATGTGGAATTTGATGAATGGAAATTCCAAATTTAGAATCTATATGACCTACAGAAATATTACTATTTCCACCGGCCATCACATGCGGATTGATCCTGATACATACCGGAATTTTAGGGTGTCTGGTTCCAAACTGCTCTAAAATAGAAAGGTTGTCTATGTTTATTTGAACACCTAAAGTAGTTGCTTCTTCAATTTCTTCCAAAGAAACCCCATTAGGAGTGTAGATGATCTTTGAAGGATCAAAGCCAGCTTTTAAACCTAATTTCACTTCCTGTATAGAAACGGTATCTAGTCCAGCTCCTAATTTTTTAAATAACTTTAAGATAGAAATATTAGATAATGCTTTTACCGCATAATTAATCTTAAGGCTATCCACTTTATTGAATGCGGAAGTAAGCCTATTGTACTGAGATTCAATTTTTTCAGCATCATAAACGTATACTGGGCTGCCAAACTCTGCAGCTATGTTTAAAAGGTCTTGATTATTCATATATAAATTAAATTGCGGGCAAAAATACTTTAGATTATCAGTAAGCTATAAATTTTATGAAAATATAACACATTCTAACAAATTGTGCATTTTATGATATTTAAATTTCATGAATTTCTTTTTATAGTGAACTCGTCACATGTCCCCGAGGTATCAGGATGACTCAGTCTCTTCAACTCATTTTCTAATATTTAATGACTTTAGGTGCTGAAATAATTCAAACTTAAGTTAGCTATAGGAACAGCATGAAGTTTCATTTTGATTTTTTATAAGTTAAGAATATCTACAAAGTTTATAAATTCAAAAAATATTGGTACATCCTATTACATTTATTACTTTTGCGTTCCGTAATTAATACTGAAGAAAAGCAGATTATGAACATACACGAATATCAAGGAAAAGAAATTTTGGACAGCTTTGGCGTACGCATTCAGCGTGGTATTGTTGCTCATAATGCAAAAGAAGCAGTAGATGCTGCAAAAGAACTCACCGAGCTAACCGGAACTGGATGGCACGTAATCAAGGCTCAGGTGCATGCCGGAGGCCGAGGTAAAGGGGGTGGAGTTAAACTTGCCAAAAACCTTAAAGAGGTTGAAGAAATTGCAGGACAAATAATCGGGATGAACCTGGTTACTCCTCAAACTTCTGCTGAAGGGAAAAAAGTTCACCAAGTATTAGTTACAGAAGATGTTTATTATCCTGGTGATAGTGAGCCAGAAGAGTATTACATGTCTGTACTTTTAAATAGAAATACAGGACGTAATATGATCATGTATTCTACTGAAGGTGGAATGGATATCGAAACAGTGGCAGAAGAAACTCCGCATTTAATCTTTACTGAAGAAATTGATCCTTCAGTTGGATTACAAGGTTTTCAAGCAAGAAGAATAGCTTTTAACTTAGGTTTAAGCGGAATGGCATTTAAAGAAATGACGAAATTCGTTACAGCTCTTTATACTGCTTATGTAGAATCTGATTCAGCTTTATTTGAGATCAATCCTGTTCTTAAAACAAGTGACGATAAGATCATGGCGGTAGATGCTAAGGTAACTTTAGATGATAACGCTTTATATAGACATAAGAATTATGCAGAAATGCGTGATATCCGTGAGGAGAATCCGGTAGAAGTTGAAGCAAGAAAAGTTGGTCTTAATTATGTAGATCTAGACGGTAACGTTGGGTGTATGGTAAATGGTGCCGGACTTGCAATGGCAACCATGGATCTTATTAAGCAGGCAGGTGGAGAACCAGCTAACTTTTTAGATGTTGGTGGAACTGCAGATGCAAAGAGAGTAGAAGAAGCTTTCAGACTTATATTGAAAGATGAAAATGTAAAAGCGATCCTTATTAATATCTTTGGAGGTATTGTAAGATGTGATCGTGTTGCACAAGGAATTGTAGATGCATATAAGAACATGGGGACCATAAATGTGCCTATAATTGTTCGCCTACAAGGTACTAATGCAGATATTGCAAAAGAAATTATAGACAATAGCGGATTGGATGTGCAGAGTGCAATAGAATTCCAGGAAGCTGCAGATAAAGTTCAAGCTGTTTTAGCTTAAACTATAATCTCAACATAAAAAAAATTCCAAATGAAAGTTTGGGATTTTTTTGTTTATAAATTAACCAAAGTAATTATTTATCCTTTTCAGTTTTTGCTTCGGGCTTATTTTTCTTAGGCATTGGCCCGCGCATATGAATTACCAGGCCATTAAGAAAATTTCTTAAGAACTGATCACCGCATTCCACATATTTTGGGTGATCTTCATTTCTAAAAATTGCACCAAGCTCACTTTTGGTCACTTTAAAATCTACCAGTGCACAAATTTGTACTATATCGTCATCACGCAATTTTAGCGCAACTCTAAGTTTTTTAAATGTATCGTTGTTTGTCAATCCCATAGATACAAAAATAAACATTTTAATGAGTACGCAGAAAAATTGCTCGATTAATAATTCTTAATGCTCGTTAGATCTAAAATCTGGATAGGCAGCCATTCCATGTTCATGTTGATCTAAACCTTCCATTTCTTCTCTCTCAGAAACTCTTAATCCAGATGTTACCTTTATTACATATAATATTATAAATGATGAAGTAATACAAAAAGCTCCAATTATAGCAACGCCTTCTAATTGAATTAAAAACTGATTCCATCCTGCCATTTCTCCGAAAATCCCAACGGCTAGAGTTCCCCAGATTCCGCAGATAAGATGCACAGCAATGGCACCTACAGGATCATCCAATTTTAATCTATCTACTAGAGCAACACCAAATACAATAATAATCCCGGCTAATATTCCAATAATAACAGCATCGTTTGGAGACATTTGATCTGCTCCGGCAGTAATTCCTACCAACCCACCTAAGATTCCATTTAAGAACATGGTAATATCGTAATTCTTGTATCGCAGGGTAGAAAATAGAAAACAGGAGATTCCTCCTGCAGCTGCTGCTAGCGAAGTTGTTACTAAAACTAAAGAAGTAACTCCCGGTTCTGCCGAAAGCACAGAGCCTCCATTAAACCCAAACCAACCTAACCAGAGGATAAGTACTCCTGCAGCTGCTATGGGTAAATTATGTCCGGGAATAGGTTTAGGTCTCATGTTCTCATCAAATTTGCCTATTCTAGAGCCAAGCAAGTAGACGGCGACAAGTGCAGCCCAACCTCCAACAGAATGAACCAAAGTGGAACCAGCAAAATCGTAAAAGCCTAATTTATCTAGAAATCCGCCTCCCCATTTCCATGAGCCAACTATTGGATAGATTAATCCTACGTAAATAACAACAAATATCATAAATCCACCAATCTTGATTCGTTCTGCAACAGCCCCAGAAACAATAGTGGCTGCAGTTGCGGCAAACATCCCTTGAAATAGAAAATCTGTCCAATACGTATATCCACCATTGGCATATTCAATTCCAAGACCATTCTCGGGAAGTGATAATCCAAAACCTGCAAATTTTAAGATGCCGGCAGAATCTTCTCCAAAACCGGGATACATTAAATTGAAACCACCTATGTAATACATTAAAAGTCCGGCGCAAATAATAAATAAGTTTTTAAATAAAATATTGATTGTATTCTTCTGACGAGTAAGTCCAATTTCTAGAAATGAAAACCCAAGGTGCATAAAAAACACCAAACCGGTACATATCATCATCCAAACATTGTTCGCTGTAAATAAAGCTGTGTCCATAGTGAGTTGTAAACTTTGAGTTATAGATTAGGAAAGGGTTTCGGTGCCCTTTTCTCCGGTTCTTATTCTATAAGCTTCTGCTATTTCCGAAACAAATATTTTCCCATCTCCAATTTCTCCTGTTTTTCCAGCTTCAAGGATTGCATTAATAGTGTCTTCTTCAAATTTATCTTCCACCACTATAGATAAATATCTTCTTTGGATATCGCTGGTACTGTAGGAAACTCCGCGATATACGCTACCCATTTTTTCATTTCCCAATCCGGTTACATCCCAATAAGAAAAGAAATTGATTCCTTTTTGATGAAGTGCTTTTTTTACTGCCGAAAATCTTGATTTTCTAATAATAGCTTCTATTTTTTTCATTGAAGTATAAATAAAGAGTTTAATATTCGATTTTAAATATGGTCTAAATTATAAAATTTTTTAATCACCCCTATTTTATTAGGGGTTAATGTTTAAATTTTGATGATTAATAATCTAGTATGGGTGTTTATTGAGGGGTTTGTAATTTAAAACCTGCTATTTCCTTTATAATTATTAAATTCTTTATTAGTGGAACTTTGAAAACATGGAAATTGTGGTTTTGTTTGAAAAAAGTATCCTGAAAATTTAAAAAAATCATCAAAATAGTCTTTATGATGACTGTTACAATTGAAGAGATTGAAAAAACAGGCTCAAAATTGATTGCGAATAATTTATTTAAAAGAACTTTTTTTATTGAATTAATTATTAAAGGGGCTTATTTTATTAAATATATAAATTTTCAAATCAGTTTATTAAACTTTATTCAATAAGGAGTTTATTCTTTACTTTAGGAAGAATTAAGATAAAAAATTGCAGAAAAAATGAAAGAGAAACAAGGCTTATATTCACCCGAATTTGAACACGAAAATTGCGGAGCAGGGTTTATATGCAATCTGAAAGGAAAGAAATCTAATGATATAATACATAAAGCTTTAGAGATTTTAGAAAAGTTGGAGCATCGTGGTGCTGTAAGTAGCGATGGAAAAACTGGTGATGGCGCAGGAATTCTAATAGATATACCGCATGATTTTTTTGTAGAGAATTGCGATTTTGAAATTCCAGAATCTCGCGAATATGCCATGGGTAATGTTTTCTTACCCAGAAAATCAAATCAGCGAGAATATTGTAAAAAAATCTTTGAAGAGCAACTTATACTTAAAGGATTGGTGTTATTGGGCTGGCGAAATGTTCCAGTAGATAATGAACACCTTGGAGCCATCGCTGCGGAAGTAGAGCCTTTTATAGAGCAGATATTTATTGGTAAACCTGAAGATGGACTTGATGATCAAAAATTTCAGATCCAACTTTTTGCTGCCAGAAAGGTAGCAGAGCATATCATCTTAAAATCAAAATTATCTGAAAGAGCCTATTTTTACTTGCCAAGTCTTTCAACTAAAACCCTCATTTTTAAAGGGCTTTTAATGCCAGAAGATATCAAGTTCTATTACAAAGATCTTTTAGATCCAAAGGTTGTTACAAGACTTGCACTGGTGCATCAAAGATTCTCTACCAATACTTTTCCAACCTGGGATCTTGCCCAACCTTTTAGGTATATGTGCCACAATGGCGAGATAAACACCTTAAGAGGGAATATTGCCAGAATGAGAAGTAGAGAGGAGTTATTGAAAAGTGATCTTTTTGATGATGATTTAAAAGAGCTATTCCCTATAATATTAAAAGGAAAATCAGATTCTGCATCTATGGATATGGTTGTAGAATTATTGCTAATGTCTGGCAGATCTCTCCCGGAGATCATGATGATGTTGATCCCTGAAGCCTGGGAGAAGCATAAGGAAATGAGTGAAACCAAAAAATCTTTCTATGAATTTAATAGTTGCATCATGGAACCTTGGGATGGACCGGCTTCGGTACCTTTTACAGATGGAGATTATATAGGTGCAGTGCTAGATAGAAATGGGTTAAGACCTTCAAGATATTCTGTAACCAAAGACGATTACGTTATTATGTCTTCAGAAACAGGAGTGCTGGACCTAAAACCAGAGAATATTGCTTATCACGGTAGGTTGCAACCAGGGCGTATGTTCTTGGTAAATATGAAAGAAGGTAGAATTATAAACGATGAAGAGATCAAGGAAAGAATAGCTGGAAATCATGATTATAAAAAATGGCTGTCACAAAACAGAATTCATCTAAAGGATATTCCATACAGGAGTGAGCCTTTAGAATTGGAAAAAACTCCAATCAACTTAAGAAAAAATATTTTTGGATATACAGAAGAAGATATAGAAACTATAATCTTACCAATGGCTGGTCAGGCAAAAGAACCTATTGGATCTATGGGGACAGATACCCCTTTGGCGGTTCTATCTGAAAGGCCACAATTAATGTACAATTACTTCAAACAAATGTTTGCGCAGGTTACCAATCCTCCCTTAGATGGTATTCGAGAAGAGTTGATCACAGATCTTAGTCTTACTTTAGGAAGAGATTCAAATTTAATGGAGGTATCTCCAGATTACTGTAAAAAGATCATGATCCATAATCCGGTAATTTCAAAAGAAGATCTGGATAAGATCAAATATTTTAAGCATCCAGATTTTAAGTCGGTGAGTATTCCTATTTTATATAAAGCCGAAAAAGGGCTGAACGGATTGGAAGAGGCGCTTGAAATTATGTTGAAAACTGCTTCAGAAAAAATTGATCAGGGTTATTCAATATTGATACTTTCAGATAGGGGTGTGAATAAAAAAATGGCTCCAATTCCAGCTTTATTAGCTTGTTCTTATTTAAATAATGGTTTGTTTAAACTGGGAAAAAGGTCTAAAATAAGTTTTATCATAGAGTCTGCGGAACCTAGGGAGGTGCATCATTTTGCCTTGTTGTTTGGATATGGAGCGAGTGCTATCAATCCATATTTAGTAAATGAGATTATTCAAGAGCAAATTGAAGAAAAAAATCTTAATAATATAGGTTTTGTTGATGCTGTAGAGAATTACAACAAGGCAATTGGAAAAGGAGTAGTGAAGATCATGAATAAGATAGGTATTTCCACCCTTAATTCTTACAGAGGATCTCAATTATTTGAAGCTTTAGGACTTAACTCTCCACTCATAGACAAATACTTTCCAAACACCCCAAGTAGAATTGAAGGTATTGGCTTGTACGAAGTAGAAAAAGAAGTAGCAAAAAGACATTTAAGGACATTTAAAGAGAGAAACATTCCTGGTTCTATAGGAATGGAAATAGGAGGTGATTACCGTTGGAGAAGAAATGGGGAAAAGCATATGTTTAACCCATTGACCATTGCAAAATTGCAGGAATCTGTGAGAACCAACAATCCAGCAACATATAAAGAATATGCGGCACTTGTTAATGAGCAGTCTAAACAGTTAATGACTATTAGAGGAATGTTTGA
Organism: Gillisia sp.; assembly: GCA_024635715.1. Lineage (GTDB taxonomy): Bacteria > Bacteroidota > Bacteroidia > Flavobacteriales > Flavobacteriaceae > Gillisia. The sequence continues at coordinate 8,015 of JAGXIK010000125.1, forward strand.
ATTCTCAAATTATGATCCTATTCCGTTAGCCGAAGTGGAACCTTGGACAGAGATCGTTAAAAGGTTTAAAACCGGCGCTATGTCTTATGGTTCCATAAGTAAAGAAGCTCATGAGAATCTTGCTATTGCGATGAATAGAATAGGAGGAAAGAGTAACAGTGGAGAAGGAGGAGAAGATTCAGAAAGATTTTATAAAAATGCCACTGGAGATTGGGCAAATAGCGCGATAAAGCAGGTGGCTTCAGGAAGATTTGGAGTTTCAAGTAATTATCTTACCAATGCCACCGAAATTCAGATCAAGATGGCACAAGGTGCTAAGCCAGGAGAAGGCGGACATTTGCCAGGATCTAAAGTGAATAAATTTATTGCTAAGACTAGAAATAGTACGCCCTATGTAGGACTTATTTCTCCGCCACCTCATCACGATATTTATTCTATTGAAGATCTGGCACAATTGATTTACGATCTAAAATCAGCTAACAGAGCAGCTAAAATAAACGTAAAACTGGTTTCTGAAGTTGGGGTTGGAACCGTGGCTGCTGGAGTTGCTAAGGCAAAGGCAGACGTGATTTTAATTTCAGGTTATGATGGTGGTACCGGGGCTGCTCCTTTGACATCTCTTAGGCACGCAGGATTACCTTGGGAATTAGGAATTGCTGAAGCTCAGCAAACTTTGGTTTTGAATGATCTTAGAAGCAGAATTAGACTTGAATGTGACGGACAGTTGAAAACCGGGAGAGATGTAGCTGTAGCTTGTCTTTTAGGTGCCGAAGAATTTGGTTTTGCAACAGCCCCGCTGGTAGCTTCAGGATGTATAATGATGCGAGTTTGTCATTTAAATACATGCCCGGTTGGTATTGCGACTCAGAATCCGGACTTAAGAAAGAAATTTAAAGGTAAGCCAGAGCACGTAGTGAACTACATGTATTTTATTGCTGAAGAATTAAGAGAGATCATGGCACAACTCGGTTTTAGAACTGTAGATGAAATGGTGGGGCAGGTACATAAATTGAATAGAAATAAAGCTATAGATCATTTTAAGGCAGCAGGAATAGACCTTTCTCCTATACTTCATAAAATTGAAACTCCAAAAGGGGTAGATATTTACAACACAGGATCTCAAGATCATCAACTGGAAAAATCTATTGATTTTGAAATTATTGAGTTGGCACATACCGCTCTATTTAGAAAAGAAAAAACAGTATTAGATCTTGAAATTCATAATACAGACAGAGCTGTAGGCGCTATCTTAAGTAATGAAATTTCTAAGATCTATGGAGAACAGGGCTTGCCGGACAATACTTTAAAGATCAATTTTAAAGGTGCTGCCGGTCAAAGTTTTGGAGCATTCGCAACCCGAGGTTTAACTTTAAAAATAGATGGTAATGCCAATGATTATGTAGGGAAAGGACTTTCTGGAGGTAGAATAATTGTAAAGATCCCAGAAGAATCTACACTAGAGGCAGAGAAAAATATCATTATTGGTAATGTTGCTTTATACGGCGCCATAGAGGGGGAAGCATATTTTAACGGTATGGCAGGAGAGCGTTTTTGTGTTAGAAATAGTGGAGCCCAAGCTGTAGTTGAAGGAATTGGAGATCATGGTTGTGAATATATGACCGGAGGAGTTGCTGTTATTCTGGGAGAAACAGGAAGGAACTTTGGAGCAGGTATGAGTGGAGGAATTGCATATGTTTTTGATGAAAACGATTCGTTTAAAAAGAATTGCAATACAAGTGATCTAAACTTGGAGCCAGTTACTGAAAGTGAAGATCAGGAGCAATTACATCAATTGATTACCAATCATTACAATTATACACAAAGTAGGCATGCTCAAAGGATTTTAGAAAACTGGGAAACTAGTCTGAGTAAATTCGTGAAAGTACTTCCTGAAGAATATAGACTGGCATTAATAAGGCTGGAAGAGGAAAAATTAACAGATATAACGGAGTAAGATAATGGGAAAGGTAACAGGATTCTTGGAATTCAAAAGAAAGTCAGAAGGTTATGAACCGGTTGAGAATAGAGTTGATAATTATAAAGAATTTACGGTAAAGCTAAAAGAATCTGAATTAAAAGATCAGGGAGCCAGATGTATGGATTGTGGTATTCCTTTTTGCCATAGTGGTTGTCCTTTAGGCAATCTAATACCAGATTTTAATGATGCGGTTTACCAGGGTAAATGGCAAAAAGCAGCCGAGATTTTACATGGTACCAACAACTTTCCGGAGTTTACAGGAAGATTATGTCCCGCTCCCTGTGAAGAAGCCTGTGTGCTTAACATCAATGAAGATCCGGTAACCATAGAAAATATAGAGAAGAACATTGCTGAAGAAGCCTTTAAAAATGGCTGGGTGAAGCCTCAAATTCCTGAGCATAGAACTGGTAAAAAAGTAGCAGTTATAGGCTCTGGACCGGCGGGATTAGCTGCAGCACAACAACTAAATAGAGCTGGACATGAGGTGACGGTTTATGAAAGAGATGAGAAAGTTGGAGGATTACTTCGTTATGGAATTCCAGATTTTAAGATGGAGAAAAATGTCATAGATCGAAGGTTGGAGGTCTTGGAGCAGGAAGGTATCAAATTTATAACTAATGCTCATGTGGGGAAGAATATTCCCATTGAGGAAGTTAAATTAAATCATGATGCTATTATGCTTTGTGGTGGTGCAACTGTTAACAGGCAATTACCAATTAAAGGAGCACATTTAAAAGGAGTACATCAAGCGATGGACTTTCTTTCACAAAATAACAGAAGAGTAGACGGACTTGAATTTTCTGAAAATGAAATTTCAGCTAAAGGTAAAAATGTAGTTGTTATTGGCGGAGGGGACACCGGAAGCGATTGTATTGGAACATCATTCAGGCAAGGAGCAGAAAGTGTGCTTAATTTCGAAATTTTGAAAAAGGCTTCCGTAGATCGCACAGCAGATCAGCCTTGGCCATATTGGCCAATGAAACTTAGAACAACTTCTTCTCATGCTGAAGGTGCTGAAAGAGAATGGAGTATTTCTACCAAAGAGTTTTTAGGGGATGCACAAGGTAATCTTGTTGGCTTGATCACCACAGAGGTAGAATGGACTCATAAATTAGGTGAAAGACCTCTGTTAGAAGAAATTCCCGGGACAGATAAACGATGGGATTGTGATCTTGCTTTGTTGGCTTTAGGTTTTACAGGGAGTGAAACAACTTTGGCCGAGCAACTAGGATTAAAGATGGATGCCAGAACCAATATTCATGCTTCTGTCAACGATTATAAAAGCAACGTGCCCGGAATTTTTGTAGCAGGAGATATGAGACGTGGCCAATCTTTAATAGTTTGGGCAATTTCAGAAGGACGTGAGGCCGCTTATTATGTAGATAAATATTTAATGGGTACTTCAGATCTGCCTCTTAAAGGAGATGGAGATCTGCCTAGAATTTAATCTCTCATTACTCATATAAAAAAAGGCTGCTTAGTAAGCAGCCTTTTCAATTTCCAAGTTTATTTGAAACCTATTCCATGATAGAGTAGATACTATAAGAATTGGCAGGGGCTTCTATACTCACTATGCCATCTCCGCCTGTAGTTGGAGAATATGAAGAATTATTTCCATAATCCATTAACTTTTTGGAGGTCCAATTAGTTACTATTTCACGCCTTTTAGTATTCCCACTTGTGTTTATATATAAGATCAAACCTGGATTATTTGTGTTTCCAGCCCTTCTCATTATATATTCATCATTGTCATTATAAAGCACTTCTACATCTCCATTTGCTAAAGTGTTGTGCAATAAGATCATGTTTTTTATCTCCTCTTTAAAATCAGCATTTTCGTAATCTGAATAAAAAATTGTAGGATACCCATCGTGAGTCAAAATATAAGCATATGCCTTCATTTTATTACTCTCATCTATACGGTTATCTTCATTATCATCTTTTTCTGTATCATGATTGGCTACAAAAGTTACAGCTTTATCTGGATACGTTTTACGTAACATGTCTTTCCCTAAATAAGTAAGATCATTATTTCTGTCAAAAGCTTCCTCCATTTTATAAAAACACGCAAAATCGAAAGCAGATGCTTCAGAAGCTTCTACCCATTGCTCAAGTACCGCACTGTTTCCGTCGTAATTCTCACCCACGGCAAAACCACCAACTTCATCTACCCAGGCTTTAACTACCCAAGGTTCAAATCCTTTTACATAATCAAATCTCCAACCGTCAAATCCCATTACATTTTTGTAATACTTGGCGACAGAATTCTCTTTTTTCCAAAACCACTGCTGAACATATTCTTGATCATGACACACATCTTGCTCTGAATAGAAAAGATCTCCTGCATCTCTCTCATGAATATCATTAGGATGGTAATCCTTATAGCTTCTGTTGAACATTCCAGATGCATTCCCATGAGTTTCGTCAAATAGAGTATAGGTATTCTTATTTCTGAAAGGATTAAATTCCTCACCACCACCAGAATTATGGTTAAGCACGATATCTGCTATCACTTCTAGATCTGCACTATGCGCACTAGCTATTAAAGTTTCCAATTCTTCACGAGTTCCAAACCTAGTAGGAAGGGTTCCCTGTTGAAAATATTCACCGAAATCGAAATAATCTGAAGGATCGTAACCCATAGAATATCCTCCAGATTGACCTTTAGTAGCCACTGGTAACCAAATTCTATCTACTCCTGCATCTGCCCAGCCTGCAACTTTATCGTTAAGGATTTTCCACCATTCATGTCTTGGTTCTACATCCCAGTAAAAAGTCTGCATCATAACACCAGAACCATTATCGTAGTTGGATAAATTTAAGGGCTTAGCTGTTACCTGTTCTGGTGTTTCTCCACCGCCAACAACATCGTCTGTAGAATCTACAGGATCATTATCTGAAGAACAAGAAGTCCCGAATATCAAGACGGAAACTGCAGCACCAAATATTATTTTTTTTATCATTTGTAATTGTTTAAAATGAATAAAGCTGCCTAAGGATTATTAAGATTTAACTTAACTTCTAATAATTAGAAATAGGTTAAGCCTTAATCTTTAGACAGCTTTAGTGTTATTATAATCTAAAATTTATTCAGTTACTACCGGAATAAAAGTATAACGGCCAGTAATATCATTAAACCAAACGGTATATGTTCCCGCTGAAACCATAATATCATCACCATTTGCTATTCCACTAGGGAAATTCTCTCCACCTCCCCAGTTAACATCCCAGGCTAGATTAGCTCTAAACTTTACTGGGCCATCTGTTAGCACAACATCATTAGCTTGCCAGATATGCTTATCAAAATCTGAATTAGTCATTTTAATATCTGGAGTTGGGTTATCGTCACTTGGCCATCCTACTGAAGTTCCGGCTCCAACGATACCTACAACATCATAAGTAGCTGCTGCACTAGCATCAAAAGCTGTAAAAGAGTAAGTAAATGCTTCTCTGTTAACAGTTAAAGTATAGTATTGGTCTGTATCTACAGCAAATGCAGAAGGATCATTTCCTAAAATAGCTTTGCTTGTAAAAGAATCTCCGTCTACACCCCATTGAGAATCCCAATCACCTAATGTTTCAAGCAATTTGAATCCTTCTATTTCATCTCCACCGGCAAATCTTCCAGTATAGTAATAGATATTCTCATTTGTTGCATCTCTAAATAATGGAGTATTATTATTATCGTTGCTCCATCCAGCAGCAGTTGCATCTCCAACTAAATAGAATTCTTTAAAAGAAATAACTTCTGTATCCCCTTCTGGTAAGATAACAGAAAGTGCTAAAACCTCTGAAGACTGTTCTACTACGTTTCCATTATCACTACCGGCATAAGCTCTAACTTTGAAATATAGATTACCTGTGTTTGGAAGTTCTGTGTCTGGATCATTATCTAAACCAGCCTCTTCAGCAAGTTCTAACATAGAAGCTACAGTAACAGAAAGATTAGTTGTAGTAACATCTCCTAAAACTGAATAACTTTCGAATGATTCTGAAGCAGAACCTTGAAGCTCATAATTAATAGGAGTCTGAACATCAAAATCTACGGCATTCCATACAAATCTTTCAGCCAAATTATCGGCATTCGTAGCTTTAAGCGTATATACTTCTAATGTTGAGTTTGTAAACGAGATTCCTTCTGGATCTGGTTTAGCGGTAAAGGTAAATTCATCGTCCTCTGAACAAGCATTTAAGCTAATGATTGCGATAAACGCTATGAATAAGTTTGTTATTTTTTTCATTTTGTTTTTTATTTATTAGTAGCCAGGATTTTGCTGAAGATTAGTATTGATTAAAATTATATTACTTGGTAGAGGGAATAATGCTCTATATGGTTCTACAGAAGTTCCAGATTTTGCACCGCCTTTAAAGGGCCATAGATAGTTACCAGTTGTAAAATCATTGAAACGTATAAGGTCTGTTCTTCTTTGACCTTCCCAATAAAGTTCTCTTGCTCTTTCATCTATGATGAAATCTAATGTAAGATCACCACTGTTAATGTTTCCTGTGTTATCACCAAAAGCTCTTTCTCTTAGCTCATTAATATAACCCACGGCAGTTTGTTGATCACCACCAGAACCACCTCTTAAAACAGCTTCTGCATAGGTAAGATGCATTTCTGCTAAACGTATTAAAGGAAGATCTGTATCTACAAAATCTCCTCCAGCATCACTTCCTTGTTCTCCATTAGATTTTAAATTACTGAACTTTGTTACAGCATAACCATCTGTAAAAGTATTGGCAATTTTATTTATCTCTAAATTTTGACCATCGCTATGGAACATTGCTCTTCCATCGCCCCAAGAAGTTGGATTTTCATCATCGTCTTTTGCTGTAACTGCATAATCAAATTTGTTAACCAAAGCTTTTGTGGTTCTAAGTCCTTCCCATCCACCATTCACGCCAAAATTAGAAGGTTCCATAGAACCTCCGATAGATGCGTGAACAAGGAAAGTAGTTCCTCCGTAGGTTCTAGATTGAACTCCATCAAAATTTATCGCGAAAATAAATTCTTTTTGAGCTCCATTCGTATTGTTGTCTGCAAGGAACAATTCGTCATATGCTGAACCATTTCCATTAGCATCTGTAGTGTTTATAGAATAACTAGAGTTTATTGCTTTTGATGCAAATGTTACTGACTCGGAATAACGAGGCTCTCCGATATAAACTTCAGCATTAAGATAAAGTTTAGATAGTAGTGCCCAAGCAGCCACTTTATCTACACGGCCATACTCATTTGATCCACTATCTTTCAATAGATCCTGAATTTCAAGAAGCTCAGACTCTACATAGTTAAAAACTTCTGTACGGCTAGACTGCTCTGGTAAATCTGTAGAAACTTTATCTACTAAAGGCACATTTGCATATAGATCTACTAAGTTGTAATAAGCAAAAGCTCTTAAAAATCTTGCTTCAGCGATGTAAGCTTTAACTTCATCATTATCATTTAATGATTCTGCATTCGAGATAAAGGAGTTACAAAAAGAAACTTCTTGAGCTAGACGATAGTACATTGCTGTAGTAAAGTCATTATTCGCACCCCAACTCATTGCATGTAAATTTGGAAGACCCGGGTCACCCCAACCAACAACTGCATTGTCTGTAGTAAGTTCATTTAAACTGAATAACATTCGGGAATATTGAGAAGTTCCTTCATCTATTCCAGAAATATCAGGTTGTCCTGCTGGACCTTCCTGTCCTGTTAGGGCCAAACTAGCATATAATTTTGCTAAGGCACCTTTAGCTTCTTCAGCATTCACAAACACATCAGCTTCAGTAAAACTATCTGGATCTATAGGTGTTTGATCTAAATCGGCATGACACGACACTATTATAAGTGCCGGAACGACTAATATTAATCTTTTTATATAATTCATTTTCATATTTCTATTATTAGAAGTTCAGATTTACACCAACAGTAAAGGTTCTAGGTCTAGGGTAGAAGTTGTTATCTATACCACCACCTATTTCAGGATCAAGCCCCTCATAATCTGTAACTGTCAAAACATTTTGAACAGATCCATAGATTCTAAGGTTTGATTCTTCCATGATATTCGCAAAAGTATGTCCCAAAGTAACATTGTCTAACTTAAAGAATGATGCATCCTGCACGTAGTAGTCACTTTGAAGATTAGTTTCTGTAATTGTTTGGAAACCGGCATTGTAATAATCCGATTGCAAATTAGTTAGGATGCTGTTAGCTGTTGCTCTATCTACAAATGCTTTACTAGAAGCCATGTTGTTGTAAGCATAGTTTCCAATACTTGCTCTTGATACAATGGCTAAATCCCAACCCTTAAAGTTAACGTTGGTATTTAATCCCATTATTATATCTGCATAAGGATCTTTGTATAGGTATTTATCCTGATCATTTATTTGATCATCACCGTTTCTATCTACATAAGCTCCTTCTACTGGTCTTCCATCCTCGTTGTAAACTTGTTTGTATACCCAGTAGCTAAATGGAGAGTAACCTTCTTTGTGTAATTGAACATTATTCCCAGTACCACCATTAATTCCACCAACTTCAACTTGATCTGGAAGATTTGTTATTTCATTCTTGTTGTATGAAATATTATAACCAATGCTCCATTTTAAATTATCTGTTTGCACAGGAACTACGTTAATTTCAAACTCTATCCCTTTGTTCTCCATATCACCAATATTTTTATCAATTCCGTTAGAGAAATTAGTAAAAGGATCTATAGTTACAAAGCTAATAAGGTCTTCAGTTTTCTTAAGATAAGCATTAACAGAACCAGAAATTCTACTATTAAAAAGAGAGTAGTCTATACCTGCGTTTAAAGTTTTACCAATTTCCCATCTTAAATCCTCATTATAAGCTTCTGGACGGTAGGTCTGGAAATATCCAGATCCAAATTGATAATTTGCATTAGATCTACTTCCCGTATATCGAGTTAAGAAATTATAATCTCCTAATCCATTTACATTTCCTATTTCACCATAACCAACTCTTAATTTTAACTGGTCTATAGTGTTAGAATTAAAGAAATCTTCATTAAAAACATTCCAAGCTACTGCGAACGATGGGAAATATCCCCAACGATCGTCTGGGTTTAATTTTGAAGATGCATCTGCTCTAAGTGTTGCAGTTACTAAATATCTGTCATCAAAATTATAATTTGCTCTCCCGAAGTAAGAAAGAAGTGTGCTTTTCCATTTATCTATAAATTCAAAATCATTACCATCTTCTTGAGCTTCACTATCAAAGCTGTAATTCTCATTTTCAAAACTCTGATAAGAATATCCTGCTACTGCAGAGATTGAATGTTGATCTATATCTTTAGAATAAGTTGCATAGGCATCAAATAACTTATTAGTCGCGTTATTAACGTAATTTGAATAAGAACCATTCCAGTCTAAAGAAGAAGAAGGCATTTGGTCTGAAACTATATTTCTACCGTGACTATTTGATTTATCATATCCAACATTTACCGTTGCTGTTAGATCTGGAAAGAAATGCAATTTGTAATCTACTTTTGCGTTTCCAATCAACCTTCTAACTTCTGCAGTATCATCTCTAAGATTAATTAGTGCAACTGGGTTTGTAGGAGCCAAACTATTTTGAACTCCTTCATTATTCAACCAAGTAAAATAACCTCCAAAAGGTGAGTTTGCATCAAAAATAGATTGTGTAGGATCAAAATCTACTGAGCTTCCAATTGCATCTCTGTTAGCAAAAGTATTTTCGGTATACATACCACGACCATTTACTTCTACCTTTATATGACCATCTAAAAAATTTGGACGTAAACTAACAGATGCAGTAGTTCTAGAGAAGTTGTCTCCTTGTAGAATACCATCCTGATCTGTATATCCTACACTGGCTCTTGTTGGCATAAAACCTCCAATGTTACCCATTGCGCTTAAATCATGATTGAAACCAATTGCTTCTTTATAAATTTCCTTCTGCCAGTTCGTGCTGCTGGAACCAAGTTTTTCTATAGCTTCTGGACTTCCAACCTCATTGATTAAGGTTTTAAATTGATCACTATTTAATACGTCTACATAGTCTGTTGGACGGAAAATACTAGTAAATCCAGAGTAGTTAAATTTAAATTCTTGTCCTGTCCCTCTTTTAGTAGTGATCAAGATCACTCCGTTTGCAGCTCTCGCACCGTAAATGGCTGTAGAAGAAGCATCTTTCAGAACGGTCATAGTTTCAATATCATTTGGGTTAATGAAATCTAGAGCATTTCTGGATCCTCCCACATTAGAATCATTTATCGGCACTCCATCAACAACTATTAAAGGAGAACTATTTAAAGATAAGGATCCCTGACCACGAATTACGATATTTTGACCTTCACCAGGAGCACCGCCTCCAGAGGTAACATTAACTCCTGCTATCTTACCAGTTATTAATTCCCCAGCAGTACTTATTTGACCTTTATTGAAATCCTCGGTAGAAACTTGGTTTACTGCACCAGTTGCATCCTTTTTTCTAACAGATCCATATCCAATTACGACTATCTCATCCAAAGCATTTTCGCTCTCAACTAATTGAATGTTTACAGTTTCTTGTCCCGTATATGAAACTTCTTTAGTAGTAAATCCTAAAAAGGAGAATACTAAAACGTTTTCGTTTTCAACATTAGTTAAAGTGTAATTACCGTCAAAATCGGTAATTGTTCCATTATTAGTTCCCTGTACGATAATATTCACCCCGGGCACTGGTAATCCGGTCGCACTCTCAGTAACAGTACCGCTTACAGTTTGTTGGGCAAAAAAGCTCATCGGTAGCATTAACAGCAAAAACAACGAACTTTTAAGTAATTTTTCCATAAATAATTTGATTAATTTGAATAAAATTTAACTGTATATTCTCACTTCCTGGGGTTAAATGTATGTAAACGATATGTTAATTTCTTGCGTATTTACCTGATGAACACTACGAAAACGTTTTCGTGTTGACAACTTTTGTATTTAATTGATTTAAGGGGTTTTTTGTAATTTTGTTGTAGATTACAAGAAACTATCAAGTCCTACTATTAATTCCCTATGAAAAAAAGATTAACCCTTAAATTAATTGCTAAAGAATTAGACGTTTCAATTTCTACGGTGTCTAAAGCTTTGCGTGATAGTGCTGAAATTAGTGAGGATACCCGCCAAAAGATTAAGGCCTTTGCCAAGTTGTATAACTACAAGCCAAATAATATAGCACTAAGCTTAAAGAACAGGAAATCCAAAACTATTGGAGTAATTATCCCCGAGATCGTACATCATTATTTTACTACTGTGATTAGCGGAATAGAGCAAGTAGCCAATGAGAAGGGCTATCATGTAATAATTTGTACATCCAATAACTCTTTCGATAAAGAAGTTATAAATATGGAAATCTTGGCGAATGGGAGTACAGATGGATTCATTCTTTCAGTAGCAAAAGAAACTCAGCAAAAAGGAGATTATCATCATTTAACTGAAGTAATAGAACAGGGGATGCCTTTGGTAATGTTTGATAGGGTTATAGAAGAAATTAATTGCGATAAGGTAATTATTGATGACACCTTGGGGGCTAAAAAAGCAGTGCAACATCTCATAAACTTAGGCTGTAAAAAAATAGGACTTATAAGTACCATAGATTACGTAAGTGTTGGAAAGCTTAGAACTCAGGGATACTTAGAAGCATTATCTGAAAACAATATGGAGTTGAATGAATCTTTGATCTTAAAGGTGGACGATTTTGACGAAAGTGAAGACGAGATAAGCAGATTTTTAAGTGATAAATCCATGGATGCAGTCTTTGCCGTTAATGAGCATTTTGCCATTTATGCTATTAAAGCCTTTAAGGAACAAGGCCTAGATGTGCCAAAGGATGTTTCTGTAATTGCCTTTACAGATGGAGAGCTTTCCAAAAGATTTATTCCAAGTTTAACCACTATTAATCAGCATGGAGAAGAAATGGGTGCACAAGCAGCTCGATTGCTTATAAGAAAATTGGAGAATGATGATTCTGAAGATGAGCCTTTTGAAACGATCATTATTGAAACTGGTTTGGTAGAGCGTAATTCTACAAAACGCTAATTTCTCTTTGAGCATTTAAAATTTTATATATCTTTACCACCTTATAATTTTAGTCAAAACTGATATTTTCACTTCCGTTAATACATTTTGACGAGTCATAGTGCTTGTCGTAGTAGAAATTTAATCTTACGATATGCAAAAACGCAATCTTAGTTTCTGGGAGATCTGGAACATGAGTTTTGGATTCTTAGGAATTCAATTTGGATTTGCTTTACAAAATGCTAATACCTCGAGGATCTTTGAAACTCTTGGAGCACAAGTAGAGGATATTCCCATTCTATGGATAGCTGCCCCGGTAACCGGACTAATAGTGCAACCAATAGTTGGATATTTTAGCGATAGAACCTGGACTAAACTAGGAAGAAGACGCCCATATTTTTTAGTTGGAGCAATTCTTTCTTCTTTAGCCTTATTTATTATGCCCAATTCCCCAACGCTTTGGGTTGCAGCAGGAACTTTATGGATCATGGATGCTTCCATAAATATTTCTATGGAACCATTTAGGGCTTTTGTAGGAGATAATCTCCCCGAAAGGCAGCGCACTCTTGGTTTTTCCATGCAAAGTTTCTTTATTGGGATAGGTGCCGTAGTAGGTTCTTTATTACCCTATATGTTTACCAACTGGTTTGGTGTGAGCAATACTGCAGCAGAAGGAATTATTCCAGATTCTGTAAAATGGTCTTTCTATGTAGGTGGCGTGGTATTTTTACTCGCAGTACTCTGGACGGTATTTAAATCTAAGGAATACTCACCAGAGGAATTAGCTGCTTTCGATAAAGCCGATAAAGCAATCTCGTCTATAAATGATGAGATTGTTGACAAGCAGAAAAATATTCAATCACAATTTACTACTGGGTCAATAATGGCCATTATTGGTTTGCTGTTTTCTGTCGTAATTTTTTATAAAGATTTAACCAAGGAGCTATACATCCTTTTTATAGGTCTTTTAATAGCAGGAGTTCTATTTGTAATAGTTGCTCAGTTGAGAAAAAACCAAGTTCGTAATGGGTTTACCATTATAATTACAGATATGCTCAACATGCCTAGAGCAATGAAGCAACTGGCATGGGTGCAATTTTTCTCATGGTTCGCATTATTTTCTATGTGGATCTATACAACACAAGCTGTAACGGGCCACGTTTTCGGAACATCAGATACCACTTCTGTACTTTACAATGATTCCGCAGATTGGGTAACAGTGATGTTCACTGTTTATAATGGAGTTGCTGCAGCTGTAGCATTTCTATTACCGGTATTGGCAAGAAGAACAAGCAATAAGTTCACTCATATGTTGGCACTTTGTGCGGGAGGTTTAGGACTTATTTCTATTTATTTTCTTTCAGATAAAATAGGATTATTACTAGCTATGGTGGGAGTAGGGATCGCTTGGGCGAGTATTCTATCTATACCTTATGCTATGCTGTCTGGATCACTACCATCCAATAAGATGGGATATTATATGGGAGTTTTTAACTTCTTTATAGTGATACCTCAAATTGTGGCTGCTACAATTTTAGGATTTTTAGTAAAAGAATTTTTTGGGAATGAACCTATCTACGCATTGTTAATAGGAGGTTTCTCAATGATCTTGGCGGGAATCTTAACCTTAAGAGTTCAAACACAACGAAAAATTAATGTCAGTGAGCAAAATTAAAGGAGTAATATTCGATTTGGATGGAGTTATTGTAGATACTGCGAAATTCCACTTCTTAGCCTGGAAAAAATTGGCCAACGATTTGGGTTTCGATTTTACAGAGCTTCAAAATGAGGAACTAAAAGGGGTTAGCCGAGTGCGATCTCTTGAGAAAATATTAAAATGGGGAAACACGAGTTTATCTGAAGATGAATTCAAGGAAAAAATGGCGGCGAAGAATGACCATTATCTTTCTTATATCACCAATCTTACCAGTAAGGATATCTTGCCTGGAGTTTCCAGAATTATAGATTTCCTTTCAGAACAAAACATTCCAATCTCATTAGGGTCTGCAAGTAAAAATGCACGCCCAATCTTGAAGAAAACAGGATTGATGGACAAATTCCAAGCGATTGTGGATGGGAACGATGTAAGTAAAGCTAAGCCAGATCCGGAAGTTTTCCTTATTGCTGCTGAAAAAATTGGAGTGGCTCAAGAAAACTGCCTGGTATTTGAAGATTCTGTTGCAGGAGTTCAAGCTGCAAATATTGCAGGAATGATAAGTATTGGAATTGGTGAGAAAGATGTGCTGCATGAAGCAGATTATGTTTTCAGCAGTTTTGAAGAAATTGAAATAGAATTTATAAAAAATTTATTGAATACGTAAGTATGAATCAAGATTATATAAAACCAGACAATTGGTCTATCATAGAGGAAGGTTTCGATAAGGATCGAGTAGAATCTTCAGAGAGTTTATTCAGTTTAGGAAACGGGAAAATGGGCCAGCGCGCCAATTTTGAAGAACAATATACAGGAGAAACCTTCCAAGGGAGTTATATCGCCGGGGTGTATTACCCAGATAAAACTAAAGTTGGTTGGTGGAAAAATGGATATCCAGAATACTTTGCAAAAGTATTAAATGCTCCAAACTGGATTGGGATCAATGTTTTTGTAAATGGAGAAGCTTTAGATCTAAATACGTGTACTAAGGTAGCAGATTATCGCAGGGAGCTGAATATGAAGGAAGGTTGGTACCAACGTAGTTTTGTTGCCACCTTACCAAATGACATTACAATTAAAGTAAATGCAACCAGATTTTTATCTTTAGAATTGGATGAAACTGGAGCTATAGATTATCAAGTAGAATTAATTTCTGGAGATGCCAAGATCACTTTCCAACCCTACTTGGATAGTGGTGTTTCCAATATAGATGCTAACTGGGAAGAGAAATTCTGGAAAACCCTGGAGGTTAATTCTTCAGAAAATCAGGGCTTTATAGTTTCAAAAACATTAAAGACAGAATTTCATGCTTGTACCTTTATGCAATCTGAAATTTTACTAAACGGTAAAAAAGTTGAGATTGCTCATATTGAAGAAAAGGAGCAGGATAAGATTGTCTTTACCTATGAGATTTCAGCAGAAAAAGGAGATGTAGTGAGTTTGCGAAAATTTGCAGGTTACGTTACAGATATGAATCATGATAGAAATGATCTAGTCGTTGCTGCCAAAAATGTATTATCCACAGCGGTTAGCAAAGGATATAACGGCATGCTTCAGGATCAAAAAGATGCTTGGGCCAAAACTTGGGAAATGGCAGATATCTCTATTTCTGGAGATGTAAAAGCCCAACAAGGGATCCGTTTCAATATTTTTCAGCTAAATCAAACTTATTCTGGGAAAGATGAACGCTTGAATATTGGTCCAAAAGGATTTACAGGAGAGAAATATGGCGGAAGCACCTATTGGGATACCGAAGCTTATTGTATTCCATTTTATATGGCTACCAAAGATCAGCAGGTTGCTAGAAATTTATTGAGCTATAGATACAATCATTTAGATAAGGCTATTGAGAATGCCGAAAAGTTAGGTTTTGCCAATGGAGCAGCTTTGTATCCAATGGTTACCATGAACGGGGAAGAAAGCCATAACGAATGGGAGATCACCTTTGAAGAAATTCACCGAAATGGAGCAATGGTGTTCGCTATTTATAATTATGTGCGATATACCGGGGATTTCGATTATATCCCGGAGAAAGGTTTGGAAGTTATGATCGCTATTGCTCGATTCTGGCAGCAACGTGCAAACTTTAGTAAGGACAAGAATAAGTTCGTGATCCTTGGGGTTACAGGTCCTAACGAATATGAGAATAATGTAAATAACAACTGGTATACCAATTATCTGGCTAAATGGTGTATCGAATACTGTTTGGAAACATTGAATAAAGTAAAAGATGGACATGCAGAGGATTTTGATAGAATTTTCGGTTTAACTAATCTTTCTGAAGCTGAATTGATGAAATGGAAGGAAGTTGCAGAAAACATGTATTTCCCTTATTCAGAAGAGTTTGGCGTTTTTCTCCAACAGGATGGATTCTTGGATAAGGAATTAATTCCTGTTGAAAAGTTAGAAAAAACGAGCAGACCTATAAACCAAAAATGGAGTTGGGATAGAATTTTAAGATCATGCTACATCAAGCAAGCAGATGTTTTACAAGGATTCTATTTCTTTGAAGATAGATTTAATGAAGAAGATCTTGCCAAACACTTCGATTTTTATGAGCCGCTAACGGTACATGAATCTTCGCTTTCTCCTTGTGTACACAGTATTCAAGCTGCCAAGTTGGGAAGAATGGAGCAAGCCTATGAGTTTTATGTAAGAACTTCCAGATTGGATCTGGACGATTATAATAATGAAGTAAAAGAAGGTTGTCATATTACCAGTATGGCTGGAACTTGGATGAGCATTGTAGAAGGTTTTGGAGGAATGCGAGTGGTGAATGATCAATTATCATTTAATACAAGAATTCCAGACGAATGGGATGCCTATTCTTTTAAAGTGAATTTCAGAAATCAGATCCTAAAAGTTAATGTAACTAAGGAGAAAACTACTTTTAAATTAGAAGGAACCGAGCCTATCACAATATTAGTGAAAGGAAAAGCTATAGAAGTTCAACCAAATAATTCTGTAGAAGTTTAGTCTTAGACTAGAATTTGATGATGCATATCAAAATACAACTATGAGGCAGTTATTTTTTCTTTTTTCAATACTTTTCAGTCTTTCAAGCTTTGCACAAATAGATAAAGTAGAGCCTCCATTTTGGTGGAGTGATATGCATCAGGAAAATCTCCAGATCATGTTCTATGGAAAGGATATTGCTCAGTATGAAGTATCTGCTTCAAAGGAAGTGCTGATAGAAAATGTGCTTATGACAGAGAATTCCAATTACGTATTTGTAACTATCAAAACTAAAGAACTTCCTGCAGGTTCGTATACTTTTAATTTCAGCAAGAAAGGATCAAAAGGATTCAGTAGATCTTATGAGTTGAAAGAAAGAAGAGAAGGTTCTGCTTTCAGAAAAGGTTTTGATGCCAGCGATGCGATGTATCTTATTATGCCAGATCGTTTTGCTAATGGGAATCCAGAAAACGATTCTAATCCTAAGCTTACAGAAAAAGCAAATAGAGAATTACTGGGTGGCCGTCATGGTGGGGATCTTCAAGGAGTGATCAATAATTTGGATTATTTAGAAGATCTTGGAATTACTGCCTTATGGAGCACACCGCTTTTAGAAGATAACGATAAAGCTTATTCTTACCATACGTATGCACAAAGTGACGTTTACAATATAGATCCAAGGTATGGTTCTAATGAGGACTATAAAAAATTGGCTGCAGAGATGCATTCGCGAGATATGAAATTGGTGATGGATTATGTTACCAATCATTGGGGAGCAGAGCATTGGATGATCAAAGATCTTCCAACTTACGATTGGATCCATCAATTCCCCGGATATGCGAATTCAAATTACAGAATGACCACTCAATACGATCCTAATAGATCTCAAAGAGACTGGAAATACTGTGTAGATGGCTGGTTTGTGAGTACAATGCCAGATTTAAATCAGAGTAATCCTCTAGTTTTAAATTATCTTACCCAAAATGCCATTTGGTGGATCGAGTATGCCGATTTAGATGGATTTCGTGTAGACACCTATTCCTATAATGATAAAGAGGGAATCGCCAAATGGACAAAGTCTATCATGGATGAGTATCCTAATTTCAACATAGTTGGGGAAGTATGGATGCACGATCAGGCACAAATTTCTTATTGGCAAAAAGATAGCCCAATTGGAGCGATCCAAAGCTATAATTCCAATCTACCCTCTGTAATGGATTTCACTTTACATGATGCTATTACTAGCATTTTCAATGAAGATAATGCTAGTTGGGATAAGGGTATGGTAAAGGCTTACGAGAACTTTGTTAATGATTTTTTATATTCCGAGATCGATAATTTATTGGTCTTTGCAGGGAATCATGATACAGATAGAATAAATCATATTTACAAAGGAGATGTAGAAAAATACAAGATGGCGATGACACTTGTGCTTACCACTAGAGGGATTCCGCAGTTGTATTACGGAGATGAAATAGGAATGCAAGGCAATAAAGCTGAAAAAGGCGATGGCGATATTCGTAGAGATTTTCCGGGTGGCTGGAAAGGAGATGAGAATAATGCTTTTACTGAAGCTGGAAGAACACAGGATCAAGAAGCTTACCATGCTTTTACTAAAAAATTGTTGAATTATAGAAAGGATAAGGAAGTCCTTCACTTCGGAAAATTACTTCAGTTCTTACCAGAAAACAACGTCTATGTTTATTTTAGATATGATGAAAACGAGCGTGTGATGGTGGTAATCAATAATAATCCTGAAGCACAAGAATTAGAACTCTCTCGTTTTGCTGAAGGTTTAGATGGCAGCAAATCTGGTAAAGATGTAATCGATGGAGTAGAAGTTAATCTTAGTCATAGCTTGAGCATTAAAGGAAAATCGTCTTTAGTGATCGAATTGAGATAAGGTTAAAAACGTAACTTAAAATATTCGTCATGCTGAACTCGTTTCAGCATCTAAATAGAACCGAAAGAGACCCTGAACCTCCCGAAGCGTCGGGACAGGGTGACGTATAGTTTAGATATTAAGTATAATAGATTAAATACTATTAATCAGAAATAGCAATTATGGATTTCCACTCAAATAATATTAAATGCCTGTCACTTTTGATCTTCTTTGGATTGAATTCCTTTTTCATTTCAGCTCAAAATTCGGATAGAACTTATAAAAGTTTTGAGCAGCTTACAGATGTTGTAAATGTTAGCACCAACGATGGTGCTTATAGATTTCAGGTATTTACGCCAGAGATCATGGAAACCAGTTTTATTCCAACAGAGGAGACTTACAATGCAGAGTCTTATTCTGTAGTTCTAAAACCTTCAGAAATAACACCAACAGTTACAGAGGATGCTAATTCATTAAAGATCGCTACTTCCGGAATTACGGTGCTTATCACCAAAAAACCATTTCAGGTAAAGTATTTCTATGAAGGAGAAGAGGTGATCTCAGAGAAAATAGGTTATTCCAAATCTGAGACTCATGAAAAACTCGATTTCAATATTGCCGAATATGAAATGCTTATGGGTGGAGGAGCCCGTGCTTTGGGAATGAATAGAAGGGGAAATAGATTAGAATTATACAATCGTGCAGATTATGGTTATGGGACCAAATCTACCTTGCTAAATTATACTTTGCCTGTAGTTTTATCATCAGAAAAATACTTGTTGCATTTTGATAATGCCCCTATAGGATTTTTAGATCTGGATAGTGATCATTCCAACACCTTAAGTTACGAGACTATTAGTGGTAGAAAGACCTACCAACTTGTTGTTGGAAAAACTTGGGAAAAGATCACAGAGAATTTTACACTTTTAACCGGGCGTCAACCATTGCCTCCAAGATGGGCTTTCGGTAATTTCTCAAGCAGATTTGGATATCATTCACAAGAAGAAGTAGAAAGCACTATTGCTAAATTCAAGATGGACAGCATTCCGGTAGATGCTGTTATTCTTGATCTTTATTGGTTTGGACACGATATAAAAGGAACGATGGGAAATCTAGCATTCGTGAAAGATTCTTTCCCGGAGCCGAAACAAATGATCTCCAAACTTGCAGATCAAGGTGTAAAAACAATATTAGTTACAGAACCCTTTATACTTACCACTTCCAAAAAATGGGATGATGCTGTTGAGCAAAAAGTTTTGGCTACAGATTCTGTTGGGAATCCATTTAAATTCGATTTTTACTTCGGAAATTCAGGCTTGGTAGATATTTTTGATCCAAAAGGAAAAGAGTGGTTTTGGAATATTTACAAGGATCTTAAATCCTTTGGTGTAGCCGGATGGTGGGGAGATCTTGGAGAACCAGAAGTACATCCAACAAAACTACAACACAGCATAGGAAGTGCAGATGAGGTGCATAATATATATGGTCATTATTGGGCAAAAATGATTAAAGAAGGATATGAAAAAGAATTTCCTGAAGAGCGCCCATTCATTTTAATGAGAGCCGGAGCAGCAGGGTCACAGCGTTTCGGATTAATACCATGGTCTGGAGATGTAAATAGAGGTTGGAATGGGTTAAAACCACAACCCGAGATCAGCTTACAAATGGGATTGCAAGGCTTGGCTTATATGCACTCCGATCTTGGTGGATTTGCTGGAGATCTTGAGGATGATGAGTTGTATATAAGATGGTTGCAATATGGAGTTTTTCAGCCAATATTCCGCCCTCATGCGCAAGAAGAGGTAGCATCGGAACCAGTTTTTAAAAATGATAAAACCAAAGCCTTGGCTAAAAAAGCCATTGAGTTGAGATATAAATTATTGCCTTATAATTACAGTTTAGCATTCGAAAATCATATTTCGGGGAAACCATTAATGAGACCTTTATTCTTTGAGGAGCCTGAAAATTATAAGATGTATTCGATTTCTAATACCTATCTATGGGGAGACAGCTTTTTGGTTTCGCCAATTCTAAGACCCGGAGTCACTACTAAAGAGGTGATATTTCCTTCAACAAATAACTGGTTCGATTTCTATACCGGAGAAAAGCACTCTAAAGGTACTGTAGCTTCTGTGAACGTAGTAGAAGATCATATTCCGGTATTTGTGAGAGGTGGTGCTTTTATTCCAATGAGACCTATGCAAACCACTGCTAACTATGATGCTTCGACTTTAGATGTTTATTTCTATTATGACGAGCAAACCAAAAAGAGCAGTGCTGTTATATATAATGACGATGGTAAAACTCCGGATGCATTCGAGAAAGGCATGTTTGAATTAGTGAAATTGGAATCTGAATTAGATATGGATTCAGTAACTATTAAAATAGCTAAGGAAGTTGGGGAGAATGCTAATTCAGAAATAAAGCTTATAGACCTACATATAGAGAACCTAAAAAAGGATGTGGAATTTGTTTATGTAAACGGAATAAAATATACAGGTAAGAACTATATGCACTTAGGCAAATTAAACATCCCTGTAAGATTCGATCAAAAGGAAACGATTATAAAAATAGAATTCAATTAATTTAAACTCAATATACTATGATTAAAAAAATGGCATTAGCATTTTGCATGGTTGCTGTAATGGCATCTTGTAAAGATGAAAATAAACAAAAGAAAAATTCGGAAACACCAAACGAGGAGCAAAAAGTTAGTATTGAAGAAAGCGATCTTGAAAATGCTGTGATCTATGAGGCAAATATTCGCCAATATTCTCCGGAAGGGACTTTTAATGCATTCACTCAAGACATCCCTCAGTTAAAAGAATTAGGCGTAAAAGTGATTTGGGTAATGCCGGTATATCCTATTTCTATGAAGAATAGAAAAGCTACTGGAGGAAAAATGGTTAGTGAGATTGAAGATGAAAAAGAACGTGAAAAATACTTAGGTAGCTACTATGCGATTGCAGACTATACTAAAGTGAATCCTGAGTTTGGTACTATTGAAGATTTTCAAAACATGGTAGACGTAGCTCATGAGAACGGAATGTTCGTGATCATGGATTGGGTAGCTAATCATACAGGATGGGATCATCCTTGGATTGAAGAGCATCCAGAATATTATACTCAAAATGAAGCTGGAGAAATTGTAGATCCTTTAAACCCGGAAACTGGAGAATCTTGGGGATGGACAGATACTGCAGATCTTAATTATGACAATAAAGAACTTTGGACAGCAATGACCAATGACATGAAATATTGGGTTGAGAATCATGATATAGATGGTTTTAGAGCAGATGTTGCAGGGGAAGTTCCAACTGAATTCTGGAAACAGGCGGTATCAGCTATTAAGGAAGTAAAGCCGGTATTTATGTTGGCAGAATCTGAAAAGAAGGATCTTTTTCATGATGCTTTCGATATGGGATATAATTGGGAAGGTCATCATATCATGAATCAGATCGCACAAGGAAAGCAGGGAGTTGAAGCTTGGGATAACTATATGACTAAGATCGATACCTTATACCAAAAAGATGATTTCTTGATGAATTTTGTAACCAATCACGATGAGAACTCATGGAATGGTACCGTAAAGGAAAGAATGGGAGATGCAGGAGAAGCAATGTTGGCATTTACTTACACCTTACCGGGAATGCCTTTGATCTATAGCGGGCAAGAATATGATCTGGATCACAGATTATTGTTTTTTGAAAAAGATAGTATTCCGAAAACTAAAGGAAAAGTTTGGCCAGTCTTGGTTAAATTGGGAGCACTTAAAAATAATAATGAAGCACTAGCAGGTGGTAAAAAGGCAGCAGCATACAAGAGGTTAAAAACAACCAAAGATGATCAGGTTTTGGCTTTCTCTAGAGGAAGTGGAGACGATATGGTGA
>JAGXIK010000126.1 GCA_024635715.1 Gillisia sp.
ATAATAAAAATCCCGAAATCTGACAATGTTGTCAAATTTCGGGAAATTTAATCTCAATCTAAGTAAGTGTAAATTGTTTTACTTTTTAATGAATGTGGATTGATACCTTTTGCTATCGGTGACAATTTGTAATTGATAGTATCCCACCATTAATTCGCTGGTTTCAATCTTATTCGTTTCAGAAACCTTAGCATTTTTTGATTTAACAAGGCTTCCTGCTAAATTGTAAATGTTTATGGTAATTTCTTTTCCTAAGTTTTCGTCAAGTTTAAAAAACAAGGTGTTTACGGTCGGATTAGGGTAACTGAGTATTTTAGCTTTTTTAGCCATCAGCCCTTCAATACCCGTAATACTTGTTACTGTAACCGTCCCTACCATTCCAAATTGAGCATGCGGATCGCACTGATAATCATAGCTTCCTGCCATTGTGAACTGGTATGAGTAACTCCAATCACCCGATGCTGCCGGGCCGTTTCCAAAAGATTCCGGATTATCTGGATAGGTGTCCTGGCTTCCATTTACATTATGAGATCCTTCAGTGTTCATCCATTTAACTACGTCTCCAACCTTAATGATTATATCTTTTGGCGTAAACTTACCATTAGACACCATTACTTCATGAATTGTAGTTGAAATATCTACGACTGTAACAGTCCCTACCATTCCAAATTGAGCATGCGGATCGCACTGATAATCATAGCTTCCTGCCATTGTGAACTGGAACATGTAGCTCCAATCACCCGATGCTGCCGGGCCGTTTCCAAAAGATTCCGGATTATCCGGATAGGTGTCCTGGCTTCCATTTACATTATGAGATCCTTCAGTGTTCATCCATTTAACTACGTCTCCAACCTTAATGATTATATCTTTTGGCGTAAACTTACCATTCGACACCACTACTTCATGGGTTTCCGCTTGCATTAATATGGGACTTAAAATAGCAATAGCTAGCAAAGCCATCCTAAAATTCTTAAAACTGTAAAATTGTTTCATAATTATTGGTTTTTAATTGTTATAGATTTTTCTTTCTAAATTCTTTGGGCTTTTTGAGCGTAAATACACGGCTTACATTAAATCCGAAATGAATATCCCCATTACCCCAACTTCCTGTGTTTTCTCCAATAAGATATTTTTCCGTCATACCACGGCTATTGGTAAGGTGTAGTTGGAAAACGTGACCACCTGTTTCAAGGTCAACTCCAATGGACAGCGAATTTTTTACTTTGAGACCACCAATGTCACTGGATATTTGTCCTTCAGGTATAAAGTAATATTCGGCATTGAAACGCAACGAATTTGTGACTTTTATAGATGTTCCAGCCCCAATAGATACAACACTATTCATATCTTCCTTGGTGGGCACCAGATTGCGGTGCACCACAGTAGGCATAAGCTGCAGAGATACAGCTTCTCCAAACTTTCTTGCAAGGAGAAGGGAATAATGATAAGCTATACGGGAAGAGAAAAGATTATCTCTATCAGGATTACTCCATTCACTTGAATTAAAGTAAACCGTACCTACTGCTGTGGCTGTGAGTGGGAAATTTTTCAATCCGGTTTGCTGTCTCAGGAATTTCCATTTAAAAGTTCCATCTATGGTCTTTTGAAATGATGTTCTCCCAATTCCAATGTTTATTTGATCCGTAAGTCCATAATCGAATCCAAGACGTACTGTGGCATTATCCAGTCCATATAAATCTCTCCAACCTGAATTTATAGCTCCAAAACGATGTCCAATCATAAAATTCAAAACACCTTCTGCATTGGTTTCTACCGAATGTCCGCTTACAAGTCTGGTGCCTTTAAAGCTTGCAATTGTGTAAGTTGTAACAGGATTTTCCTGGGCATTTAAGAGATCTAATAAATCCTCCTGTGCAAAAGTGCTAAATGAAACCAATACGAATAGTGCTCCAACTGTAAGAAGAGTTTTACATTTTTTCATAGACCATGTTTACTTTAATTTCTATATTATCTGCAATATTTTTACGAACAGCAGATGGTACCTTAATATCGTATTCTTGTATATCGATGTTAAAAACCGACTTTCCTTCAATATTTCCGTTTATATCTTTCATAAGGGTTGCGGGAACACTTAATTCCTTAGTTACTCCATGCATGGTTAATTTTCCTGTAACCGCAATAACGACTGGTTCTGAACCAAGTTGAAATGAATCAAAGTCCTTGATATTCCCTTTAAAAGTAGCTTTTGGGTATTTCTGACTTTCTACATATTTTTCATTAAAATGCTCTTGCATCAACGCTTTTTCAAAGGTGAAAGCCTTCATTAAAAGAGTAAATGCCATCCCTCCAGTCTCAAGGTCTACTACTCCCGAAACCTGATTATTATAAGCTTCAATGTTTTCTAAAGGAGCTTCTGAGAAAAAACTAATTGAACCAGTACGGGTAAGGTATTTTTGTGCGTGCATAAAAGTTATATTACACATACAAATCAGTACTATAGCTATTATGTTTTTCATTTCATTTATATTTTTTATTAGTTATTTGGCGCTCCATTATCTATCCAGGCTTTAAGTATTGCAAGTTCTTTGTCTGACAAACTTCCTCCAGGAGGCATGTCCCTGTCTATTAGAACTCTTTGTCTTAAAGAACCATTATTAACTTTTGCATTTACTCCGGCATAATCTTCAAAAATACCGTTTCCAAAACCTCCCTGAGTATGGCACCCTATGGTCGAACAACTCATTTGTATAATGGGAGATATGTCGGCTGAATAACTCACTTGTGTTGGGGCATCTATTTCTTTTCCGTACAGTTCCTCTTCGTTATGGAACTCACAGGAAGTTGTTACTGAAATGAACAGAAAGCCTGCTGTGATCGTTCTTATTATTTTATTCATATTCTATATTGCAATTGGTTAATATTACGTCCATGAGATATCCCTGACACCTACCTTTAATCGATATCATATCTCCCTTGGATACACCTTCTATTTCATGATTAAAAGAACAGTTTATGCCGCCAGCAAGGGTGTTATCGGCTTTTAGAATAATGCTCGAATATTTCTCGTCAATTTCAACCTTTACAACCGTTCCTTCCACAAGTAGAATTTTGTTCAGATATTTTACGTTAGCTTCTTGTTCTTGCGTTTCAAATGCATCATAAAGCATAGTAGCCGCTATTGTATAGTCGGCTTTGACTTTTTCCAGTCCTCCGACTTTTTTATTAAAGAGATAGAAACCAACTCCCCCCGCCACCAGAATAGCTATGATTATAATTAGTATTAGTATTTTCTTCATGATATTGTTTTTCAATACTCAAATAACATAAATCCACTAAAGGATATCCACTTTTAGTGTACGAGCAGGTGAAAAGGATGTATGAACGGGATTTGGTTTAGGATTGAAACCAGTTTTTAAAATCAGGAGTTTTTTCTTTGCTAACTATCAGATCTGCATGAATAGACACGGAAGGAATAACTTTTAAACGGTTGCCCGGATGCTTTCTGATTTCTTTTATCACTTCCTTATTTATAATCTGTTGACGGTTTATTTTATAAAATAATCCGGAAGGAAATTCTCCCATAAGTTGATTAAGACTATAATCCAGGTAATGCTTTGCACCACTAAAAAGAATGGCTCGGGTAATGCGATCTTCAAAATAGATAATGGCAATTTTATTGGCTTCAAGTACTTTGGTACTGTTTCCTATTTTGCTTAAAATCTTTTTATTCGATATGAATTCACCTGTCTTAAAATAAGTATGAAGTTCAAGATTGAGCTGTATAATCTTTTGTTCCTCAAATTTGTTAATGGCTTTATGCAGTTTTTCTTTTACGAGTGGTTTTACCAGGTAATGTATACTGTTATAATCGAAAGTCCTTATTGCGTATTCATTGTAAGCTGTAATAAAAATGACAGGGATTTTGTTTTTGGTTTTTTCAAATATTTCAAAGCATAATCCGTCAGAAAGCTGTATGTCTGATAAAATAAGTTGACAATCATGCTGATTAAGTAATACAACTCCATCGGCAATATTATCAGCATCACCCACTAAGGTGTACTCAGGCCTTATTTCCCTAATAAGCCTTTTAATCCTTCTTAATGCAGCAGGCTCATCCTCTAATATTATAAATTTAACCATCTAAAAGGGGTAATTTTACTATAAAAGTTTCATTACTATTTAAAATCTGGATGTTCTTTTTCGTTAATAGTTTAAATCTTTGCTCCAGGTTCTTTAGCCCAATGCCCTCTGATTTCCCAGCTGTGTTAGATCCTGATTTATTGTTTTTTATAACAAGATAATCATCTTCCATATAAATAGATACATACAATCTGTTTTTTCGATTAATGATATTGTGCTTTATTGCATTTTCAATTAGTATTTGGCACGACATTGAAACGATTGATTTTGATTCTGGATGAGGAACATTTATATCTATATGGATCAGATCTTCAAATCGTAATTGATGTATTCTAAAATATTGATTTGCCAACTCAACATCCGTTTTTAATGATATTATATCAACCTCCGTGAACTTTAAAATGCTACGATATAAATCTGATAACTCTAATAGAGATTTTGACGCTGCTTCTGTATCCTCCTCGATTATTTCAGCCAAAGAATTTAAACTATTAAATAGAAAATGTGGATCCAGTTGTGATTTAAGCTGAATTATTTCGGCCCTTGTTCTGGCACTTCGAAGTCTTTCTTTTTCTAGAAGTCTTTTTTCTCGTTGTTTAAAGCCATAGAATACGAATAATAAAAGTAAGGTAGATGACAAAACTAAAAACCAAATGCTAAGCCAAAATGGTTTATTGATTACAAATGAATATTCTTTAATCAATTTAGGTTCAAAACCGGAATGAGTGCCTGCCGAAACTTGAAATTGGTATTTCCCGGAAGGAAGTTTAAAGTATTGAATCCTTTTTTGACCTGTTACATGCCAGGTGGAATCCACACCTAACAATCGGTACTTATATTGGTTATTATCAGGATTATAATAATTATAAAGCTGATAATTGAATGTAAAGGTGTTCTCGTTAAACTTAAATTCTGATTTGTTGTCATTTACCTCTTCCTCAAAAAGCAAAGGCTTATCCAGGCTAAAATACAAATTCCCAAGTTGTGTAAGTTTTGATTTCTCTATTTCGAGAATACCATTTTCGTAGCCCAGGTAAATTGAAGAGGAATTTTCCGTTACTGAGTTAATATTCATACCATTCAAACCCAATCTGGGCAATGAGTAGGTGAAATTAATAGCATCATCGATATATAAGTTTTCATTATCAGTTGCTAATACAATTCCATTTTGAAGGGGAACAATATTAAGAACCTTATTTGAAGTAGATATCTGTCGTACTTTGTTGTTTTTTAAACTAATACAGTAGACGCCATTTTTTTCTGTTCCTGCAAAGACACTGTCGCCTTTTACTGCCAGAGTATAGATAGAATGATTATCAAGCAATGTACTTAGGCTGCCATTATTATAGTTCAATATCCCATTTCCTGAAGTGCCAATGAAGAAAGCGTTTGTACTTATTGGCAGACAGTTAAACAAATAATTATTCCCTAATAATTCCTTGAAATCTCTCTCAATCGTTAAATTATCAGGATTAAGAGTTAATAATCCGTTTAAATAGGCCACCCATATTAGTGAATCCTGTTCCTTTAGTTGAATTATATTGTTTTTATTAAAACTCTCTTTCTGTAAAATGTGCCTTAATTGTTTGCCCCCTTTATCAAAAACGTATAAACCATCACCCAAAGTTCCGGCTATAATGTTTTTATTATCAACCAGTAAGGAAGAAACAAAGACATCTCTTAAATTAGACTTAAGGGTAACAGTTTTAATAGGTAAACCGTTTTTCAAACAAACGATTCTACCCTCCTGACCTGACCATAAAATGCTGTCGTTTTCGGCATACAGAGAAAAGTTAGTATGCCCTTCCGAATAGATTTCCTGTGTTATATCCTTTCTATATAGTTTATTCCCTTGAACCAATAATAAAACATTTTTATGCGTTAGAATGTGATGATACCTGCCCTTTGCAACTAAGTCAAACGTCAAATCAGAGCTCAATTTGTAATATGCCTCCGGGCTTATTCCATAAACATCTACACTATTTGAAGAAAACTTCATGTTTGGATGAACCATTCCTTGCGTTTGGCCAGTATAATTGCCATTATTTTGAATTTTGTACAGATTTCCAAACTCACCAACTCCTATAATATAATCTTTAGCCTTGTATAGCTTACTTATTAAAGCAGAGAGATTTGATTTTTGAAATAGTGTGAGGCTAGCTTTATTTAAAAGACTTATGCCATTATCATGTGCAATCCAAATAACTTTATCAGTTACCAGAATATCATTCACAAATCCTGTTTTGACTTCTGGAATGCTTTTTACAATTCTTGTTTTTGGATCAAAAGAAAATAAACCTTTTCCCGCAGTCCCTAAAAGTAAGTAAGAATCATGCAATTTGACAGTTGTGATTAATTCAGGCAGTGAATCGATATAAACTTGTTGATTATTTTCAATATAACTGAAGCCCTTCCCGTGAGTCAAAAGGAAATTACCTTTTGAGATTGCGATAGAAAAATCGATATTATATTTACTTGAGTATTGCCAAATTAATGGGGCTTCACCGGAGAATTCATAAATATCTTGCTTTGTTTGGATGTATACTATTTCGTTGCTGTCTTTCAAAAGATCAATAATGGGATCTTCTGCAATTAGAACAACCTCACTTGCTAAAACATTATTTGCAAAGCTTATTAGTAATATTAATATGAACCAACAAGAGTTATTCATCTGTTTCAGTAAAAATTAACTTGACATAAACTGATATTTCAGGAGCAATTTTTGATTCCAGTATCCTAGGAACTGTTATTTCAAAATTATACAATGGTACTTTAAAAACGGCAGAAGCATTGATTATGTCATCTTTCCGTTCAATGGATACAGGTATCGTTATTACCCTTGTAATACCATGAAGCTTTAATTTTCCCTTTGCATAAATTGTTTTTTTACAAGGTTCAATACATTCATCCATCCCAATCATCATCCCTGAGAATTCTGTTTTGGGATATTTTTTGGTTTCAAGGTAATGTTCGTTAAAATGCTCCTTTTGTAGAGGACTGTTGAAACCATCAAAAGATTGAACCGATAAAACAAAAGCAAATGTTTGGTTTTCTAAGTCGAGCAATCCCCTCAATTTATTGGAACTTGCTTTAATAGTTTCTAGAGGTGCAACAGAAATAAAATCTACCGTACCATTGCCATTATAGATTTGTGCAAGAACTATTTTATGGCCAACAAAAAAAAGAAGAATTATAACAAATACTTTATTAATATTCATGTTTACGAAAATAAAATACATAA
>JAGXIK010000127.1 GCA_024635715.1 Gillisia sp.
GGTAAATTCTACCTTTCCTTTTGCCTTTGATCTGCTTTCAACCATTGGGAAATATTTTGCTGTACAGGAGATCATTAGCACCGAAGCTATTAAAAAAACTATTTCTGGTATTTACGGAGGAAACCGTTCTATGGAGAATGCGTTATACGCAGTTATTCCCATGTTTGTTGAAGCAGGTTTCTTTGAGAGGGAAAAGGCGGGGATATACAGGTTTGGAGAGGATCTAAAGCCTCTTTTTGATATTTCCTACCAAATATACCTGGAATCTTTTAGAGCGAGCAGACCTCTTACTCCGGATTATATGGAAGATCCGTATTTTATATTTTTAGGAGAAGAATAAATGAAATAGGTTATAAAATTAGAAGATTGGTAAATTCATTTGGAATTTCTAGTAGGCTTTGTTGAGAGATTATCAAAAAAAATAAAATTAATTGACTAAGTGAATTTTGATTAGTAAATTAAAAACTGAATACAAACATTCTGTGCAATGGATAAAACCTTACCCACCAAACATCTTTCAGCAAGAGTCCCATGGCATGATAACAAATGGAATGGCACGATATGCTGTAATGTTCTGGATAATTCATTTTGCAGAATCCTGCCAAAAATTGATAGTGAAAAAGATCATGTAAAAGAAGAAGATGGTGCTCACATTCAGGATAACAATTTACCACCCTGTATTACTGAGAAAGGGACTTTTCTCTCACCTCATGAATATTCCCGGGAGCTTGAGCATGCTTGGGTAAATATCAATCCATTATTCAAGGAGTTTAAACCTGCTATTTATTATCATAAGCCCTATTCATTTAATGTGATTCCTTTTAAATGGATGCTAAAAGAAAAGGCAAATTTTGATAAACCGCATTTTTCAGATAAAGCACAGCAGTATGAACTTGGTTATGATGTAGACCTGGAGGAAAAAGTAGATCAAAAACTGGGATTTCCCGGTAATACCTGGGTGCAAAACGCGAAAAATCAAAAGGAACTTCTCGACACTTTTTTTGGTTGTCTTAAAAAGAGAAAGTCTTTGGTCTTTTTTTATGCGAAGCATACACCGCTGAGTGAAACAAATGAGAGGGTAATAGTTGGTGTGGCGAAAGTCAATAATGATTTTTCTGAAATTATACCTTACAAATATCCGGAAGGATATAATGGGCATAAAAGCTATGCATGGGATAGATGTGTTGAGCATACCTTAAATGGATCTAAAAGCAGTGAAGGCTTTTTAATGCCTTATCATGATATAATTAAATATCAGAAAGATTCTGAAGCTAATCTGGAAATGCATGATTACGTTGCAGTAGCACCAGATTTTGAGCAGTTTTCTTATGCGTCAGAATTAGTGGAACATGATGTTGCCATAGATTCGTTACTGATTTTAGCCGAAAAACTTAGAAAAGCAGCACTATTATTACAAAAAGATTTTAAACAGGAACTGCAATGGATTGATCTGGAGGTATCAAAACTGTGGGATATGAGGGGAGCCTTTCCCGGTATGGGTGCTGTATTATCTGCTTTAAAGTTTAGTAATGGTAATAGTGTAGCCTGGGCAATTGAAAAAAGTATTCTGGAAAATTATGGAGATCTTTTAGCCGCAAACCCCTGGGATGTATTAGAAAATCACTTCAGGGGGAAAGATGTTATTCCAAGACTTCAAGAATTAAGTGACAATACCGAAAAAATAATATTGGAGTCTATACCTGCAGTCAAGAAAGATTTTTATAAAACGCTTAGCAGATTTTATCTAAATAATGATCAAGCTGAACATATTAATAAAAACTTTAAAGCTCTTGGCGGTGAAAGAGTCCTTTTAGAGAATCTTTATTTACTTTTTGAAAAAACCAGATTTGATGAAAATGGTTTAAGTTTTCGACAAATCGAAAAGGCGCTATTGCCCCCTGATAAAATCATCAATGCCTTTCCTCTACCTGATGATGTTAAATTGGATAGTAGATTAGATCCCAGACGAATAAGGGCATTATGTGTTTGGATTCTTGAGATGGCATCAGATGAAGGACATTCTTTACTGCCTTTTGATGATTTATTAAACCGTTTACAGGAAAAAAATCTGGAGCAGGAGTTCCCCATTAATGAAGATATTTTAAAAAATGTATTAGAAAATGAATTCTGTCAGTCGGAACTTCAGTTAATAGATAATGGGAATATTGTTTTCGTGAAACTTCAAAGATTAAGTAAAATAAAAGGTATCCTTCGGCAAAGACTTAATCTTGAGAGAATTATGTCAAGACCATTTAATATTAAAAAAGACTGGAACAGGCTTATTGAAGAAGGGATAAACAAATCTATTGTAGATACCGGAAAAGAATATTTACCAAAAAAACCTGATGATAAAGGCTATGAACAGGAAGTAAAAGCAAGAAATGAAAAAGCGGAAGCTTTGCGAGTTCTGACTAATTATAGATTTAGTGTTTTAATTGGCCCGGCAGGTTCAGGAAAAACCACCCTGCTTCAAACCTTTGAAAGGCTTCCTGAAATTCAGGAAGGAGGGCTTATTAAACTTGCGCCTACGGGAAAAGCAAGAGTAAAGCTGGGAGCGGACGGAAAAACAGTCGCGCAATTTCTTTATCCCCATAGATATGATGGTAGGACTGGTAGATATCACCTTAATCCAAATGCACCTAAAAATGCAGGAGCCAAAAACTTAATTATAGATGAAGCTTCAATGCTTACTGAGGAGCAATTGGCTGCAATCTTCGATTCCCTAGGTGTAGTTGATAGAATAATTCTTGTTGGGGATTATAGGCAGTTACCTCCTATAGGTACAGGCCGGCCCTTTGTAGATATTGTTAAAGCGATTAAACCACAAGAATTTCATGATCCCGAAATACTTGTTGGTCCCGGCTATGCCCAACTTCAACAAATAATGCGACAAGCTGAGGATGGAGATAGGAGATTAGATGTTGAGCTAAGTAAATGTTTTGGAGATGAAATTGATAAGAATCATTTAGAGGTTTTTAATGAAGTAGCGAATAAAAAAATAAATACCCGTCATATAAGATTGGAAAAATGGTATGAGAGTACTGATTTCAGGAAATTATTTAAAAGTGTTCTGGAGGAGGAACTTCATCTTGATCAAGAGGATTTAGTCAAATCTTTTAATAGAAAAATTGGAGCTAAAGATGTTGGTAATTACCAATATTTTAATAGTGGACATGCAGAAGCGGTTATCGAAGAATGGCAGATAATATCTCCAGTGAATGGGTACGGATATGGTGTAAAAGAAGTTAATAAAAATGTTCAAACAACCTATCGATATACAACCATAGAGTTAGCTCATAACCTGAATGATGGTAGTAATTTCAAAAAAAGACAGATAGCTAAACCCAAAGGGAGTGATAATGTGGTTTATGGAGATAAAGTAATTAATCTAAATAACCATAAATGGCAGGATTGGCAACATATTGTTCCACAAGATAAAAAGCAGGAAGCTTTAAATTATATAGCAAACGGGGAAATTGGCAGTATAGTAGGTCAGTTTAGGTCTTATAAAAGCAAACAATCTGGTGAACCGGCAATTGATATAGCATTTTCCACCCAAAAAGGTTATAGCTATCGTTTTTGGCCAAGCGACTTAAAGGAAGACGGAAAGTACAATTTTGAACTGGCCTATGCTATTACGGTTCATAAAAGCCAGGGTAGTGGATTTAAAACAGTCTTTTTTATCCTTCCGTCAAAAGGTTCCATTCTCAGTAAAGAGTTATTGTACACCGCTTTAACAAGGCAAGAAGAAAAAATCATCATCCTTCATCAGGGGGAATTTAGAGACTTTTTAAAACTTGCATCTACTGAAGCATCAGCTACAGCACGTCGTTTTACGGATCTGTTCCAATTTCCCGCTCTCAAAGAGATAAATCAGAAATTTTATGATGCAAATTATATTAACATAAGTGAAAGGGGTGAGCCAATGTTAAGTAAAAATGAAGTTATTATTGCAAATTGTCTTAACAAATACAAGGATACTATTACCTATGCCTATGAGGATAAATTAAAGATTGAAACTT
The DNA here is from genome assembly GCA_024635715.1 of Gillisia sp. GTDB lineage: Bacteria > Bacteroidota > Bacteroidia > Flavobacteriales > Flavobacteriaceae > Gillisia. Next base: position 4,023 of record JAGXIK010000127.1, read on the forward strand.
CTGGAAGAACCATAAAGCCAGATTTTACAGTTCAAAACATTGTAACGGGTAGAGAATTCTATTGGGAGCATTTAGGTATGATGGCTAAAACCAGCTACAGGGAAAAATGGGAGAAAAAATTAAAAGGTTATTTGGATGATGGTTTTGTATTACATGATAGTGCCACTTGGGAGGATGACAAAGTACTAATTGTAACTGAGGAGAATCCTAATGGCGGCATTAACTCTATGGCAATTAATGAATTAGTGCGTAAAGTAATTTTAGAAGAGTAAGCGAAGTAGGAGCTATGTGGATTACGCTTTAAGAGTTAATGTTGATACATTTTCCAATTCAGTATTACTAACTTTTCTTTAATATAGAACGATGAATAGCATCTCCCTGTAAATTATTACGGTAGCATCAAAATCACAAGAAGATTGGTCTATTAGAGTTTTTTAATTTTTATTTCCTGCCAGAACCTGGGTAAAAGTCCAAATAGATTGTTTTCAATTTTTTATTATGATCTCATCTATCCTTTTTCGCTAATATTTTTACCATTGTTCAAATAATGTTCATTCCATAGTAAATGCTGTTAAGATTTTTCCTCCAAAAAAATAGTTAAAATTTTACGATAAAAATTTGTTAAAACCCATAAATTGTATTAATTATACAGTTCCCTACTCTTCACCTAACACAAACCTATATTGAATATAAATATGAATCTTTTTTCAACTAAATTTTCTTCGGAAAAGAGAGAGTCTTTACTAATATTTTTCCAACATATTACAAAAATTATTTTATTCTGTTTTCTCTTACAGTCCTGTCAAAATGATACTAATAGAAATAAGGATTCAGAAAAGGATATTAACACAGGGAATACAATAGAAAACCAAACTAAAGCTAGAAACAGCTTACGAAGCATTAACTTCTATTTAGAAAATTCAGGAAGTATGGATCCTTACACCAAGGGAAGCACTGATTTCAATCGAACTCTAAACACTTTGCTTAGGGATATTGATTTGTTACCATTGGATACGGTAAAATTATTTGCAGCGAACACCAAAATTTATCCGTTAAATCAAGATCTGGACGCTTTCATAAACTATCTGTATAATAAAGGAATTCCTTCAGAAGGAGATACTAATAATAGCGACCTCCATCTCATATTTCAAAACTTACTTGATGGTCACGAAAACGGCAGTGTCTCGATTCTTGTTACAGATGCCATTTATTCTGTCGAAGGTACAAGAGAAAAACTGTTGGGAAATCTTGAACAAAAGGCTTTAAAAACAAGAAATTATTTTTACAAAACTTTACAAGAAAAAGATTTTGCCACCCTCACGTTAAAAATGGATTCTGAATACAATGGATTTTATTATCCTGCGGTGGGCGGTAGAATTGAAATAAACCAAAAGCGGCCTTATTATATATGGTTTTTCGGGGATGGTAAACTTCTGAAAGAATTTTCAGAGAAATTGAAGTTGTATAATTTACCGGGCTACCAAGATTTCGTTTACAGTGTTAAAAACAGTAACGAACCAATTGCATACTCCATTGTTGAACACAGTGTAGGTGACATTGGTAATTTTAAAAACACAAATCGGGGATCATATCCTGTACATTCAATACAAGATGCAGAAGAAGCTGGTCGGGGAGAGAACAGGGGTCAATTTGGATTTGCTGTAGCCGTCGATTTTTCAGAAACTCCTCTTCCAAATAATCATCTTCTGGATATAAGTAATTATAACGTTACATCTGACGAATATGAACTATATAATATTAAGGCGATAGATTCAGGTTTGGATGATAAGGCAAAGGACTATTTGAAAATTGTTGAGAAGTCCTTAGAAGGAACAAATTTTACCCATTTACTCTTCTTGAAAACTGATAAAAAATTTCTCCAAACCTTTGAAGTTGAGCTTAAAAATGAAATTCCTAACTGGATTAATAAAACAGGCATTAACGATGACACAGAAATTGTAGGGGATACACAACATACATTCGGGTTTGATAAACTTATAGGTGGGATATTAAAAGCTTATGACGAGGTAAACAAAGGAGAGAATATATACTCTATTAGATTAACAGTTAAATAAAAATTGAATTATGAATGATTGGTTCGCAAATCGTTTTGAAGATTTTCTGATTTACGATCAGCAGTTCTCAGATTATGTGCACAAAGCCCATGATTATCAAATGCTGGGAATTTTTTTAATAATAATACCTATACTAGTATTCTTCGTATTCTATAAGCCTATCGATCCACAACCTGTAAAATTGTGGAAATGGTTTGTTACCTTTTTAATTTCCGCTGTATTGCTGTTTCTTACGGCATATTACTGGTTGTATTCAAACAGTATGTATAATCCTATTCAAAATGAACAAATGAGTGATATGAGTGCTGTTTCCTTCACTCTCCAATTATCTTTCTGGGCTGTTGTATTTTCAATTATACCTGCGCTTCTGTTTAGTTGGATTTGGAGTAGGACCGTTAGTATTAACAATGCCAAAAACCCTTTTTAAATTATGTCAAAATTATATGTATTTGGAATTGGCGGTACAGGTGCAAGGGTTATGAAATCCCTTACTTTTATGCTTGCTTCAGGAGTGAAATTATCTAACGATATTGACACCGTAGTTCCTATTTTGATTGATCCTGACTTTGGTAACGGAGATTTAACCAGGACTAAACAATTATTGGATCTCTATATGAAGATCAATAAAAAGGCACAGTATGAGGAAGGACTTTTCACCACAAAAATTAAAACGCTAAGTGAACTTTCTAATTCTGCTGGAAGTATAGGGGATAAATTTAAAATGCTGGATGTTAGTGGTGCCCAGAATGAAAAGTTTCGTGAGTTTATAGGATATAGCTCTCTTTCTTCGGAAAATAAGGCTCTAATAAACCTCTTTTTCTCTGAAAACAATTTAAATGCGGATATGACGGTTGGCTTTAAAGGAAATCCAAATATTGGTAGTATTGTTTTAAATCAATTTAAAAATTCAAAAGAGTATAAAGTCTTTTTAAATTCCTTTGAACCGGATGATTCCATATTTATTGTAAGCTCCATATTTGGTGGAACCGGTGCTGCTGGCTTTCCACTCCTACTGCGCAATCTTAGAAAGATAGATCCTAATTTATCGAACTCCAAGAATGTTGCGAATTCAAAAATTGGAGCTCTTTCAATGATGCCTTATTTTAAAATTAATACACCAACAGATATTGCAAATCAAACGATAGATTCTTCAAGTTTTATGGGGAAGGCCAAAGCTGCTCTTTCTTTTTATTCTAATTCTATATTTGGGAATAATAATCAATTGAATTCTTTCTACACCCTGGGAGAAGATGTGGCAAATTTTTATGAGCATAATGATGGACAGGCTGCTCAAAAAAATGATGCTCATTTTCTTGAATTTGCCGCAGCCTTGGCAATAGTTGATTTCACGTGGGATTTGCAAAATCTTGAAACCAAGGATGAAAAGGCTGTACAAACATCATTCAAGGAATTTGGAATTCAGGCCGCTTTGAAGCGGCGGCTTAGTTTTAAAACCCTAGGAGGGAAGTCTAAGAAACAGGTTCTTACCCCAATGTCGAAATTGTATTTAATGTTTTTGTTTCATAAGCACCTTCATCAAAACAAAAAAGACTTCGAAAAATCCCCGTGGCATATACATCTTGAAGAGGTATATTCAAATGATGGCTTGTACGATCAATATCTCAAGGATTTCGGGGAACATTTCTTAAGCTGGATCCAGGAAATGAAGAAAAACGATATAGCATTTAATCCCTTTAAATCCGAAGTTTCTTATCCTAAGCTTCTAAATTTTATTGAAGATTATGAAGTCAAGAAGCCCGGATTAAAGTTTTGGGACAATCCTGCAGACGGGGATAAATTCAATAAGATTTTAAACTCCGAATATAAGACGAGCCAAAAAACAGATGATAAGGGATCAGACTTTTTGAAACTCTTTGATAGAGCTACAGAAATACAAGTTAATTCAATTACAAAATAGATTAAGATGGCAAAGGTTTTTAGAATTTTTAATAATTCCGGATCAAATAAGACCGATTGGTTCAATTCCAGTCAAATTGGTGGAGGCGCCATTGATTCAATTACAGTCCAGGAAACTGATGGTAAAAAATTACCAACTTCTATTCCCAGCCCTTTTGCACAATTGGATCTGGTTAGAAATGCATTTAAAACTGTAAGCGATGAAGCGAGGATTGATGTAGATCTCGATTCCCGAAAAGACAGCCATAGGCTAGTTTCCAATGCATTAGATATAGGTCAAATCCTTTTTAATCTGGAAAAAAATTTAGACACTATTTCTATTGAAGTATGGAATAAAAAAGGAGATCTACAGAAACTGAAAGATTCTAACTCCTCAGAGTTAAAGCATCTAGGGAAAACTCTGGAATTGTTCCTTACATCTTCAGATGCAAAATCCAACAATTTTGATAAGCTTTCAGATATATTTATTTTAAAATATAATAATAGGGTTATTGGTGGTACTTCTCCCAAAACCTTATTTTTTGCTTCCGCTGATTCTGTAAAGGTGGGTGTTGATATACATTGCGGGAATGATAAAATGTTGGACAACCAACCTTTAGCATTATATAAAAGAGATCCAAAATATATCAAGGCATTATTCTATTTAAAACAACAAAGTAATTTCGCTTCACTTTTTCCAGAATTTGAGGAATATTTAGATCTTACTCTGTCACATATTTCTAGTTTTGATGTTGCTTTTGCCAATTCACTTTCCCAACTAAATGGTAGTAATGATTTTTTGGATCTTACCCTTCCAACTAATTCAGGTGTTTTTGTTGAGCCTCTACCAGGCGTCCGTATTCAGAAGCAAATTCCCAGAGATCCTGTTAATAGTGATTTTAAAATACTTACACACAAAAATGTTGCTAGGCCACCATTGGTATTACCTATAGATACATACACCGATAGGGGGATATATACAGATGAGGAATGGAAATCCGATACGAAAGTACCGTTATTTGATAATAATCCCCTTGATGCGCGGACGCTTCCAAGAGTAAAGGATCATTATCCCTATCTAACCATTGGAGACCTCTTAACAGAAAATATTTTTAAACTACCTTATAAAATAGATGAAGAGAAGTATTTGTGCATTCCTGGATATGAGAATTATCTGCTTCCACTTACAAAAGTCTTTTTCGACTATTTTACTACAGAAGATATATTGAAAAACAAAAACTTTTTAAAGTTTCAATCCATTGCCGGGGATTCTATAGAAGTTACATTGAATATTCCCATTCAAAAAGGTAAATCAATTCCCTATACAAAAAGGTATAGTAAGACCTCTTCTCTGACCTTGAACCCTCACAAGGTGGGGAATATTTTGGATACGGATTTTACCTTAGGAATATATCCATTTGCAAAATCAAAGTTTGTACCTGTAGATTATGCAGTTGCTGTTGCCGAAAATGAAACTGCCCGGGCGATGGATAATTTCACCTTTTATAAGAGTGAAGACAACACTTCCATAGTCATGAATGAAAGGGAAAGAATGAAAATGGAGGGGCTTCACAGTACCTATTACCTCACAGAATCACCTTTTGATTATGTTGTTGTTGGAACGGAGGCTATAAAAAACATTTTAATTCCAAAGCTAAAGGAGCATAAAAATACAGGACTACATTACGAATTTGCAATAGACTTGGGTACCACTAATACACATATTGAATATAAAACCAGTAATAGTGAGCAGCCAAATCCATATAGTCTGGAAAAATCAAATTTTGGTTACTTAAGAAATAAGAAAGAGGAATTAAGAGGTCAGGCTAAAGTAAATTCAGAAGTTTGTGAAAAGCTTTTAAACCAGGAGGTTATTCCAAACGAACTGGGAAATGAGCGTTATAGTTTCCCGTTTAGATCAGTTCTTTTAGAAAACAAATCTATTAACTATGATAGGCCACATTATTTATTCAGCGATGTAAACATTGGTTTTGATTACGGGAAAGTGGATATTTCAGAGCATTTAGAAGAGGTCACTGATTTAAAGTGGCTTCATCTCAACGAAAACTTCAATAATGAAAAAATCAAAAAATTCATTCGGGAGCTCTTATTGTTATGTAAGAATAAGGTTTTAATGACCGACGGAAACGTGGGAAGAACTAAAATAACGTGGCTTTATCCCACAAGCATGACATATAATCAACGCAATCTTTTTGAAGATATTTGGAAAGCTGAGTATCTAGATGTGTTTCGTGTGAGCGATCTTGCCAATCTTAGATCATTGCCAGAAAGCATTGCTCCATTTTACTACTACACCGGCTTCACAGCATTGATGAATCATACACAACCAACTGCAACCATTGATGTAGGAGGAGGGACTTCAGACATTACAATTTTTGAACAGAATAGACCAAAGCTTATATCATCTTTTAAATTTGCCGGGAATACAATTTTTGGAGATGGTTATTCCAACAGTATCACCCACAATGGATTTATAAAGCAGTTCACTTCGGTAATTAAGAAGAAACTTATTGCGAATCAGGATAAAACAGCAACTGAAATTAAAATATTAGAAGAAATTTATGGACGGGGAAAATCCATAGACGTTTCAAATTATTTCTTTTCGTTGAAAGATAACCATCATTTAAATAAAGAGAATCTCACAATAGATTATTTTTCCCTTCTAAAGAAAGATCAGGAAACTAAGGTTGTATTTGTCATTTTCTATAGTGCTCTGATTTATCACCTGGCTCAACTGATGAAAGATTCGGGACTTGCTTTGCCACGTCATATTCTTTTTAGTGGAACCGCTTCCAAATCAATTAATCTACTGGATTCCACCCTTACAAAAGTGAGTCGTTTATTTAATGAGATTTTTAATGAGGTTTATAATAAGGATGATGCTAATATTGAGGTGAGAATTGATGAATCTCCTAAGATTATAACTGCACGTGGTGCTCTTAAAGCAGAGGAAATTTTAGAAATAGAAAACCTTATTCATACTCAGGTTGGAACTAACGGCACAAAATTCAATTCATCCTTGACTTATGATGAGATTGGAGAAAATGTCATTCAGGAAGTATTAGAAAATGTTTCAAACTTCTTTTCTCTTGTTGATAAAATTAATACAAAGCTGGATTTCAACAAATCTTTCGGTGTATCCAGTGCTTCTTACGAGGTATTTAAAGAAATTCGTAATGAGAACATTCACGATTATCTACTGCAAGGTTTACATGATCGGAAAAAAGACGTTAATGACACTGCTTCCAGTTTAGAAGAAACCCTATTTTTCTATCCCTTTATAGGTTTATTAAACGAATTAGCTGCAAAGGTTGTAAATCAATAATTTGAGACCCCAAATGAATGTATTTTTTACATCTGCCATAACAACAATTCCATTTTTATTTTTTCAAATAGACTCTATAAGTAGCACAGAAATCTGGATACATAGAGTTGGTCTTGCTGTCTGCTTTATCTTGATTGTATTACTTCTACTAGCAAAACAAGAAAAGCGAAAGAGGATAAAATCCTCTCAAAGCTATAATGCTGGAGAAAGCAATGATGGAAGTTTAGAATTAGAATTAAATGCTCTTAGACAAAGAGTGCAGGTTCTTGAAACAAATAGAAATTCTGGTCAATCCATAAAAAAAGAAATCTCTAAATCAAGTGGAAATAAAGTAAAACTTCAGAGCGAATCTGAACTCGGGGAAAACAATAATTCTAGTCAGAAACTAAACCCTAATGAAGTAGAAGAGGAAATTCCTTCACTCGAAATCGATCTTCCTCTTGATAAAAGGAAGAGGTTGGAAGAAGAGAAGAAGAGTGAAATATTTTATCTCAGTTCACCGGATAAGGATAAAGCTTTTTTTGCGCCCGAAGCCACATTTAGACCTAATGAGAAAACAATGTATTCCCTTGATGGTGATTGCTTAAAGCTTTACGACAGGATCGATGAACAAACAATGCGGTTAGCACTTAATTCTCTTGATATTCTCGTAAAAAGAGTTTGCGAAGTCCAAAATGCCAAGGAGCCTCAGCATACAAAAATTGTGATGATAGAACCAGGAAAAGTAATAAGAGAGAGAGATGATTTTTTGGTAACGAGCAAAATGAAGGTAAAATTCGAATAGTATGTTAGAAGTAGAATTAATTTTTCTGTCTATAATTGTTGTTTTTCAGATCTATTCAGTTATAAATATTTGGAATCGAATAAGTGTATTGGATTCAATTTTTATCGAAAGCTCAATTTGGGATAGCGATACAAAACAATTTTTATATTCAGGAAAAAATAAAGTCAAGGCCACAATTATTGGAACTATTAATCAATATATCCTAAAGAACGAGGGTGGTGTAATTGATTTTCATATCATCAATGATATTGTTGAAAGAAATGTTGACACCATTGATGAAGAAATTTCCAATAAACTTTCAACTCCTTTATATTTAGGCTTGGCCGGTACAATGATTGGAATCATAATCGGTCTATTTTATGTTGATTTCTCTTCAAGTGTAGATATTTCCCCTGGCTCAGGTGTGAATGGAGATAGTGATGACCTTCTAAAGATTTCACCTTTAATAGATGGAGTGAAATATGCAATGGGAGTAAGTGTACTGGGTCTTATTCTCACTACAGTACTGTCTGTATGGATTTATAAAAATGCTAAATCGAAAGTCAATCAAGGGAAGAATGAATTTCTTTCTCAGATTCAAACAGAGTTACTTCCTACTTTAATCAAATCTGGTGATGTGGCTATTCAGGAGCTTTCTAAAGAGTTGCGAGTTTTTTCGCAATCCACTCCGATTATGGTAAATAGTTTAAAAGAGAACACCGGAGTAGTTAAAGAAACCATTGAGAAGGAGATCAATCTTCTTAATCAAATAAAAGCTCTTGATGTAAAGAAACTATCTCAAAGTAATGTTGAAATATTTCATTCTTTATCAGGAATGATGGAATCCTTTCAAGCATTCCCGGAGTACTATGAAGAACTAAATCGATCTCTTGGAAATACAGTCGAACTAAATAAAAATCTTCAAAGCTTAGTAAATTCTTCCCAGAACGTAAATGCGATTCTTACTGATGTAAAAAAAATAATTGAAACCGGAAATTCAGCAGCTACATTTTTCAATCAGCATATCAAAAGTTTTGAAACATATTCCGATGCTGTAAATCATTCCATCTCAGAGACAAATCAATCCTTTGATCGGGCTATAGGACAACTTAAGGAAGCTGTAGGTGCGCAAATGGAAGTTTTTAATGTCGCAATAGCTGAATATGATTCAAAGCTGTCAAAATCCTTTGATCAGGCAATTGAAAAATACAATGCTGCTTATGAGAATGCACTTCCAGATTTTAAAAATCTGGAACATCTTAAAAAGTTAGATACACTTCAAAAGTCAAATTCTACCTTGGAAGAGATTCAGACTATTTTAGCAAAGCATACAAAGGTTCTTGAAAACTTAAAACTCCAGCTCCCGGAAAACCTTAATTTAAGTATGAAACAGGAGAAAGGGATTTTCGAATATATAAGGGATGGAATAATAATTTTCACTTGTACTACTGTAACAACTGTTGCCATTTATATTGCAATTAATTACCAAGGAATATTTTGAAAAAGAAAAGCTTCTTTTGGGTAGGATACGCAGATTTACTTACAAGTTTATTCTTTGTGATGCTAGTGCTGTTTGTTGTTACTTTCGCAATATTAAAGGAGAAAAACAATAGGCTTATTTCGCAAAATATCCAGTTGGAATTAATAAAGGAGGTAGAAAAGGCCCTGGGATCTCTTGATCATAAGTATTTCGAATATGATCAGGTAAACAAAAGATATAAATTAAAACAGGATATTTCCTTTAGAAGTGGAAGCGATGATTTTAATGATTTATCTGAGGATGAAAAAGCGTATTTGGAGGAAGCAGGAAGGGAACTTTTTTCTACGATAAAGGACCTCATTAAGGAAAATCCTAATATTGAGTATTTACTTATTGTAGAAGGTAATACTCAAAGAGCAGTCTTTAATGGTCAATGGAATTATGAATCCATTCCCGATGTTGGTTATGAACTCAGTTATAGGCGAGCTCTTGCCCTAGTAAATTTTTGGAAGATAGATAGAAATATTCCATTTAATGAAATTGAGGACAATTGCGAACTGCTTATTGCTGGTAGTGGCTATTTTGGTCAATCTCGACAAACAGAGGAGGAATTGAATAGGAGATTCTCTATACAGGTAACTTCCAAGGTGGGAAAATTTTTAAATAAGGGCCAATGAAATTTTTAATTGGATTGTCAATTATATGCATTCTTTTGACCTCCTGTGGTGGGAGAAATAAGGATAATATATTAGAACCAGGTGGGCCAGGACCAAAAGATGGAGGTGGAGAAATTTATGATAGTGATGGACCTAGCATAGAAGAGGAGGTGAACAAAGGGAGACCGCAAGAAGTGGAAGAAACAATTCCTAAAGTACCTCCTCCAAAAATGGTTTCAGAGCTTTTCCAGGACCTAAAAAACGGTGTATTTGTAGTTAAAACAATTTTAGGTGAAGAGTTTTATACGCAGGGGAGTGGTTTTTTTATAGCAAAGGGGATTGGTATTACTAATTATCATGTTCTTCAGGGCAGTGACCAAGGTTTTATTGTTCTTTCTCCTGATAATGTTTTTCCCATTACCCGGATCTTATCAAGCAGTCCACCGGATAAACTTGATTATGTCATCTTTGAAACCGATGTGAAGGAAAATATATCATTATCTATTTCAAAGCGTAATCCCGAAATTGGAGAAGATGTTTTTGCAATTGGAACTCCCAAAGGGTTGAATAATTCATTAACAAAAGGTACGATTTCTGGAATTAGGAAAAATCAGAGAATACAAATAGATGCTACAATCGATCACGGTAGCTCCGGAGGTCCATTGTTTAACCTTCAAGGGGAAGTTATAGGTATAACCACCTCAGGTGTAGGAACTGGTTCTGAATTAAATTTTGCTGTCAACATCCAAGCTTTACCTTATGAAAGATATATTAGAAATTAATTTTATATGATAAGTGTAAAACCATTATTTCTAGCTCTTCTCATTAGCTTAACTACTTGTGAAAGAACGGTCGATAGAAATATTGAATCTCATCCAATAATGGATGAAAAAATTAATGAAATTGAGCCGAAGAGTCACAATTCTGAAGATCAACCTTCAGGCAAGATATTTCTGAAAGGGCAAATTACTCGTATTGTAGATGGCGATACGGGCGAATTTCTTTACAATGGTGAACTTCCCTTGATGATTCGACTTCAGCACATCGATGCCCCGGAAAAACGCGGTAAGCAACCATATGGAAATAAAGCTAAACAAATATTATCAGATCTGTGCTTTGGTCAAAAGGTAACAGTAATAACCGATGGAGAATTTGATATGGGTGGTCGTCTTATCGGGGAAATCATTAATGAAGAAAATATAAATGTCAATAAAGAAATGGTCCGTCTTGGATATGCCTGGCATTTTAAAAAATATTCTGAAGATTTGAGTTACGATATATTGGAAAAAGAAGCTCGTAATAATAGACGAGGACTTTGGCAGGAGCCATCACCCGTGGCTCCCTGGAACTATAGGAGGTAATTAAAAAATGGCCCGGAAGAAACGCTACTTCTTGTAACAAATTATTTTTCGAAGTTCCTCTATATCTTCGAGTAACTGGGGATATTCTTCCTCTGGCACATAATATCCGCCACCATATCCGATCTTCTCATTCATAACCTTGACTTCGGAACCATCAGTGAATATTATTTCCTTATATTCTCCATTGTCAAAATAAGTTGATTCCTCGATTTCTTTATCTCGTAAGTCAAGTCCGGAAAAAACAGGTATATCTATTACCCAAAACCATCCGGCAGCTCCTATTTCTTCATGCCTTTCTACAAAAATGCGGTATAATTCTTCGCCGAAAAGATCTTCAAATGATTCCCGCTCCTGTGAATATATATACTGACAAAAAGCGAAGTTTACAAGTATCTCAGCATAATTGTCATCAGCTATTAAATGTTCCCAGTCTTTTAAACTTTCAAACTGTGAGTGTGAGTGATGCATGTCTTCAGGATAGGCTGAGCCTATGTAGATATATTTTTCAAATTTTTCTGATGGTTCTTCCCTGTATAAAATTACTTCTATTTCTTTCATAGTTATTGTAAATTCCGTGTATACTGGTTTATCTAAAACTAATCTAACGTGAGCTATTAAAATTAATTCCCGGATCAAGCCGGTCTGCATCTTCTTCCATCATAAGAGTTTCATCATCAAACACTATAACCACCCTGTTTTGATCCAGACTTTTCATAAGAAGTTCAATTAAGCGAATGATCCCATTTTTCAGTTTTTCAATTTCATAGGGAAATTTGGGATATTGAATAAAACTTAGGCTAATTGATTCCTCATCCTGGCCCGAAAATACAATAGTGCAGGGAGTAATTTTGACACTAAGTTTCATATTCATTTCAGAAAAAATCTCTTTCTGTGCCCCTGCCAATTTATTTTTAAATTCATTAATTGAAATTAACTCATTGCTATATCCTCTTTTTAAGCCAACGGTGGCTTCTGCTCTAAATGTTTGCGCTTTTATTATCCTCATTTAAACGGGAAATTTTAAAAATAATGGTGTGTATTTATTGAATAAGATAGATTAAATTTTTATCAATTATAGCATAATAAATGTTTGGTAGAATCTTCTGTTTTTCTTATATTCGTAAAATCATTACGAATCTCTTGAATGAGATAGCAACCAGCGATAACAAGCAACGGTGCTAAATTAATGAGCCTTAATCAAGGAAATAAAATGTTACTTCCACTGACTTATTTGCGCTCCTGTTGTAATGATATTATTATTAATCTAAATAATATATTATGCCACAAAAAGATGATTCCTGCCAAGAAATTAATGCTTTTGTAAAACAGTATTATTTCATTCTGCAAACCACAACTGCAAATTCTCCTGAAAGACAGGAGGCCGGTATTGTTTATAAACAATTGGTGGCTTGTTTTGAGAAAATTTCCCGCCAAAAGTTAAACCTTAATAAGTTAGCACCTCAAACCTTACATTTCTTGAATGCGAAAAATTTAAAATTAAAAACCAAAAGAGCGGGAAGTGTGAAAAAGCCGGTAAAACGTAAAAAACGACCAAAAAGTTGGGATTTTCGTTAGTCCTTTATTAGTTTAATAACCTTCATCATTAGGAATCTCTTAAGTGAGATAGCAACCAGCGATAACAAGCACCGGTGCTAAATTAATGAGCCTTAATCAAGGAAATAAAATGTTACCTTCCATTGACTTGTTGTACTCTCGCGGTGATTTAACTTTGAAAATATAACTATGAGAACACGTATAAAATATATAGACCAGGATAAAATGAAAATTCGTTTTTCCACTTTCATATTTAATGTGGAAAGTATCAATGAGAAATTCGGTGGTCTTACCCTGTTTGCAGAAACATATGGTTTAACAGGTGAAACAAATGGTAGAATATTCTACCTGTACTCCAAAGTAAAACCTACTCCTGAAGTTTATGAAAGATTTGATAACAGCTTTTCACCTTTAGGATTAATAATAGGGGTAGACTACTTTTATTTCTATACACATCCAGAATCCGAGGAGGAATTGGAACATCCATCCAGCATCAATATCTCCTGGCTGGAAGGCAAAATAAGGGAGGATGGCAATTATGTGTGTTTTAAAAACCCGGAAACCGGAATAGCACCTAAACTTATTGATCTAAACAGGAGATATGAGCTTCCGGCTATAGATAAAATCTCTTTCAAAGTGCTCGACACCCTTGATCCGAAACCTGATTTCCCAAAATCAATATTCAAAGATGTGCCTTTCCTTAGGTTTATTTCGCCTGGAGATAACTGTTACCCACTGTTTATTGCTACACAGGTTGGAGTTTTCCCTGAGGAAGTTCTCGGTGAATCTCTTGAAGGACAAAAAATTGCGGTAATGTATAGTTCACTTCTGGATGGAGCAATAATTATTTATCAGATTCAGAATGGAAAGAGATTAGAGTTAAAAAAATATGCTGTAATAACTGGAAAATGGAGACATCCCAGTCTATCTGAAATAAAAGATCCCGGTTTAGCTGAAGTTAAGGTGAAAGAAAAACCTGTAGCAAAGTTTAACATATATGGCTTACGATCACAACTAGAAAATTTAAATATTGTTTATAAAGGCGACTCATTATCCTACATGTTTCAACGGGTAAATGCCCAGGTTTATCCAAAATTCGTGCAGTGGGCAAAAACGCATAAAAAGTCTGATTTCATAGGCTTTTTAAGAACCCGCCAGGCCAAGGAATATTTTGATATTTATAAGCAATTGGATTATTGCAGAAGAAGACTTTACACAGCCGAAGAGGAGCTCTCTACTGAATTGGAGGAAGAAGTAGAAATGTTCCGAAAAATCTTAAATCCTTACCGCACCCGGTCTTTTAAACATTCGGAACTGCCGCAACAGGAGGAAATCAAGATTCTGTCAGATAAGCGTTTATGCTTATTTTATAACAACCATATCAACATCAATTCCTATCAGTCGTGGATTCAGCAACGTGAAATAATTTCAGAATTTAAACGTCGGGATGTCTATGTTAAGAATGAATACCTTTTAATGAGTCATGCAAATCCAATCGAAATTAAAACAATCTTCTGCACCCCGGTTTTAAAAATAATGGATGGGGTGACATTCAGAACTGGAAAGGATATACCAAAATTTGAATTGGGCCCATCAAATCCCCAAATAATATGCGAACATTATTACGGGGAATACAACGCGATGACAGATATACAGTTTATTGATAGTTTTAATAGATCTGTAGGTATTAATTACTGGGGTATGGGTAGGGCTGCAATTATCCGGGCGGTAAGGTTACAGCTTAAGAAACGTAATATTGATACTTCCTCCATTATGACCGAAACTACTTTCAGCTTGAAATACTGTGTGGTGCTAGACAATATGAAACTGATCAGGGTAGCAGACCTTCAAAAATCAAGGATTTCACCCATCCTAAACGGTTATCTTCAAAAGTGTTATCCTTCAATCAAGACCGGGGAGATAGAAATCATTAAATATGATATTGAAAGTATGAAGGTATTTAACTCAGCCAGGAATATATTTTATGAGATCCCTATCAATGATCTATTAAAAAAACAGGGGGAGATGAAATCTACGATTTCACCTAAAAATATATAATAATGTCTAATTTAAATAAAACAAATAATCATGGATGATCTCATAAAAGCATATAACAGCACATCTTACAATGTATTCAAACCTAAGATAAGTATCATCATAGGACAGAACAATCCCAAAGTAGATATGTTGCTGGAAAAATATAAATGCACAGAATGGGCTTATATCACAGCCCACAATCCATTTTCTTATGTGTTAACAGATAAGGAAAATCTTGAAAGACACAAGCAGTTAAAAATTTTAATTAGAAACTATACTTCTTTTGAAGGAGAGGGTGTGGGAACTGATCCTGACTGGAAGCCGGAACGAAGTTTACTGATACTAGGGATTTCTCAAAAAGATGCCGTAAAGCTTGGAGTAAAATTTCAGCAAAACGCCATAGTTGTAGGTCGACTGAAGGAGGTGGCGAGGTTAGTGCTTCTGGAGGAGGTGAATAACTGAGGACATTGATTATAAGCCAAATTCTGCACCTACTGTACAAAGCATTGCAACAAAGGTTACCTTTTTGTAATATTTCTATTAATTATTAACCACAAAACAGAAGAAAAACTATGGCTATAATTGAATTCTACAATTCCTATGACCTTATTAATTATTTGTGTCAAGAAAACGTCTTAGGGAAACTAAAAGTGTCTTATAATCAGGAGAGGAGTTTAATGCTGGAACCTTCCTTTAATTTTGATTATCCTGCACTGCACCAACATCTTTATGGCATCTTTTGGGACTGGCCTTCATTTTTTGGATATAATTCCAGAGTTTTTATTTCATTCGATAATGCTGAGGATTATGACGTAACAGCAGAGGATGATATGCAATGGTCAGAATATAATCTATCAAAGGATATTTATGAATTTGTGCAAGATCAAATTTTTCAGAAATTCGGAGTGGAGTCATACCTGATTATCAGTATGGAAGGAACCGGATTTACTTTGGAAGAGATAGATGTACAAAAGCTGGAAATACATAGATCTGAGGGTGAAGAGGAATTGATTGAACTGGACGAGGAGTTTAGAAAAAAGATTGTAAATGGAATTCTCTGTATTCTGAAAAAAACAGATACTTGCATTATTTCTGTGGATAAATTCACTCTGCAAAATACAGACGGATACGATAATTTATACTATTGTGAAGAAGGCAGTCCGGATGCATATGGATATTATGATCTGGAAGATGGTAAAAGTTTCTCTCTCGATACTGAACTCCTAAATCCCGATGCAGAATAAAAAACTTTAGAGGGCAAAGGTTAAAACAAAGTTTCCTTTTGCTTTAATAATACATCAAGAATTTCCTTTCTAAGGAAATGCCAACCGAGAGAAGGTCTCCACGGTGGTTTGGAATGTGGGCGTTTTGCCAAAATAAACCTTATTGAAATTCCTTGATGTATGGTAAAATTTAAAACTAATAAATAACCATATAAAACTATCAAGATGAAAAAAATTGATGAAAAGAACCTGTCAAAGTTGAAAAGTGATTTTCCACCTGGTTATGGAGAATTCCCTTATATATTAGTTAAAAATGGATATGCCAGATATATCCAAATCCCAATTTGCCGGGGATGTAAATATGAACAAACCTATAAAGGATGTGTATTTATTTCTGAAAAAGAGAATCCTGATCATGTTCTAAAAAGGGAGCATAACTTAGGAGCATTAATGCAGGTGCGAAAAGGAAGTTTCCATATAAATAAGACATATTTCCCCTTATGTGTTGTGGAGGGACCAGAAGATGCAGTTTATGTAAATGAGCAGGGAATAACAACAGAAAATTTATCCATTCCTAAAGGGGTTGTTTTATTAACAGGAAACCTCGCTATCCTTTCCATGTATGATCCACATTATTATACTTCATAATGAATGAGTTAAACAGATTTTCAGATCATACTTATTTTAAAATTCAGAAACGACTTGCAGATGGATTCCTGGAGTTAAGAAAGGTAACAGAAGAGTTGGGTTCAAGAACCCGGCAACTTGGCTGGAAACAACGTAATGTTCTAATAGACCACGTTTACTCCGATTATCAGAAGCATTATCAGTTAATGTTCGCAAGAAAAGAATGGGAGGAGGTATCCTGGGAATATAATGTTCACAATAGATTATTTGAGCTTTTGCGGGAGTACCGCGACCTATATGGTTATTTTCCTGAGTATATAGAATTGTATGATCAAATAAACGGGATCATAGAACTGGCCGTGAAACAAGATGAATTTGAAATAGCAAAGATCTTGGTGAAATGGAAAGAACAGTTTTTTTCTGAGTAAGATATAGTTGATATATAACCAAACAAAACATGAAAAAAAACAAATTACTATCCGGCCTTGCTCTCTTATTAATAACTTTTTTCATTACCTGGATGTGTTTTGTGAATTTGGGGAATCTTAAAGTGAACCGATATAAAAAAGAAGTTGAGGTGGTCAAAGCCACGCTGAAAGAAGGTAATTATAATAAAGAATATTGCGTCCTGGTGGATTTTTCCCTGCACAGTGGTAAAAAACGAATGATCCTGTATGATCTACAGAATGAGAAAATTAAGAGAACTTTTATGGTAGCCCATGGAGAGGGCTGTGGACAGGAAAACGGCAAACCCCAATCCTTTAGCAATGTTCCTAACAGCTACTGCTCTAGTGAGGGAATGGCAGTGATAGGGAATAGGGATTATAGTAATTGGGGAATAAATATAAAGTATTGGTTGAAGGGTCTGGATGATACAAATAATAATATGCGGAAGAGGGTAGTAGTAATTCACTCCTGGGGAGGAATTCCTGAATTTTCAATATATCCTTTTAAACTTGTTCAAAGTCAGGGATGTTTCACGATATCCAACAATTCGTTAAAATATTTGGACGAATTTATATTCCGGCAGGATAATAAAAAATTGCTGTTTTACACTTTTAGTCATTAATAATTGATAGAAAATATATTGTATATTACCTAATCAAAATCGAAAAACCTAATTAATTTATGCAGTTAGAATTATACTTTGGATGTATTGAGAATGCGAGGGAACAAAACTTATTCTTTAGCGACAAAATTGAATTTAAAAATTTTCTGAAAGACATAGAAAAAACAAAAAGGGAACAAGCTTGGGTCTTTATATATGGGAAAAGTTATCAATTAAAAAATAGAGAAATTATTATTACAGAGGATATTAAAGATATAATTAAGCTTTTGGATACAGCCACTATAATTGCTTCTGGTGACTACCATGAATTATCCTTAAATGGTTTTGAAACATTGGAAAAAGCTAAGAAATTTAACGACTCTTTATAAAGTTATATTAAGAGGTTCTTTATGGACTGGTAACAAAAGAATTTTAAAAATACAATTTACTAAACTTAATTTATGGAATTTTCTTCATATTGTAAAGAAAAACGCATTGGGAAATTAGATCATTGTGATAGATTTAGCTTTTGTAGTTTCTGTTTTAACCATTTGAATCAATCTTTGTTCCTCCGCAGTTAAATCATCACAAATTTTCTTAATATTATGAATATTGGGACTTGGATATTTTTTCTTTAGTTTCACAGTTTCTTCCTGATATACATCCATACAATCCCTATTGATTAACAATGTAAGCTCATCGCCTACAAATATCTTAATGTTTTAGTTAACCCCACTTCTCTAATAATTCTAATCGGTATTAGCAAAATAAAGAATAATAATTATAGAGGTATCGTAATTGAAGAACCAATAAAGGTCAGATCAGACCCATAATTATCCCGAAGGAGTAAAAAGGCTCAAGCTATAGCTGCCTTCATTTTTCTGACACGTATTGGCAGATCCAAGTCTGATATAATAGATTATATCAGTAACATAATTAATTGCGACCTGAATAGGAATGTGGTTGAGGTTAGGCCAAATTACAATTTTGATATTAGCTGCCAGGAATCAGTGCCTGAAGCAATAATTTGTTTTCTGGATAGCAGTGATTATGAATCCTGCATCCGCTCATCTATTTCAATAGGCAGTGATAGTGACACAATAGCCTGTATTGCTGGTGGTATCGCCCAGGCGTATTATGAATTTCTACCACCTGATCTGGTTGCCGGGGCCCGGGAAAAATCGCCAGCTGAGATGATTGGAATTTCGGATGAGTTTGAGAGAATGGGTAGAACATTTAATTTTGATAATAGGACACATATTTATAAAAATAAATTATCATAATTACACATTAAGAAGGAGTTCAGCTCAATTGTTTTTGTACTAAGCAGATACAAAGTTCTTTCCATTCAAAATCTCTCCCCGGCTTGTGTGTAGGCTAAAAGTTTTCCACTTTTTGCAACACTGTAGTCCAAACAGCAGATGTTGGATGCTCTAAAAATAATTAATCAATCATATTTCCAAACAAATCCATAATGGGTCTTTTTATATCCTAAACATACCTGTGTTACCGCATTGGGTCTGAAGCCATGTTTTGATACTTCTTTAGCGTAGCCGTAAGTACGAACAAGCTCTCCATTAAGAGTATATTGATAAACCTTTCGTTTGATCTTTTCTCGGCCCTTCATAAATGCCCCATTGTGCGCTAAGTTTTTAGCATGAGTTGTCCATTCAAGATTTTCAGCTTTATTGTTTGCCCGGTCTTCATCTAAATGATTTACCACGTTGAGGTTATGGGGATTATCAACGAAGTGTTCCGCCACCAAACGATGAACGCTATAGGTAGTTTTAACTCTATCTTTGGTAAGTCCTACATTTACGTAACCCAGATGCTTGTTCGGTTTGCAGCTAAATAGCAGTTCTTTCTGATATCGTATAGTGCCATTTAAACGAGTTATGTACCTGCCAAGTCGCTTAACCTGGCCCATATTACTTGTTTCGTAAAGACCTTCATAATTCTTTATTTGTTTCCATTCTTGTTCCATTTATACCTTGTTTTAGTAAGTATAATGGCAGATAAAAAAAAGGAAATAGTTTATGTGAAAAAATAACTAGTACAGGAGAAAAAAATGGAAATTGTGCGAAAATACTCTGGGCCCGGGAAAAAAAATTGAATCTTACTAGGTGAAGCAAGTAGACAGGATTTCATATCAGATACCAGTCCCACCAAAATTCATTAAATGATATTTAGCTGTAAATAAACTAAATGTAATTTTTTATCCCTAAAAAAATCCCAAGACTTTTTGTAAAAACAAAGCCTCACAGTGAGGTGAGGCTCCAACAGTTTGATTTCATTTGTCAATAGTCGCTATTATCTATTAGAGAAGCCAGTTATAGGGAAACTGAAACTACTCACAATTTATTTAAATTAGCTCTTGTTTTCGCTCTTGCAGTTTCTTCCTTAACAAATCGGACTATTTTTTGCTGTTCAGATGTAAGGTCTTCCCAAGTTGATTTACGTTTTCTCTTACTCGGATATTGCTCTTTTAGGGCGTTAAGTCTATCATCTACCTTCTCCATGTGGGTTCTGCGGTCTATCCAACCCGTAGGCGGGTCGCCAGGTAATAATTTTATGTTGAACCCCACCACCTCTTTTATAATTTTTATCGGGATGAAAAGAATTAAAAAAATCAACAATAGTGGCAACATTACAACTGCCCCCATGAATTTAAAGTCACCTGCATAATCACCTGTGGGCAATTTAGCTGTAGCATTGTTAAAGGCATTCACCCATTTCTCCGCTTCGAGGTCATATCTGTGGTTGGTTATGCCGTTGTCATTCGGTCTCCATTGATAATTAGTTTGGCTTGGCATTGGCATAACTAGCTGATTTACTGGTTAATATGCCCCAATTTCGCTATTTAGTCTGGAATGTGCCAGAAATGCGTAATAAAACTGTCTTAAAGTGTACCTTTTTGTATCAATACGGCATGCATTAGACAGGGCTGCGCTGGGAAGGGTGTGTGACTACCTATTTGAGGATGAATGACGTAAAGACTAGTTATAGCAATGGGTTGAAGGATTTGGAACTAGAGTGAAAATGTATAGAAATGCTGCATGCTTCACGAGCACCATTCACAAATAAAATATATGGAAGGATTCCAAGTTTATTCTTTGCATTTATTGGGAATATTCCTTTAAATAAAAAAAACCATTGAGAGAAATAGGGCAGGTCGGCCACCAACCTTTCTAAAAGTGTTTATGATGATTTAGCTCCCTGCTATTGGATCAATCACTTACAATTGCTTTCGGGGCAGTTGGCCAAAACAGCAATTCAATTTCCATAATTGCACTCCTGGCATTTTTAAGAACACTAGGCAACGGTAAATTTATTCCATTTAAAATGAATTGCCATAATTTTGGGATGTAACATATCTTCCCAAAACTTTACTCACCCCAACATGGTAACTAAATTTACATTTTACAAGGGTTAGGAGGTAATCTAACCAGTCCAAATACCCCAGGTAAAGTAGCTGAAAAAACAACCTTATAAGGACTGGGTATGATACTTTGTTGATAGTATGGTTATAGATTAAGGTATATGTTCTTTATCTCTTCAGCTCTTATTCCAAGGTACTTTCTGGTTACTGTTATACTGGTGTGGTTGAATATATCAGATAAGTACATCAGAGCATTCTCAGATTGTCCATTGTTGTTGTAAACTCGCCTGCCAAAAGTTTTTCTGAGTGTATGGGAGCTTACTCCATCATCATTGAAATACTGTTTCAGGAGCCTATTAACGTGCTTATTAGAGTACACAGTGCTCTTCTGGCTTCTGAATGCGTAAAATGAATCCTGGTGCTCTTTCCCAATAAAGTAAGACATAGCATGTTTAATGTTATCATTGATTTCAATTACTCTATCCTTCCCGGTCTTGCCCTCATTGATAGTAATTGTATTTCTTCTAAGATGACCATAGGTGAGGGTTAAAAGATCTGATACTCTCAGCCCCATATTAATCCCTACTATTATCATCAATCCTGCTGTTGGATTCTTATCAGTCCTGATTAGTCTTAATCCTTTTGCCTGGGCTTTGTCAAAATCTAAATGTGTGGTAGTCATAGTTGTCGTTTTTTATTATTTAAATGTCAGGAAACACTAATATACGGTTATTTTTTGACATTATATTAAATAAATTTCATTTGGGATACCATAAAACAACATAATGTCAGATATTGATCTTTTCTGACATTATATTTGGCTGTTGTGAATTAATTAAAATATTTAGCCCTTGGCGTGGTAGTAGAATCAAAGTTTTTTTTATTTCTCCTCAAACTGGTGGAAATAAGAGTCCATTGGTACACAAAAGTGGATTAGCAAGAAGTGACCCCTTCCCTAGTGCTCTAGGGGGTGTACCCAGGGCTGGTACGTCAGGGGAGGTAATCTTTCTTATGGGAGCCCTGGTACATGTTTGAACATAACCCATGCAGGTGTGCTCAAAAATTTTTTTTTATTTTTTTATTTAGATTTTCAGGCCCTTTTATGATAATAATCTATGCAGGTATTTGGCCTTGGCAAACTATGGTTCACCTTCAAATCTTCATCCTTAAAGTGGTAGCGGTTACAAGAGATTAGAGATTATTCGATTTGATATTGTTCCGGGTATTCAACACCAAGTCTTGAAAAAATTTCCATTTCTTTTTTCCGCTCTTTCTTTAAACCTTCTTTAAAGTCCTGCATAGAACTTTCAACAATAAGATATTCATTACTGTGTCTACCAACCATTGCAAGATGAAAGTTATATCCAATCCCTTTAGATGGGTCATAATCCTCATAACTGCGGGGAGAATATTTATCCTTCAACCATTCTAATTGCTCTAGATATAGATGAGTGGCTCTATCTCTTACATCCAAAGGATCCCGATGAGCAATATCCTTAATAGTTTTCTGCATAGGTTCTCCTTCTTCTGGTAAGTGTGTTACCCTCAATAAATGATAAGTGTAACTTAAAGCGCAGTAAGCTTCGTCAATAGAATCCATAGCATCATATTCCTCATGAGTAAAATCTTCAATACCAGTGTGGTTAAAGAGTTCATATCTGATTATTGTTCTTGGGTAGTCATTGAAGTATGATTTTTCGGTAGGAAGAAAGCGGGGATTTAGATCTTTATTTGTACTGTTATGCTGATCAATAATTCTTCCATCCAAGTTTTTTTCAAGAACAAGGAATGGTTCTTTATGTTTTCCTACTATATCAAGTAGGGATTCATTACCCATTAAGAACTTGAGATATGTTCCGTACTTGATCTCAAATAGAAGGTAAATTTCTGATCTATCTCTTTTCTCCCCTAAATACATGAAAAAGTGTTGTTCATTCTTTTTTGTCAACAGGATCAAAATTGGTTTGTCTAATGTGATTATGTTCCGAGACTTATCGAAAAAATTAGACGGATCAGGATAGTTCATTTTGGTGTTTTGTTTGTTCATAGTAATTTGTTTTTGATAAATTTTAGTTCTGGAATTATCCGGATTTATTCGATGTGCATAAACCATTCTTCAACAGCAATGAGTGGAGTATGAAAGAAAATTCCCAGGTCTTCCTATGGATACTAATTCTCTACAGTGAAATTTGAAGATGTTGTTAAATTCAAATGAGGTAGTGAAGAATGACTGCTAAGCTCAGGTGATTGGCCTAGTCTACATGTCTAAAGACAAAGGATTCATGCACATCAACCTCCCCACCCATTAGTTGCCGGGCCACGCTTTTTGAAGAGTAGTCCTCATTTTGTATAGAGTTTTGCATTCCTATAAAAGCTCTTAAAGGACTCTGGAATTCAAAAATTTCATCAGTTTCAGTGTTGGTGACAATGACCTTTTTAAAACTCCCAAAGACATTATCTTCCTCAGGTGTCATTTCTCCGGATTCCAACTTTTGTCCGTTTGGAATTGATTCTTTGACCCTATCAGAAGGGACTAGGCTTCCCGAGGATAAATCCTCATTGGTGGAACTTGAAATTTTAGGAGAAACTAATTCTTCTGCTCTTTCGGCCTGGTGGTTAGGATCTTGAGGAAGTGCGTCAGCATTACCACCACCTCCATAGATTTCGGATAGGAATTGTTCTGTAAGAGCCTGTTGATCATCAATTCGCAGTGGCTGATCCTCGGGTTTAAAATTCTCTTGGAAAAGTAACATTAGTTGTTTACCATTGACCAAATATCCACCTGGGATGTGGCTGCCGGTGTATCTCCCGTTCTTTTTTGGATTGGATTTCTTGGTGCCTGTTATTACCTTTTTATCCCGGAGGGTCGCAATAGCACGTTCTACTGTTCTTTCTGTTATACCTAAATTAAATGCTATAACAGATTTGCGAGACATGCACGGACGTCCGTTGAGTGTAAAATTTAGTATATAGTGAACTACACGTACCTCGGAATCTTTAAGTCCGCAATGGTATAACCAATTGTAGGCTAAATTAAAGCGACCAAACCCATGCTCTTCCCCAATTGCCTCAAAAAACACTTTCACCGCATTCTCTTTGACCTTATTGCCATCATTCTCTTTGTTTATTTTCTTTTTCATTTAAACTTTATTTAATTGATTTGTTTATATACTTATTTTTCTGAAAGACTTTTTGTTCGTTAAAGACGACAACTAGTTCTTTCTTAGGACAATTAATCCTTATAGTGCGACATTTAATACCCTTCAAGGAATCTTTAGTCCTAGATTTGGAGTTGAAAGAGGGGGTCTATAACAATACATTATCAATACATTTATCAAGACAAAAAGCAATACAGCATATAAGAACATTTCATAACAACAGTATTTTTTAATTCCTTCTAAATTTTTTAGATATTCAATGTGATTCTACTTTAAACATGGAATAGTAGTTTCTTGTAATCCAACTTTTTTTTATTCTTCTTTAACACCTTACTTTTTAATAAGCTATATCATCTTCAATTTCCTTTTCTTTTTTCTTCTCATCAACCAAGCGAAGCCTTATATTCAAATGGCGTATGCCTTGCCTTTTTATATTTCATCTTTCTCAATGTTTTGTACTTTTCATTTAATTTCTCTTTTCTCAACTAGCGTAGCTAATTGCTTTATTAGAAGTTCCGCCTTCTTTTCTCTCTTCTCAACCAGGCTCCGGAAGCTTGCTGACGCCTCTCAACCAGCCTTTGAGACTTTCAAAGTCTATGGCAATGGAACCAGCCTTTTTAGTTTTTCGAGCTTATTTGCCGGTGCTTTGAATATAAATGATCTGTCTTTGGCTACCGGAGAAGTAAGCTATTACATCTGAGACACTAACTTCTAAGGTCATCACAGTCATTTCTTCAGACCGGAAGGGAGCTCTCCAGTATTCAAAGGAAAAGTCTTCTGCTTTTTGGCGGGATAAGGTCCAGCTGACTCCGAAATCTCCGCTCTCCTTCTCCGCTATTGACATTCCTCTGTGGACTGTCACTACAGGATCCATGGAAGCAAGAAATCTATGCTCTTCAGGTTTCATCAGGCAGCTCTTTTCAGGTTCATCTTTAAGAAAGGCATCTCTTACCTCCTGGCGGTAGATGTAAAGACCATCGGCGTTCTCATAGGCTGTCCTAAGCAAGTGCCAAAACTGCCAGCCGTGCACTAGATGCTGGACATGTAAGAACCGGGAAAAACGGTTGTAGGTGTTTATTCCTCGGCCGAAAATCAGAAGGTCTAATTGATCCTTCATGATTTCTCTGCCCTTGTTTTTCATTATTTTCATTGCTTTTTTTCAATATTTTTCATTTTCAAATAGGTAATAGGATTCCCTGTCCCCGGTTTTCAGGGATTTCAGGTGTTGGTAAACAAACGGTATTAGTTAGTTTGGGAGGCTTCTACAACCCCACTAGATTAGTTGTCTGATCCATCTCCATTAAAATCTTGATTTGGAACTATGAGTTGAGAGTATTCAGGATCAGGATGCTCATAACCCAACGAGACTAGAAGTTCATACTCATCAAGACGTCCTTCCTGAATATCCTTCCGCCATCCCTTAATGGAACAAAAAAGCTCATGGACCGGGTGTTGCTTATTAGTTCTCCTGAGAGACAATCCACATACGTGACCAATCTTGGCCTTCTCCTTTAAAAAGTTAATGGCTCGACTTCGGCTGTATAAAAGATCGTGATGAAGAAATACTTCTGTATCTCCCCGTGAAGTATCTGAAGAATTCCATCGCACTTGATAACAGTAGGTTATATAATAAAGGATTTCTTTGGTTTCATGCGCCTTTTTGTAATCTTCCTCCTTAAACTTTATTTTATCAATTATCTGCTTCCTGATATCTTTTGACAAAGCAAAATCAATGTCCTGTGCGTCACAAAGTGGTTCTTCAGAATCATTTAAAAAAAGTTGATGTCTCTTATAGCCATGAGGTCCATCCTCGACTAAGAAAAGGCTAACAAAAGCGGTTGGCTCCTTTCCCACTTGCATCTGTATTAATAATTGTGAATATTCATCATTTAATATACCTATCTCTTTTTTATAATCCTGAAAAGCATATTTTTTGACTTCAAACCAGTCTTCAGGGAGATTTGCATCGTACTTTTTTATGATCTTAAAATCATTACTGCGGTGGTTCGTGAATTCTCTTTCCACTTCATACCACACTTCTTTTTCTCTATTTTTCATTTTGAATTTATTTTGGTTAAAATTTTTATTGAGTAGTGTCGTTACCACCTATTACCCCCTCGTCCTCCAGGTCTGAAAGCCGGTAGCCTAATTCCTTATAAAATTTTCTTTCTTCCTGACGGCCGAATTCCAGGTACTCTTGATGTTTGACATCAGTAGAGGCGATGTAGTATGGATTGTCTCTCAAATTAGAGGCATATATGATGAGCGAAACAGGCTGAGACAAGTCTGAACCGAATTCTTCTTCCTTAACTTGTCTGTAAAAATCCAAAGCTGCCATCCTAGCCTTAGGAAGATCATGATGGAAAAAACGCCTCTCTTTTTCGGGCCGGACCCAATTATCACCCTTAAAGACAAAATAGAATTTATTAATACCCGTAAGAATTTCCAAGGAGTCTTCAAACATCACATAGTCCTGCTCTGTGTGTGGATTTAATTTAGTAAGGTCATCTCTCCTTTTTTCTTTGATTTCCTTTAGACGTGAGGCGTATTCCGGTGCAAAATCTAAAGTATTGTCTTGATAAAGGGTATGAAAATGCTCCTCACTATCCATATAATATGTGAACTGAATTTTTTGAATAAAGTAATCACCATATCCCAAAGCAGAGGCTATTTTGGAGGAAAGATGGCCCTCAGTATGATCATAATATCGGTCACGATAGAATTCAAATGCCTTAGCTTCTTCTGCAAAAAGGTCTTTTCCATCTGTATCTTTGTAGAGGTAAGGGATCATTTCCGAAAACTCGAGATTATTCCTATCGCCAAATGTCACCAACACAGCGAAGGTCACCTTTGGATCGTTCAACTCCCTTTGGTGCTTCCGGTAGCCTGGTTCAATTTCATATATCACCTCATTTTTTCCAAACAATGGACCATTTTTATAATTACGCAATGCATTGCGCTCAATGTAAAATTTGTCTTGAATCTCTTGAACTAGGGCTGGACTTACCGTATATTCACCATGATTGTCGCACAACAATATTTTAATCTCTTTATCTCCATCATTCTTGATCAAGAATTTGCTGATGTGAAGATTTTCTCCCTGCTCCGGATCATAGCTTTTGATTCTATCTATTACAGAATAGTGTAGATAAGACATTTCCTGAAATGTCTCTTCCACACTTCCGTAGTTCTCAAGATTATCATTTTCAACATGAATTTCTTCAGGCTTTCCATTTAATTTTTCCGTTGTTTCCGTGCGGTAGGAGAAAACCTCTTTAATAGGGATGGGATGCCGCACATGTCCTTTCTTAAGTTCCCGCTGCACATTAATGCTACCTTGTTCTAATGCCACCTCCACTATGTGGCTGGCCGGTTCATCAGTATCTGAAGTGCTAACTAGGATTTCCTTTTCGTACCCCTCCTCCATTTGAACAAAGAGAAGCTTGGCGTGAATAGTGACCTCTCTACAAGTAGAATCTTCAATATCTTGAAGCAATTCGCCCGATTTTATTAATTCCACATCTCTTTTGAATTTTTCCCTTGCCGCCAAGTAAGAATGCAGCAAATAGTCTCTTTTAAATTTCTCTTCCTTTATATGGTCTTCTTGTTCTGGAAGATTCTGAATAAGTAATTGAGTTTTAAAATATTGTTTCATAGTTCTTTTAGTCTTAGATTAATATTTCTTTTATGTCCTGTTTTTCTGAATAAGGTCCTTTATTTCCTTTTCCTCAAAGTAGACCCTTCGGCCAATTTCAATTTTAGAGAGAAGGTTATTGCGGCACCAATTATTGATAGTTCTATCGGAGACCCTGAAAAATTTAGCGGTTTCCTTTATTGTAAGCAGTTTGGACCTTTTATCAGAGGGAGGGGGATGTTCTTTCCTTAGAATCTCTTTGAAAATCTCCCGGATCTTGTTATAAAGTTCTTCGGCATCAACATCTTCAATTATTACTGTTCGTTTTCTCATTGAATGAAAATTATTGGTGTAAAATTA
>JAGXIK010000022.1 GCA_024635715.1 Gillisia sp.
GCATATGTCTTTTCTTCTAAATTGGAAATTTCTATCTGTTTGGCATCAACGTCAAAGATACCTCCTTAACGCTACCAGGCGATCTTTAAGATCTTTTATATGTTCTGAATTGATCATATCTGTTATTAATTTCAGTAAAAATAGAATTAAACATAGGTTCTTGAAACTATTTTACAATAATTTTATAGTTTTAGACAACTTTTAAAATCACCCTATGAAGCCATTTTTAGCTATTTTCCTGTTCTTCAGTATTACAAGCTCTTTTTATAGTCAAACTTCATCAGAAAAAGAAAATCTTCAGAAATATAAAGGTTTTTTCAACTTTGAATATTCGGAGAAAGAGGATAAGATCTTTTTAGAAGTAAAGGATCTGGATACTGAATTCTTATATGTACATTCTTTAACCACAGGAATAGGATCTAATGATGTTGGATTGGATAGAGGACAGATAGGTAATGAAGCGGTTGTGAAATTTATTAAAGCAGGAAATAAATTACTTTTAATCCAGCCAAATCTAAAATATAGAGCGATCACAGAAAATACTTTAGAGAAAAAGAGTGTAGAGGAAGCTTTTGCAACTTCTGTGTTATATGGCTTCGAAATTAAAGAGGTAAAAGCTGATAGTTACCTTATAGATCTTACTTCTTTCTTAATGGAAGATGCTCATGGAGTTTCAAACAGATTAAGAAGTGGGAATCATGGGAGTTTTAGTTTGAATAAGTCTAAGAGTGCATTATCTCTAAACCGAACCAAAGCTTTTCCAGAAAACGTGGAATTTGAAGCTTTATTAACTTTTGATGGAGAAGCAACAAGCCAGACCCTTAAAGAAGTGCTACCTAATAATAATTCTATCACTGTAACCCAGCATCATTCCTTTGTAAAGTTACCCGATGATAATTATAAAAAACGAGCATTCGATCCCAGAAGCGGAGCTATCTATATTTCTTATTTAGACTATTCTACACCTGTTTTTGAGCCTATAGAAAAGCGATATATCACGAGACATCGTTTAGAAAAGAAAGATCCTAATAAAGAAATTAGTGAAGCGGTGGAACCTATAATATATTATCTGGATCCTGGAACTCCAGAACCGGTAAAATCTGCACTTTTAGATGGTGCCAGATGGTGGAATGAAGCTTATGAGGCAATAGGTTACAAAAATGCTTTTCAGGTAAAGATGTTGCCGGATGGGGCAGATCCATTAGATGTAAGATATAATGTAATACAATGGGTGCATAGATCTACCAGAGGATGGAGTTATGGAGCTAGTGTTATAGATCCAAGAACGGGCGAGATCATTAAAGGACATGTAAGTTTAGGGAGTTTAAGGATTCGGCAAGATTTCCTGATCGCCCAAGCTTTATTGAATAAACCTTTTGTTGAAAATGATGAAAACCATAATAAAATGATGGAAATGGCAATTGCCAGAATTCGTCAGTTGTCTGCCCATGAAGTTGGACATACCTTGGGGTTTGCCCATAATTTTGCAGCGAGTACCAATGAAAATTCTTCGGTTATGGATTACCCACATCCTCAATTTAAACTTGAAAATGATGATATCGTAGTAGATGATGCTTATAGTTCTGGTATTGGAGTATGGGATAAGATCACTGTGAAATATTCTTATGCAGATCTTCCTTCTGAAGTAAAAGAAAAAAAATTTTTAAATGGAGTCTTAGCTGAAGCAGAAGATCAAAAACTTCGCTTTATAACAGATAGCGATGCTAGAGCTTCTGGAGGAGCTAATGCTTTTGGTCATTTATGGGATAATGGGAGTGCTCCTGCAGAAGGTCTAAAAGACTTGTTAGCAATAAGAAAGAAAGCAATATCTAATTTTTCTGTAGATAATATAAGAACTGGAGAAGCTTACTCAACCTTAGAAGACGTATTCGTTCCCTTGTATTTTCTGCATAGATATCAAACCGAAGCGGTTTCGAAAGTTATTGGAGGTTTAGATTATTCGTATGCTGTAAAAGGGGATACGCAAAAACCAGTAAAAACAGCTTCTGTTGAAGATCAAAAGAAGGCACTCACTATATATTTAAAAACTTTAGATGCTGAAGTTTTAGCTATTCCTAAAGATAAGTTGGAATTATTTCCACCAAGGGCCTATGGATTTGGAAGGAGCAGGGAATCTTTCAAGAGTAATACTGGTGTCGCTTTCGATGCTTTTGGAGCTGCAGGAACGGCAAGTGATCTTAGTTTGCAATATTTGCTTCATCCCGAAAGAGCAGCTAGACTAATTCAGCAAAAAACTTTAGATAATTCTCAATTGGGATTAGATTTAGTATTGGAAGAATTAATTAAAGCTACTCTTAAAAAGACATTTAATGACCCATATTTGCAGCAAGTTCAAAACACCATAAATTACAATGTTTTACAGCATCTGTTTAATTTGGCTGTGAATAAGGGATCTATTCCGCAAGTGAAGGCCGTTACTAATTCTGCAATTACTTCTTTAAATTCTTGGTTAGAATCAAATTCAAACAATGAGGTGTTTAGATCGCAACTTTTAAGGGAACTAGAACAGTTTAAAAAAGACCCAGAGTTATTTAAACCAATGATTCAGGCACCAGAAATTCCTGATGGGTCACCAATTGGAAGTTATAATTAGAAAAATACAAGATTAAAAAATTATTTAGAAAAAAATATATGAAGGAAATAGATCTACGTAGCGATACAGTTACTCGTCCAACAAAAGAAATGCTGCAAGCTATTTTGAGTGCAAAAGTTGGAGACGATGTTTATAAAGAAGACCCATCTGTAAATGAATTAGAAAAGAAGTTAGCCACTATGTTTGGGATGGATGAGGCTTTATTCTTTCCAACAGGAAGTATGGCAAATCAAGCAGCAATAAAATTGCACACCCAACCAGCAGAGCAATTAATATGCGATAAATGGGCGCATGTTTATAATTATGAAGGAGGAGGAGTTTCTTTTAATAGTGGCGTTTCCTGTAAACTTGTAGATGGAGATCGTGGAATGATCACTGCCGAACAAGTAGAAGACAATATCAATCCGCCAGATTTTTACCATAGTCCGTTAACGAGTCTGGTTTGTTTGGAAAACACCACCAATAAAGGCGGAGGCGCATGTTACGATCTTGAAGAGATCAAAAAAATACGCAAAGTTTGTAATACACATGGTCTAGGTTTACATCTAGATGGAGCAAGGCTATTTAATGCATTGGTTGCAAAGGGTGAATCTCCTAAAGAATACGGGAAGTTATTCGACACGATCTCTGTATGTCTTTCTAAAGGACTTGGAACTCCAATGGGATCTGTGTTAATTGGAAATTCAGATCTTATGAAAAATGCCATAAGAGTTAGAAAAGTGCTAGGAGGTGGTATGAGACAAGTTGGATTTATGGCAGCAGCGGGTATCTACGCATTGGATAACCATGTGGAAAGACTAGCCGATGACAATAAGCGAGCAAAAGAAATAGGAGCAATTTTGGCTACTTTACCTTATATACTTAAAGTAGAAACTGTGGAAACGAATATCGCGATCTTTTACTTAAAGGATGCTTCTAATGAGGAGAGTTTCATGAAACAGCTTCAGAAGGAAAATATTAGAATTAGCAATATGGGCCACGGAAAGCTTAGAATTGTTACACATTTAGATTATTCGGAAGAACAACATCAGAAATTTTTACAAGTGCTGAAAGAGATTCAATTTTAAATTAAGGAAAAGCTTAACAGAAGATTATAAAAATCGAGGAGGCTTAAACCTTTTAATTTCTATATTTTTCCTAATAAATAAAATTAGCGAGAAATATGAAGAATTTAATACCAAGGCAAGAAGTTCCAGAACTTATAGTAGATACGGTAAATGGAATGACATGGAATCTTCGTGATCAGCAACCTAAGAATTTTACCTTGGTTGTTTTTTATAGAGGCTTACACTGTCCAGTTTGTAAAACTTATTTAGAAGAATTGAATTCTAAAATAGATGAGTTTAGAGATAAAGGTGTAAACGTGATATGTATAAGTTCCAATAAGGGGTCACTAGCAGAAGAAACTACAACGAAATGGGATATTGAAAAATTAACTATTGGTTTTGATTTTTCTATTGAAAATGCAAGAAAATGGGATCTTTTTGTTTCTGAAGGTATCAGTGATAAAGAACCAGATGTATTTTTTGAACCAGCTTTGTTTTTAATTAAACCAGACAGAACACTTTATGCAGCGTCAATACAAAGTATGCCGTTTGCAAGACCAAAATTCGATGAGCTGTTAAAATCTATTTCATTTGTTTTAAATGAAGATTATCCAGCTAGAGGAGAAGCTTAGTATTATTACTAAAAAACACAAATTGAGCCAAAAGAGATACAAGTTGTATTTCGTTTGGCTCAATTTAATTTAAAGTAAAAGGTTTCTTCGAAGGCCTTTTATTATTTAAGCATATCTAAACCAGGAATATCTGGCATTCCGTCTTTAGCAACAGCAGCAAGCTCAGCTTCATTGATATCTGAAGCTTTGGTAATTGCTTTGTTCAAAGTTAATACCAGGTAATCTTCTAATTGTTCTTTATCTTCTAATAATTCGTCTGCAATAGAAATATTTCTTATTTTTCTGGTTGCAGTAATAGTTACTTTTAAGAGACCATCGCTAGATTGTTCATCTATCAATACAGTCTTAAGGCGCTCTTTTGTAGCTTCAACTTTCTCTTGGGTTTCTTTGATTTTATTCATCATCCCCATCATATCTCCAAACATAATTTTTGTTTTTAAATTATTAAACACAAATTTATTAATTTACAAGACGATATAATACTAAAATTGAAAAGACTCATACTTTTTTTATTAGGAAGCCTTACCTTTGTGAATTCTAATATAATAGCACAAAATCACCCTGTATTGAAAACTGAAATTTATCCTCCAAAGGCTAAAAAGATTGCCAAAGAATTAAAAGCTCATAATACTGTAAGAAACGATGATTACTATTGGATGAATGATAGAGAGAATCCAGAAGTAATTAGTTATCTAGAACAGGAAAATGAATATAATGAACAAATGACTGCGCATACCAAGCAGTTTCAGGTGGATCTTTTTGATGAAATGAAATCTAGGATCAAAGAAGATGATTCCTCTGTTCCATACAAATTGAATGGATATTGGTATTTAACCCGATTTGAAAAAGGTAAAGATTATCCAATATATTCCAGAAAAAAAGAAAGTTTAGATGCACCCGAAGAAATTTTATTCGATGTGAATGAGATGGCTGAAGGTCATGAATATTACAGTCTGGGTGGATTAAATGTGAGTTCAGATAATAAATTGATGGCTTTTGGAGTAGATACTGTAAGTAGAAGAAAATATACTATTCAGGTTAAAAACCTTCAAACAGGCGAGATACTTAAAGAAAAAATAAAAACTACTACTGGAGGTTCTACTTGGGCCAACGATAATAAAACCCTTTTTTATACCAAAAAGGACGATAAAACTTTACGTTCCAATCAGATTTATAAGCATGTATTGGGGACTAAATCTAAAGATGATGAGTTGGTGTTTGAAGAAGAAGATGAAACTTATAACACCTATATCTACAAATCTAAATCTAAAAAATATTTAATAATAGGTTGTCATAGCACATTAACCAGTGAATTTAGAATATTAGAAGCAGACAATCCTCATGGTGAATTTAGAATAGTGCAGCCTAGAGAAAGAAATTTAGAGTATGGTATCATGCATTTTGAAGATTCCTTTTATATTTTAACTAATAAAGATGGCGCAACCAATTTTAAATTAATGAAGACGCCGGAGGATCAAACCGGAAAGGAAAATTGGGTTCAGGTAATTCCGCATAGAGAAGATTATTTATTGGAGGATATAGATATTTTTGAACATTATCTTGTGATAAGTGAGAGAAATGAAGGCTTAAATAAAATTAAGATCACCAAATGGCACTCAGATAAAAGTTACTATTTACCCTTCAGTAATGAAACATATACTGCTTATACCAGTATAAATCCCGATTTCGACACAGATATCCTAAGGTATACCTACAATTCCTTAAACAATCCAACCTCTGTCATAGATTTCAACATGGCTACTAAAGAGAAAGTTGTACTTAAAGAACAAGAAGTTATAGGAGGTAAATTCAATAAAGAAAATTATAAATCGGAGCGTGTTTGGGCCACTGCAGAGGATGGAACAAAAATCCCTATTTCTCTTATTTACAGGAAAGATATAAAAATGGATGGTTCTAACCCTTTATTACAATATGCCTATGGATCTTATGGATCTACAATAGATCCTTATTTTTCTAGTGTGAGGCTGAGTTTATTGGATAGAGGTTTTGTTTATGCTATTGCGCATATTCGGGGGGGAGAGTATCTTGGAAGAGCTTGGTATGAAGATGGCAAGTTGCTTAAAAAGATGAATACTTTTACAGATTTTATAGATGTTTCAAAATATTTAATAGACCAAAAATATACTTCAGAAGAACATTTATACGCAATGGGTGGTTCTGCCGGTGGTTTATTGATGGGAGCAGTGGTGAATATTGCTCCAGAACTTTATAATGGGATCATTGCAGCAGTACCTTTTGTAGATGTTGTAACTACCATGTTAGATGATTCAATACCTCTTACTACTGGGGAGTATGATGAATGGGGAAATCCAAATGAAGAAGCCTACTATAAGTATATGCTGTCTTATTCGCCCTATGATAATGTTAAAAAACAAAACTATCCTAATATGCTCATCACAACAGGATTACATGATTCTCAAGTGCAGTATTGGGAACCAGCAAAATGGGTTGCAAAGTTGAGAGAATTAAAAACTGATGATAATAAATTGCTATTTCATATAAATATGGATGCCGGACATGGAGGAGCATCTGGTAGATTTGAAGCATTAAAAGAAGTAGCAGAAGAATATGCTTTTTTATTAGACTTGGAAGGAATTACCGAGTAATTGGAAAATTTGCCTTAAATTTGGGCGATTTTTGGATTAAGATTGTTTTAACGTTTAAGAATAAACTTTTAATCCCTAAATTGGTTAAAGAATTTCATTATATGGTAGAAAAGAAAAAGGTATACGATAACATATTGCAATTAATTGGAGATACTCCTTTAGTTCGGTTGAATTCCATTACCAAAAAATTTAGTGGAGATTTTTTCGCTAAAATTGAATCTTTTAATCCTGGACACTCTTCTAAGGATAGAATTGCTTTATTTATTATTGAAGAAGCAGAGAGAAAGGGAATCTTAAAACCTGGTGATACTATTATTGAAACTACATCTGGAAACACCGGATTTAGCATTGCAATGGTTAGTATTATTAAAGGTTATAAGTGTATTCTTGCAGTAAGTTCTAAATCTTCTAATGATAAAATAGACATGCTTAAAACTATGGGAGCCAAAGTTTATGTATGTCCAGCACACGTTCCTGCAGACGATTCAAGATCTTATTATGAGGTTGCTAAAAGATTACATCAGGAAAATGAAGGTTCGGTGTATATCAACCAATATTTTAATGAGCTGAATATTGAAGCTCATTATAAAACTACAGGACCTGAGATCTGGAATCAGACAGAGGGGCAGCTAACTCATTTAATTGCTTGCAGTGGAACAGGAGGAACAATTTCTGGAACAGCAAAATTTCTAAAAGAACAAAACCCTAATATCCGTGTTATTGGAATAGATGCATTTGGATCTGTATTGAAGAAATTTCATGAGACCAGAGCTTTTGATAAAGATGAAATATATCCTTACAGAATTGAAGGTTTGGGTAAAAATTTAATACCATCTGCTACAGATTTCGATATTATAGACGAGTTCATAAAGGTAACCGATGAAGATAGTGCTCATACTGCTAGAGAGCTTGCTAGAACCGAAGGATTGTTTCTTGGGTATACAAGTGGAGCAGCAATGCAAGGAATAAAACAATTGCAGGAGCAGGGAGAATTTGATGAGAATAGTAAAGTAGTTGTTATATTTCCAGATCACGGGTCTAGATATATGAGTAAAATTTATAGTGATGACTGGATGGAGGCACAAGGCTTTTTTGACTCTAAGAGAGTAACAGAATCGCAGCCAATTGAAATTATAAAATAAGGATGCTCCTGTTATAAACATATTAACCCAAATGGCATCCTTTTTTAAGGATGCTTTTAGGTTTAATAGTGGGAGCGATTAGTTAAATATTATTATTGTAAAATTGAGTTGCATTTCAGTACTTTTGCAACTAGTAAATAAAAAAATCTATGAGAGATTTATTTGATAAAATATATAAGGATAAAGGACCTTTAGGAAAATGGGCCCAACAAGCTGAAGGGTATTTTGTATTCCCAAAACTGGAAGGACCAATTTCTAATAGAATGAAATTCCGTGGTAAAGAAGTAATTACTTGGAGCATCAATGACTATTTAGGTCTTGCAAATCATCCTGAAGTACGAAAAGTAGATGCTGAAGCTGCAGCCGAATATGGCTCGGCTTACCCAATGGGTGCTAGGATGATGAGTGGACATACGGACCTTCACGAAAAGTTGCAAGATGAACTTGCTTCATTTGTAAATAAAGAAGCTTCTTATCTTTTAAACTTTGGATACCAAGGAATGGTATCTACTATTGATGCATTAGTATCTAAACAAGATGTTATTGTTTATGATGTAGATGCTCATGCTTGTATAATAGATGGGGTAAGATTGCATTTAGGCCAACGCTTTACCTATATGCATAATGATATGGATAGTATCGAAAAGAATTTGCAACGCGCAACTAAAATATGTGAGCAAACAGGAGGAGGAATTCTTTTGATCTCTGAAGGTGTTTTTGGAATGCGTGGGGAGCAAGGAAGGCTTAAAGAAATAGTTGAGCTTAAAAAGAAATATAATTTCAGACTTTTCGTAGATGATGCTCACGGGTTTGGAACTTTAGGAGCTACTGGTGCAGGAGCTGGAGAAGAGCAAGGGGTTCAAGATGATATTGATGTATATTTTGCAACTTTCGCAAAATCTTTAGCAAGTACAGGTGCTTTTATCGCCGGAGATAAAGAGATCATGGATTATTTAAAATATAATCTACGTTCTCAAATGTTCGCAAAATCCTTACAAATGCAATTAGTTGTTGGGGCATTAAAGCGTTTAGATATGCTTAGAACAATGCCTGAATTAAAGGCTAAATTGTGGGAAAATGTAAATGCATTACAAAGTGGATTAAAAGAGAATGGGTTCGATATAGGAACCACTCAAAGTTGTGTAACTCCAGTTTATCTAAAGGGAAGTATACCTGAAGCGATGGCTCTTGTTAGAGACCTTAGAGAAAATCATGGTATTTTCTGTTCTATTGTGGTTTATCCGGTTATTCCAAAAGGATTAATCTTATTAAGAATGATCCCAACCGCTACACATACATTGGAAGATATAGAACTTACGTTAACTGCTTTCTCTGTTATTAGAGAAAGATTGGAGAACGGAACATATAAAAGATTATCTGCAGCAGTTACGGCTTCTTTAGAAGAGTAATTAGCTTTTAAGGTTATAAAATAAAAAAATCCGCTATTATAGCGGATTTTTTTATTTGCTTGATTTTATTTTTGATCATCAATTTCAGGTTTAATCATTTCTTGTTTCTCCGTTCTTTTTCTCCTTCTGTCACCTTCATAAG
Source organism: Gillisia sp. (assembly GCA_024635715.1). Lineage (GTDB taxonomy): Bacteria > Bacteroidota > Bacteroidia > Flavobacteriales > Flavobacteriaceae > Gillisia. Next base: position 9,613 of record JAGXIK010000022.1, read on the forward strand.
AATCGTCTAGATATTCCTCTTTTTTATGAAGATCCAATCTATAGGAAACTCCGGCAGCTAATTGCCATCTATCTGGTGTATTCTTAAAGTTGATTAATCCAGAGATATCAAATTGAAGATCATCTGTTAATAAATAAGCCATCCCGGTTCTTACAATATCATCTGCATAAATATCACTTACAATTCCTTGATATTCCAAAAACCCTGCAAATTTAGGGGTGAAGGCATGAGTAAGGGTGACAATTCCTGTATAGC
>JAGXIK010000128.1 GCA_024635715.1 Gillisia sp.
ATAAAATGCGATGGCTAATGTAAGTACGCTATCTACCCAAAAAATTTGATAATACTTCATTAATAATCCACCGGCAAGTACAGCGACAGAGGCCATCATATCTGTTAGCAAATGTAAATATGCAGACCGCATATTAAGGTTGGCTTTACTGTCTTTTTTTAAAAGCAATACACTTAAGCCATTACCTAAAATTGCTAAAATGGATAGCCAAATAACCAGATTGGAATTAATAGTTTCTGGATTCTTAAATCTTTGAACTGCTTCAATAATAAGGATTACAGCTACTACAATAAGGGTAGAGGCATTAACGAAAGCAGCAACTATCTCGGCTCTTTTATAGCCAAATGTGTGTTTTAAAGAAGCGTCTCTTTTAGAAAGTATATTAGCTATATAACTTACCAATAAAGAAAGAACATCACTAAAATTATGAAGCGCATCTGAAAGTAATGCTAAACTTCCACTTAACAAACCACCAATTACTTGCGCAAGTGTAATCCCTATATTTAGAAATATAGAAAATAAAAGGTTTTTACCTTTGATATCCTGGATAGGGCCATGATCGTGGTTGTGTCCCATTAATTAGCTCACAGGTATTTTTTCTACTCGGTTTTGATGACGTCCTCCTTCAAACACTGTATTTAAAAAAGCATCTACCATATCTACAGCTTGCGTTTGTGATACATAACGAGCAGGAATGCTTAATATATTAGCATTATTATGTTGTCTGGCAAGTTTAGTGATCTCAACTGTCCAACATAATGCGCATCGTACTCCTTGATGTTTATTAGCTGTCATAGAAGCCCCGTTACCACTTCCACAAATAATTATTCCTATATCTACTGCTTCATCTTCAACATCATTAGCCACAGGATGCACAAAATCTGGATAGTCTACACTGGCTTCAGAATCTGTTCCATAATTAGTAACGCTAATCCCTTTAGATTCTAAATATGCTACAATAGCAAACTTATACTCGGTTCCTGCGTGGTCATTTCCAATAGCAATTTTCATATTATTTGTTTTTAGAGGTTGAACAAAGGTAAAAAATGGGTTGTTAACTATTAATATTTACGTTGTTAATTACTATTTCTAAATACCCTGTTTTTAAGGAGTTAAGATTTTTACTAAAATGTGAATAACAATATGCTAGAATATAACAACAAAATTTGTTTTTCTACTCAGAAATTAGAATAGCAATATAAAATCCTATTCTCCTAATTATAACTATAGAATTTCTTGGGAAGTTATGAGCATCAAAAGGAAGATTGTGAACAACCAAAAGTGATATAGTTTTTAAGAATTTCTATTAACATATATTTATTAACCATTGTTAAGTAAATATTAAAATTACTAGAGTATCAGTTCCTTATAAATATTTTAACCTGTTAACAAGTCTATTTCAAATGTTGGTATCTCAAAATCCTATTTTTATTTAATAAAGTTATGCTAGAAGTTAACAAGCTATAATAACCAACAGTTTTAATTTTTTAAAAAGAAGAAAACAAATAAATATAATATAAGTGTTTATAACTTCAGTTTTAAAGCAGTCAACTTGAATTAAGTTTCTAATAGATTTTTAAAAAATTAATAAGAGTAAATTTGGTATTATATTCAATAAAAAATATTTAATATACTGTAAAACAGTTATTTATTATTAGTTTAAAAAAAAATGAAGTAGAATAAGAAATGAGATAAATATTAAATAAGTATTTGATCCTTAGTCCTTATTATGCATGAAGTTGTGTGAAGTAATATTTACTGAAGGATGAAAATCTATAATGCTTTTTTTGTTTAGTGTTCTATTTACAATAGAAGAAACACTTAAAATTCCCAAGAGAAATATAAGATAGAATAAAAGCGAGATTTTAGTTGACTTATTCATTAAAATCACTTTTTCTTACAAATATGTGGGGAAATTTCGAAAGATATGTTATCTTAAAATTAAGAAAAATTTATGAATTAAAAAATAAATTATACTATTTTTTAATTGCTAATTAACTGAATATCAAAACCTGTTAGTTCAAAATATCTACTTGCCTATTACCAGAGGCTTAACAAAACTTTATAGATAGATTAATTTAAAGTCACATTTTAACTGTAATTTTATAGCTTATTAAGATTTATGAATAGAAAGAATAAAGGATCAAAACCTAGGAACGAAGGAAATCTTTCCAAAAGTATCCTGGAAATATTAAGAAAATCTCCAAGCACAAGCTTTAACTACAAACAAATTGCTGCAAAACTAGATCTCACAGATGCTAGTTCCAGGAATCAGATAATTAGAAATTTAGCACAATTGGCCGCTAAAAAGCAGATTGAAGAAGAAGAAAGAGGAAAGTTCAAGATGGCTGGAAACCCGGAATATTATCAAGGTAAACTAGATATGACAACCAAGGGCTTTGGTTATGTTGTAGTGGAAGATATGGAAGAGGATATATTTATTCCCGCAAATGCCTTGAATAAAGCATTGAATGGGGATGAAGTGGAAGTTTACATATATAATAAAAGAAAGAAAAGAAAATCTGAAGGAGAGATTGTTCGGATTATTAATAGGAAAAAAACAGAATTTGTAGGTGTTTTACAAATGCAACCAAACTTTGGGTTTGTTGCAATACAAGACCCTAAAATGTATACAGATATTTTTGTTCAAAAGAATAAAATGCTGGATGCACAAGATGGAGATAAGGTTGTTGTAACCATGGAGGAATGGCCAGAAAAGGCAGATTCTCCCTTTGGAAGCATTAAGCAAGTTTTAGGTAAACCAGGAGAGCATCATACAGAAATGCATGCTATTCTTGCACAGTATGGATTACCACATGAATTCCCGAAGGAAATTGAAGATTTTGCAAATAATATAGATACTTCTATCAACGAAGATGAAATTAAGAAACGTAGGGATCTTAGAGACACATTAACTTTTACGATAGATCCAAAGGATGCAAAAGATTTTGATGATGCTTTGAGTTTTAAAAAGCTGGATAATGGTAATTTTGAAATAGGAATTCATATTGCAGATGTTTCCCATTACTTAAAACCTGGAACTATTTTGGACGATGAAGCTTATGAGAGAGCAACGTCTGTATATTTAGTAGACAGAGTAGTACCTATGCTACCAGAGGTTTTATCCAATAATGCATGTTCTTTGAGACCGAATGAAGAAAAATACACTTTTTCTGCAGTGTTTGAAATAGATGCTAAAGGATATGTGATAAAAGAATGGTTTGGTAGAACAGTTACTTTATCTGATGAGCGTTTTGCTTATGAAGAAGCTCAACATATTATAGAAACTGAAGAAGGAACTATTCCCACAGAGATATCAATTCGTGAAAATGGATATAATGTAGGAGATAATATTGTAGATGCGGTTGTAACTCTTAACGATCTTGCAAAGCAAATGCGTGTTAGGCGTATGGCAGATGGGGCTATTTCTTTTGATAAAGTTGAAGTAAAATTCAATTTAAATGAAGAAAATGAACCTGTCGGAGTGTTTTTTAAAACCTCCCAAGAAGCCAATAAACTGATTGAAGAATTTATGCTGTTGGCTAATAAGAGGGTAGCACAGTTCATAGGAAAGCAAACACCAAAAAAGACCTTTGTTTATAGATGCCATGATGAGCCGGACGAGTCTAAATTGAACACATTACAAACAGTAATTTCTAAATTTGGATATAAGATCAATTTAAAAGATAAAGCTTCCATCTCTACTTCTTTAAATAGCCTTTTAAGCGATGTTCAGGGAACAAAAGAGCAGAACTTGGTAGATACCCTTACTATTAGAACTATGAGTAAGGCCTATTATAGTACTAAGAATATAGGACATTACGGATTATCTTTCGATTATTATTCACATTTTACTTCTCCCATTAGAAGATATCCAGATGTAATGACTCATAGATTATTGCAAAATTATTTGGATGCAAAACCTTCTGCTAAAGAAGAAGAATACGAAGAAAAATGTCATCATAGTAGTGAAATGGAGAGCTTAGCTACCAATGCAGAACGTGATTCCATAAAATTCATGCAAGTGAAGTTTATGTTAGATCATGAAGATGAAGAATTTTTAGGAGTGATTTCTGGTGTTACAGAGTGGGGAATCTATATTGAAATTGTTTCTAATAAATGTGAAGGAATGGTTCGTCTAAGGGATATTAGAGATGATCATTATGATTTTGATGAAGATCAGTATGCAATAGTTGGTAGAAAAAATAAGAAAATGTACCAATTAGGGGATGAAGTATACATTTCTGTTAAGAATGCAGATCTAGTAAGAAGACATCTAGATTTCAATTTAATAGGAAAGAAAGAACAAATTGATTAATGATGAAAAATATTATATTATTAATTCTATTTTCTTGGGCAACTACAACATTTGCTCAGGAAATAACTGTGGAGTTAGATAATTTTACTCAGGTCGAGGTAACAAAAGGGCTTAAGGTAAATCTAACTCAAGCTGAAGAAAATAAAGCAATTATAACCGGTAGTAGTCGGAATAATGTAAATCTAAAGGTTAAAAACGGAGTACTAAAGGTAAGTGTAGATTTGGATCACCTTTGGAATGAAGATAACACTATTGTAAGCATCTATTTTAAGCAGTTATTAAAGGTTGAAGCAAAACAAAATTCAAAGATTGATATCTGTGGCAAACTTTCACAACCAATGTTTAATATCAGAGTTCAGGAAGGAGCAGATGTAAAAGCAAAAGTAGAGCTGGAAAATTTGTATGCTAGTGTTGTAACTGGAGGGAATCTTTTTATAATTGGTACTGCAGCAAAACAGGATATAGATGTAAAAGCTGCCGGCGATTTTAAAGGGGAAAACCTCATAGGAACAGATGTTAAGGTAAGTATCGCCGGTGGTGGAACCGCTAGTATATTCTCCAAAGCATATGTAAATGCAAAGGTAAGAGCGGGAGGAACCATTTATGTATATGGAAATCCTAAGAAAATAGACGAGACGACCACCTTTGGCGGAACTATTAAGAAGATAAATTAGAAAGTTATCTTTGTGAAAATCTATTAGCTTTATGGTGCAAGATATTTTGGCTGCAATCCCAATGGGAATCTTTTTAGCATTCTTATTAGGTCCTGTTTTCTTTGTGTTGCTGGAAACTGCTGCATTAAAAGGCTTTAGGGCAGCTATTTCTTTTGATCTAGGTGTTATTCTTGCAGATATTGTTTTTCTTTTAATAGCATATTTAAGTACTTCCAAACTTTTAACCACTTTAAAAGATGATCCTGGATTGTTTATTTTTGGAGGGATGATACTTGGTACATATGGGATAATGTCCTTTATACAAACCAAAAAAGCTATTACCGTAGAAGATGATACTCCAGAGGTAAGAAAGTTAAGCAGAAGCGATTATTTTGGTCTTGCAGCCAAAGGTTTCCTATTAAACTTTATCAATATTGGAGTATTAGGCTTTTGGCTGGGACTTATAATTGTATTTGGTCCTACCTTAGATATGGAGCCAAACCGTATTACTATTTTCTTTTCTACTGTGCTAGGAACCTATCTTTTCCTTGATATATTTAAAATACTGCTCGCTAAAAAATTGAATAGAAAACTTACCCCAGGGCGTATATTTAAGATGAAAAGAGGGATTAGTTTGTTTATGGTGATATTTGGTGGGATTTTAATTTCAAGAGGTATATTTCCTAAAAAAATTGAACGCCTTCAAGATCAAATAGAGATCTTAGAGCCTGAAAATGTGGTGTTTTATATTGATAAAAATGACCACTCCAAAAGAAAATCTTAAACATTTAATTCTAAGAAACTTTAAATTTTAGAGCATAAAAAAAGCTCCCTGTTAAGGAAGCTTTTGGAGGCATCGAGCGGATTCGAACCGCTGTACGAGCTTTTGCAGAGCTCTGCCTAGCCACTCGGCCACGATGCCATTAATTTAATGGTTGGCAAATGTAATAAAAAATATCTGTACGCCCACAAGTTTCTATCTCGATTTAGTACTGGAAACAGTTACCATTCCAACATTTCCGCCAATTGGAGGGTTAATCTTAGAAACTTCTACACGTGCCTTTTCTACCAGTTCCAACTCATTAAAGATCCGTTTCAGAATTCTTTCTGCAACGGTTTCTAACAACTTTGTTCGTATAGCCATTTCCTCCTTAACGATCTTATTTAGATGCACATAGTCTATAGTATCACTCAAAGAATCCGTCTGTGCAGAGTGTGTTAAATTCCCTTTTACCATGAGATCTACACGGTAATCACTTCCTATTTTTCCTTCTTCATCCAGACAACCATGATAGGAGAAAACCTTGATATTTTTTAATGTTATTTTTCCCAAAATATTTTTTTACAAAGGTAGAACTGCAGCCGATAATATGGTGTGTTTCTGAAGAAAATTCAACTTCATTGTAACTTTTAGCGCTCAAAGCTGAATTTTAAATCTAAATTCCTATTTGAATATACATTCTAAACCTCTAGATTATGGATTTTCCGTGGTAATTTTTGATAACTTTGCGGGATATTTTGAAATATAATTATGTCTGAAGGAAAAAAGTCTCTCAATTTTATTGAGCAAATTATAGAAGAAGATCTAAAAGGGTCTTATACTGAACAAGAACTTAAATTTCGATTCCCACCAGAACCTAATGGATACCTCCATATTGGTCATGCCTCTTCCATATGCTTAAATTTTGGTTTAGGAGAGCGATATAATGCCCCGGTGAACTTAAGGTTTGATGATACGAATCCTATAAAAGAAGAGCAGGAATATGTAGATGCTATAAAGGAAGATGTGGTTTGGTTAGGTTTTAAATGGGACAAAGAGTGTTATGCTTCAGATTATTTCCAACAATTATATGATTGGGCTGTAGAGCTAATTAAGTCTGGAAATGCATATGTAGATAGCCAGTCTTCAGCAGAGATAGCAGATCAAAAAGGGACTCCTACAGTTCCGGGCGCAGAAAGTCCATATAGAAACAGATCTGTTTCTGAAAATGTGGAACTTTTCGAGAAAATGAAGAATGGGGAAACTCCAGAAGGCGCTCATGTGTTAAGAGCTAAAATAGATATGACTTCTTCTAACATGATCATGAGAGATCCTGTAATGTATAGAAGTTTGCATAAAAAACACCATAGAACTGGGGATGATTGGAAGATTTATCCAATGTACGACTGGGCTCATGGTGAAAGTGATTTTATAGAAAGCGTATCTCACTCTTTCTGTACATTAGAATTTTTACCACACCGGGAGTTATACAACTGGTTTATAAGCAAAATAAGTAATAATGAAGATTTTATTCCGAAGCAACGAGAATTTGCAAGGAGAAATCTTAGTCATACTATTGTAAGTAAACGTAAACTATTACAATTAGTAGAAAATAAGGTGGTGAATTCTTGGGACGATCCTAGAATGCCTACTATTTCTGGTTTTAGAAGAAGAGGCTACACACCTTCTTCTATTAAAAAATTTGCAGATACTATTGGGATTGCCAAAAGAGAGAATATTATTGATGTTTCACTTTTAGAATTCTGTATTCGTGAAGATCTTAATAAAATTGCTCCAAGAGTAATGGGAGTATTGGATCCTGTAAAACTGGTTATAACTAACTACGAAGACGGAGAAGAATGGCTTGATACCGAGAATAATCCTGAAGATGAAAATGCTGGAACAAGAAAAATACCTTTTTCAAAAGAACTTTACATAGAGCGCGAAGATTTTAAAGAGGAGGCTAATAGAAAATTCTTTAGATTAACATTAGGAAAAGAAGTTCGCTTAAAAAGCGCTTATATTATAAAAGGGGAAAGTGTAGTAAAAGATGAAAATGGAAATATTTTAGAAATTCATTGTACATACGATCCTAAAAGTAAAAGCGGTAGCGGTAGTGAAGAGTCTTTACGCAAGGTTAAAGGAACATTGCACTGGGTATCTATATCTCACGCTATAAAAGCTGAAATAAGGTTGTACGATCGTTTATTTACTGTTGCAGCACCAGATGCAGATAAAGAGAAAGATTTCATGGATTTTATTAATCCGGATTCACTTCAAGTGATAACCGGGTATGTGGAACCTAGTTTAAAAGATGCTAGTGTAGCCGATAAATTTCAATTTCAAAGAATAGGATATTTTTGTATAGATAAGGAAAGTACAAGTGAAAACCTTATCTTTAATAGAACAGTTACATTAAGGGATTCTTGGGAAAAACTTAATTAAAACATCAATCATAGGGTAATCCATTATGAATATTTTAATAAAGTAACTTTACATATTAACCGGTTATTAACAGGAATGTCTTGTGGTTTAACTTAAATTTGTGGAATTAATTATAAAAATCAAAAAATTATGGCAAATACAGGGAATACACTTTTAGCATTAGTAACAGGTGCAGCAATAGGAGCTGCAGTTGGATTATTATATGCTCCAGAAAGTGGAGAAGAAACAAGAAACAAATTGAATAAAGATGCTAAAAAAGCTCAAGATAAATTCAATAAAAAATATAAAGAGACAAGTTCTAACCTTTCCTCTAAAGCTAAACAAGCAAAATTAGATTTTGAATCTCGTTTAGAATCTACTTTATCTTCTGCTAGTTTTAAAGCCGACGAAATCTTATCTGCATTAGAATCTAAATTAGAAGATTTAAGAACGCAAAATGCAAGATTACAAAAAGATGTTAAGGAAGAACAAGCTAAGACAACAGCTAATAAAACAGTAGTATAAGCCTATGGCATTTGAAAAACTAACCAACAGCATAAACGATCTTAACGATAATGTTCGCGATCTTGCCAAAAGCAGTACCGAATATTATAAACTTGATCTCTATAAAAAAATCATTAAAGGGGTTATCTCTATGGTGAATATGATGTTGCTAGGTTTTATATGTCTAATTGTTTTGTTGTTTATCTCTATTGCATTAGCACTCTTAATAAGTCATGCGCTTGGAATTCCTAGTGCCGGGTTCTTTATAATTGGTGCATTGTATCTTTTAATATTTGTATTTATATGGTTCTTCGGAAAAAAACATATAGAGAAAATCATTTTGATCAAATCTTCGAGAACCTTCTTTAACGACTAAATAATTTTTATGAAAGAGTATAGTTCATTCGAAGAAATAGACCGAGATCTCAAGATTTTGAAACTTCAAAATCAGATTAATAAAGAAGAAATCCGTCTTAGTGTGCAGCATACCAAAGAAAGCCTATCTCCAATTTCATTGATAGGTGGCCTAATAGGCTCTATTGCTCAAAAAGCATTTATTTTAAAATCAGTATCAAAAATATTTGGACTGAAAAAGGTAATAGTCTCAAGTTAATTGCAAAAAAAAAATTAAAAGGGGGATGTTCATCAGAACATCCCCCTTTTTTATTAAAAATAATTTCTATTCTGTTTCTTCTTCTCTATCAGGTCTATCATTTGGAGTATCTCTTTTTCGTTTCGGTTTCAGTTTTGTGGCTAAGATTTTAGCATTCTTCTCCCTCATTGCTTCTCCAATCTGGTTGGATGCAGTAAATGATGCGATCATATTATTAAGCATATCACTTCCTGCTTGCGGGGAATTAGGTAGCAGTATTAAGTTACTATGGGTAGATTCTCCAATGGATTGTAAGGTATCATAATGCTGTGTTACTACAATAAGCGCTGAAGCTTCTTGAGAATTTATCCCTACATTATTTAATACATCTACACTTTCTTCTAGTCCTCTAGCAATTTCCCGGCGTTGATCTGCAATCCCTTGTCCTTGCAAACGCTTGCTCTCTGCTTCTGCACGAGCCTTAGCAACGATTTTTATACGTTCTGCCTCTGCAACATACTCTGCAGCTACTTTCTCTCTCTCTGCGGCGTTAATACGGTTCATGGCAGCTTTCACCTGGGAATCAGGATCAATATCTGTAACCAAGGTTTTTATAATATCATATCCATAATCAGACATGGCTTGATTTAGCTCTCTTTTAACGGCTATCGCTACATCATCTTTTCTTTCAAAAACATCATCCAATTTCATTTTTGGAACTTCAGCTCTAACAACATCAAATACATAAGCAGTAATCTGGTCATGTGGGCTCTCTAGTTTATAGAAGGCATCGTAAACATTGGTTTTTATAACCTGAAACTGTACAGAGATCTTCAGTTTTACAAAAACATCATCTTTTGTTTTTGTTTCAACTAAAACATCTAATTGTTGCACCTTTAAGTTTATTCTACCTGCTATCTGGTCAATAATCGGAATTTTAAAATGTAACCCGGAATTCCGAATATTTCTATATTTTCCGAATCGCTCTAAAATTGCAGAAGTTTGTTGTTTTACCGTAAATATTCCTGTAAAAAGAATTATTAAGGCGAAAACGATTAAAATGGGGACCAAAACTGTTGCTATCATATAGTTTATCTAAAATTTGAAAGTTTAAGATAGCAATATTTAGGCTACATTTACCTTTAAAGTTATTAATCATGCGCTATTTTTATCTGTTTTTCTTCGTTATAATTTGTTCCATTTTTAATCCACTAGCAGCCCAAAGACGTAATTCTCGTGGGGATAGTTATAATAGGATAGGGGTGCAGGCTGGAATTACCCATGGAGGAATAGACAGCGATAGTTTTAATACGACTAAGGCCACCGGATTTATGGGAGGTTTAACTACAAGGGCTAATGTTTATAATAATTTCTTAGTTGTGTACGGAGTAAATTTTTATTCAATGAAAACCGGGATCATGGGTCACGCTCTAAACAGCAATGAATTTGAAAATATCGAATTTCAGACAACAGGAGTGCAATTAAATTTATTTGCTGGCCATAAGATCATAAAAGAGTATTTAAGCATAGAGGCGGGTCCAGTTCTTCAAATAAACAGCAAATGGGAGGTAGACAATCAATTTAAAGATCATCTAATAGAAGATTATTCTTTTACAGCCAAAGATTTGGAAGAGGTTTCTAGAGTAAATTTAAATCTTGCAGCGAGCGTATCCGCTGGGATTGCAGATGTAAAATTGTGGTTTCAATATCAATATGGAGTAAGCAATTTTCTAAAGAATTTAAACGAAGGAGACCTACAAAATAAAGACTCCCGCGCAGCAAATCTAGAAGGTCATCTAGGTATGGCAACCGCAGGAGTTGTTTATTATTTCTAAAAAGTTTTATTGCTTAGCTAACAGGGATTGTAATCTTTTAACTGTTTCTTCTTTTCCTATATAAGCAGAAATATCAAAGACATCTGGTCCTTGTAAAGAACCTACTAAAGCAAGTCTAAACGGCTGCATTACCTTTCCAAAGCCTATTTCATTAGATGTGATCCATCCTTTAATATTATCTTGGACATTTTCTTTAGTATAATCTGAAGTTTCAGAAACCAATTGGATTAGTTTCTCTATAATTTCAGCAGTATCCTCTTTCCATGCTTTTTTCAAAGCTTTTTCATCATAAGAAGTAGGACTTACAAAGAAATAGTTTCCTAATTCCCAGAAATCGGTCACAAAGATTGCCCGTTCTTTTAAAAGAGCAATTACTGAAGTTGTATATTCTAATGTTGCTGTAATACCTTTGCTTTCTAAGATTTTCACAAACTCCTTTGCGAGTATTTCGTTATCGGTTTTCTGAAGGTAATGTGCCTGAAACCACTTGGTTTTTTCAGGATCAAATTTAGCACCAGATTTATGCACTCTGGAGATCTCAAAAGCCGAAATCAATTCATCCAATTCAAAGAATTCTTGCTCTGTTCCTGGATTCCAACCTAAAAAGCTTAACATATTAACCACCGCTCTTGGATCGTAATTCTCTTCTCTATACCCAGAGGAGATCTCACCAGATTTTGGATCTTTCCATTCTAAAGGAAATACAGGGAAACCCATTTTATCCCCATCCCGTTTGCTTAATTTTCCTTTTCCTTGTGGTTTCAAGATCAACGGCAAATGCGCAAATTTTGGCGCCTCCCAATTAAACGCACGATATAATAAATAATGTAATGCTAAAGAAGGCAACCATTCTTCCCCACGAATTACGTGAGTGATCTGCATTAAATGATCGTCTACAATATTGGCGAGATGATAAGTAGGTAAACCATCGCTCTTAAAAAGCACCTTATCGTCTAGGATGCTAGAATCTACCTGTATATTTCCACGAATTTCATCTATTAGTTGTAAAGTTTCGGCTTCCGGTGACTTAAATCGTATTACGTAATTCTCTTTGGCATCTAAACGTTTCTGAACTTCTTCAGATGATAGCGCAAGGGAATTCTGTAGTTTCAATCTGTTATGCCAGTTGTAGATAAAGGTTTTTCCCTTTTCTTCATGGTCTTTTCTATGTTCATCTAAAGCTTCTGAAGTATCAAATGCATAATAAGCATCTCCAGAAGAGATCAGTTTTTCAGCATATTCATAATACAAATTTGCTCGCTCACTTTGTCTATAAGGTCCAAATCCACCATCTTTCCCGGGGCCTTCATCAAAAGGAATTCCACACCAATTTAAGGCTTCAACTATATATTGCTCTGCGCCTTCTACAAATCTATTCTGATCTGTATCTTCAATACGCAAAAGGAAATCTCCTCCATGTTTCTTAGCAAATAAATAATTATATAAGGCTGTTCTTACTCCTCCAATGTGTAAAGGTCCTGTAGGACTTGGTGCAAAACGAACTCGTACTTTAGCAGACATAAAATTGTGATTTTAGCAACAAAGATAATGGATTCTTAATGGAAAACCCACCAATTTAAGCCTGTCCTATTAATTGCCCGGATAAATTATAAATGCTGAAAACACTGCTAGATAAAGTAAAATGAAATTTGTAGTTTTAAGAGAATGAAAAGTAGGGGAGTAATCATGGAGGAATTTAGTGTTATAAAACAAAAGCTGACAGCATTTATTAGGCGGTATTACCTGAATAAATTATTAAAAGGTAGTATTTTGTTCTTTTCTGTTTGGTTGTTATATAGCATTCTTATTTTGCTGATAGAATATTTTTTATGGCTTTCTCCGCCTTATAGAACTTTGTTGTTTTGGGGCTTCATTCTATTTTCAAGCCTGCTCTTTTTTAGATTTATCCTCTGGCCTCTGGCAAAACTCTTTAAGTTATCCAAGGGTTTAGATCTCGCAGACGCTTCTATTCTTATAGGAAAGCATTTTCCTGAGGTAAATGATAAACTTCTAAACGTGCTTCAGCTTGAAAATTCACCTGAACAATCTGATTTGTTGCTCGCAAGTATTTCTCAAAAGTCTAAAGAACTGAGTCCTGTTCCCTTTAAAACTGCAGTCAATTTTAATACAAGTCTTAAGTATTTGAAATATGCGGCCTTTCCGGTTTTAATAATCTTAGCTATTATTTTCACCGGGAATTCTTCTATTTTTTCGGAAAGTTATACTCGGGTAGTGCATTATAATATCGCTTATGAGGCACCGGCACCATTTTCTTTTATAATTAATTCGAGTGAGTTGGTGGTTGAGGAAGGAAAGGATTTTAATCTAGAGGTCCAGACCATTGGGAATCTTATTCCTGAAACTGTTGCCATTCACTTTAATGAGGAAGAATATTATTTAAAGAATTCGTCGTTAAATTCTTTCCAATACTCCTTTGAAGGATTAAAGGAAGATGTGGAATTCTACTTTAGCGCCAACAATGTTACCTCCAGAACTTATAAAATTCGAGTTATCCAAGTCCCAAAATTACTGGATTTTGAGATGAAGCTTAATTTCCCTGCTTATTTAAAAAAGGAAAATGAATTAGTAAAAGGAACCGGAAACGCAACGGTGCCAGAGGGAACTAAAATTTCATGGGTTTTAAAAACCCGTGCTACAGATGAAGTGTCGTTTAAGACTAAAGATAGTATTCTGGGGTTTGATAAAAATGCTTCAGAATTCATATATTCAGATAAGATCTTTTCTCCGCTGCAATATTCCATCAACACGTCTAATAACAATGTAAAGGATTATGAATCTTTAAAATATGCTATTGAGGTTATAAAGGACCAATATCCCCAAATAGATGTTCAGAATAAACAAGATACTGTTGCAACCTATATCAATTATTTCTTTGGAAAAGTGGCTGATGATCACGCTATAACAAAGGTAAATATGGTTTACTACCCTGAAAAAAACAGGGATGATAGTAAAAAAGTTGGAATTCCCATTGCTAATCAGAATGTTGGTGAATTCTTATATACGTTTCCGGGAAATTTAGATTTAGAACAGGGAACTAATTATGCTATATATTTCGAAGTATTTGATAATGATGGAGTTAGAGGCTCTAAATCTAGTAAAAGCGAAGTTTTTAGCCTCAGAATAAAATCTGATAAGGAATTAAGTGCTGAAAAGCTAAATCAGCAAGGAGAATCTATTCAGGGAATTTCAGAAAGTCTTGAAGAGATGCAGAAATCGAATAAAGACTTGGAAGAATTGTCGAGACTTAAAATAGAAAAAAATCAGCTTAATTATAACGATAAAAAGAAGCTTGAAGACTTTTTGAAACGGCAGAAGGAGCAAACAGCAATGATGAAAAATTATTCTGAAAAGCTTAAAAACACCTTTGAAGATAAA
>JAGXIK010000129.1 GCA_024635715.1 Gillisia sp.
AGAACTTACCAGAGAAAATAATATAACTACAGTAATTATAACGCACGACATGAACTCTGTGCTAGAAATAGGGGAAAATATTGCGTTTTTAAAGGATGGTGTTCTAGCTTGGAAAGGCGATAAATCCCAGATCTTTAAAACAGAAGACAAAACAGTGACCGATTTCGTATACTCTTCAGATCTTTTCAAAAAAGTAAGAGATGCACAATTAAAAGGGTATTAATTGAGAGATTAAACATCAAGCGTATCCAATTTCAATATTAGCCGTTGCTCAATTTTTTTGGATCAGTAAATTGATCTGCTTTCCTTATTTCCCTATTCCAAGTCAAATTAAAGTTGGTTGAAATGCTATTCGCATAAGTCAAATTCTCCACCTACTGATAGTTAATTTTTAACTCCTTACTTATTTCCTCAAAAGAAATATATTTCTTGATTGCCCCTACACTTGACTTTCTATCCGTATCTGCCTAATATCTAATAATTCAAAAATAAAAAGGATACTATTCTAGAATATATTTTTAGCCTTGTATAAATCTATGTCGAAAGTTTCAATCTCTGGGGCTTATCACCTAGGTTATCCTAATTTGTCAATTCTACCCTAGATTCTTATCAAATTTTTCCATCACCTTATTCCTGATCTCTTTAATATCCTGCTCCTTCTCTTTAGGCACAATCAGCAGAACATCTTTATTGTCAACTATAATATAATCCTTCAGGCCATCTACAACCACAACTTTAGAGTTTTGAGTATATATTATATTTCCAGTTGCATCCTGAGGCATCAATTGAGCGTTCACAACCGCATTATTACTTTCATCCTTTGCCAATTCTTCATGTAAAGAACCCCAAGTTCCCAGATCGCTCCATTTAAAGGAGGCAGGAATTATATATACCGAATCTGACTTTTCCATGATTGCATAGTCTATAGAAATGTTTTTTGCTTTTGGATAGTTGTCCTTAACAAACTTTTCTTCTTTGGGAGTGTTTAGATGTTCTATTCCTTCATTAAAGAGATTGAACATTTCTGGCAAATGCGTTTTAAAAGAATCAGCAATAAAAGATGCTTTCCAAATAAAGATTCCGGCATTCCATACGTAATTCCCTTCTTCTAAATACTTTTTAGCATTTCTTAAAGTTGGCTTTTCAGTAAAAACCTCCACTTTCTGAAGATCTTTCCCCTCTTCCTTTCCATATTTTATATATCCGTAGCCGGTGTTTGGGAATGTGGGTTTTATTCCCAATGTTACAAGAATATCTTCTTTACTAGCAGCTTTAAAAGCTAAATTAATATCTGCTGCAAATGCATCCTCATCGTTAATAAAATGATCACTAGGAGCTACGATCATTACCGCATTTGGATTTTTCTTCTTGATCTTCATTGCTGCTAATAAGATACAGGGGGCGGTATTTAGCATTGCTGGCTCCAGTATAATTTGTTCCTGAGTTATTTTTGGAAGCTGCTCCTTAATAATATCGTTGTAAGCTTCGTTGCTCAGAATAAGGATATTCTCATAGGGAACTACACCTTTAAATCTATTATAAGTGCTTTGCAATAGGGTTTCCCCTAAACCTAACATATCGTGAAACTGCTTTGGATATTTGGCTGTACTTAAAGGCCAGAATCTGGAACCTACTCCACCAGCCATAATTACTGCATAATAATTTTGATTGTAACTTGTCATTCTTTCTTTTCTTTAAAACCTAACCTGCTATTAACTCAACTTCGGCATTAGGTTGAAATAAATAAATCCTACCGGTATCCATCTCCACACATTCATAACGCTTTCTTCTCTTTACACCTTTTTTGAAAACCTTACCATTATAAATTCTAAACACACCTCCAAGAGGAAGTTCGAAAACATAATTTTTATCATTTTCAGGATCAAAACTTTTAAGAGCTACAGATAATTGGGCGTCGGTATCGCTGCTCGCTTTTGGGTTTTTGAAATGTTTTGCAATTAAAGGTAGTAATTGTACTGGAAATATTTCAGGTCTTATAAATGGTAACATCATTTGCTGAAAAGTAAATTTCCACTCCCTTCCATGTGGTTTTATTGCCCTACCAAATCTTTCGAAGGCTAGTAGATGAGCAATTTCATGAACTAAGGTTATCAAAAATCTGAACTTATTTAAATTGGCATTGATGGTTATTTGATGAACTCCATTTTCTTTCCTTCTGTAATCTCCATGCCTCGTAACCCTTTCATTAACAATCTTTAGATGAATGTTATTTTGCTCTATAAGTTTGAAAATGGGAGATACAGCGTGACTTGGTAAATATTTTTCAAGAACATCACTCATTTCTTCCTTTTTAAGGGGTGCTATTGGAAACCTGTAAAAGTTTACCGTTATAATATTTTTGAGCAGTAAGACTGAAATCAACTATATACTTAGCCATCTCTTTTGCAGAAACCGGTGCTTTATAACCTGGAAATGCTTCTTCCAACATTTCGGTTTGCACGGCTCCTAAAGCCAACACATTAAAGGATGGTCCATTTTCTTTATATTCTTCTGCTAACATCTCCGTTAGAGTTATTAAGGCTCCTTTACTCGAACTATATGCCGAAAGACCAGGAAATTTCATACTGCCCTGTACTCCACCCATACTGCTAATATTCACTACATGAGAATTAGAATTCATAACAGGAAGTAATTTTTGAATAAGTCCTGCCACTCCAAAAACATTAGTATCATAAATAGCTTTAAATTCTGCTAAAGATCCTTCAGCAAAAGATTTATTTAAAATTGCTCCTGCATTATTTATTAAAACATCAACATTATTCCAAGTCTCTACAATATGAGTCTTTATTTTCTGAAGCTCTTCTTCCTTAGTAATATCGCAAGCAATTACCTGAACATTCTTCAAATTTAAAGCTTGAAGAGATTCTGATTTTCTGGATAATGCTATTACATGATGACCTGCTTCAGAAAAAATCTTGACCATTTCAAATCCAATTCCTCTACTAGTCCCTGTTATTACAACATGCTTCATTTTTAATTTAATTTTATTTCCTTAGTTGATGTATTTGTCATGGTATAAATTCCCGGAATAATAGATTCTATTAGATCTGCCATAAAGGGAATATCCATCTTATCTGCTTCGTCTTGAACTTGATGGTAATAATTATAATTCGTGAAATCGAAAGTACTAATGGTTTGCGCCGGTACCTTAAATTCTTTATAGAAAGAATAATTATCACTACGCTTAAAAAGGTTGAATTCCTTTGCTTTCGGAAGAAATCCTAGAATCTTTTCATTAGAATATTCATTGAATTTATCTGCCAGATTAGATTCTTCAAATCCAGTTAAATATGCCATATGATCTTTTCCAACCATAGGCACACCAATCATTTCTATATTAAAGTTCACATAGAGGTCTAGGTTTTGGTCTTTTAATCTTTTCGCTAAATGCTTGGAACCTAAAAGTCCTTTTTCTTCAGCAGAAAGAAGAACAAAGAGAATGCTTCTTTTATTTATTGCGGCATCACCAAAATATTTTGCTAACTCCAAAACCGCAACAGATCCCGCTGCATTATCGTTAGCACCATTTGCTATAGAATCGTTTGAAATTGGAGATATTAAACCAATATGGTCGTAATGGGCACTTATTATTAAGAACTCATTTTTTAAAACTGGATCTGTTCCCTCCTTAAATCCAACAATATTATACCCAAATGCATCTTTTACTTCAAAAGAATCTCTATAGGTAGTAAAATAAGGTTTAATATTATTCTCTTGGAGGATATCCTCAATATAGACTGCTGCCTTGTCTATCCCTTCAGATCCCGTATCTCGACCTTGCAAATTATTAGATGCTAAAAATTCTATTGCAGATTTAACTGAAGCCTGATTAATAGATGCTGTTGGCGCTTCAATTTTAGAAGGAATTATAACCTTGGATTTCTCTGTAGAATTTTGTGTGAGATTACACGCGGAAAATATAAACAGTAGACCTAAACTAGCTGTTCTTAAATATGTTTTTATCATAGTTATAAAGATAAAAAAATCCCGCAATAGCGCGGGATTTTCAAATAGTATATTCTATAAAGTCTTTGGATTATGCCAACATAGTAACAGGATTCTCCAAATATGTTTTTAAAGTTTGCAAGAAAGCAGCTCCAGTAGCGCCATCTACAGTTCTATGGTCACACGCCAAAGTAACTTTCATGGTATTCCCTACTACGATCTGTCCGTCTTTCACTACCGGCTTTTCTACAATTGCTCCTACGGAAAGGATTGCAGAATTCGGCTGATTTATAATACTGGTAAATTCAGTGATCCCGAACATACCAAGATTAGAAACCGTAAAAGTACTTCCCTCCATCTCTGATGGTTGCAGCTTTTTATTTCGTGATTTCCCAGCAAGGTCTTTTACATGAGCTCCAATTTGAGTCATAGATAATTGATCTGCATATTTTACAACAGGCACAACCAATCCATCTTCTACAGCAACGGCAACACCCATATGGATATGTTTTGCAATTTTTGTAGAATCTCCAGTCCATTGAGAATTCACTCTAGGATGTTTTCTTAAAGCCATTGCAGAAGCTTTGATCACCATATCGTTAAATGAAACCTTTACATCTGGAATTTCATTGATCTGCTTTCTGGAAGCGATTGCCGTTTCCATGTTCACTTCTATAGTTAAATAATAGTGAGGCGCAGTAAATTTAGATTCTCCTAAACGTTTTGCAATGGTCTTACGCATCTGGGAATTTTTGATATCATCAAAAGACTCTTCCCCAGCGGGCGTATATGTTTGAACTGTTTTTTCTGAAGCAGCAACCGGACTTTCTGCTTTTGTCGCAGCAGGTTTAGCTGATGGTTGGAAAGACTCAATATCTTTCTTTACAATTCGTCCATTTTCGCCAGAACCATTAACCTCTGCCAAATCTATTCCTTTATCTTCGGCAATTTTCTTTGCCAAAGGAGAAGCAAATATTCTACTTCCATCTTTAGCTTCTGTAGTATTCACGTTAGTTTTTTCTTTTGAAGCTTTATCAGCTGAACCCTCTTCTTTCGAAGAAGTTTCCTCTTTTTTTCCAGAAGATTTTGACTTGGATTCCCCGGAAGCAATTCCAGAAACATCTGTTCCTTCAGGACCAATAATAGCTAATAATGCATCAACTTTCACTGTTTCTCCTTCTTGAACTCCAATTTTCAATAAAGTTCCACTATAAAAAGATTCAAATTCCATTGTAGCCTTATCAGTTTCGATTTCAGCTAAAATATCTCCTTCTTCTACTTGATCCCCTTCTTTTATAAGCCAGGAAGCTACTGTACCTTCTTCCATGGTATCACTAAGTCTAGGCATATTAATCACCTCTACTCCGTCAGGAATTTCATTTGAAGATTCAGATTCTTCCTCCTTATTATCTTCAGAATCTGCAACTGGCGCTTCTTTGGAAGCATCCTTAGATTCACTTTTATTTTCTTCTTTTTTTGAAGACTTACTATCTCCTTTTAATAATCCAGAAATATCTTCTCCCTTTTCACCAATAATGGCAAGTAAATTATCTACCGGAGCGGTCTCTCCTTCTTCAATTCCAATATGTAATAATGTCCCTTCGTAAAAAGATTCAAATTCCATAGTAGCCTTATCTGTTTCGATTTCAGCTAAAATATCTCCTTCCTCAACCTTATCTCCAACTTTCTTCAACCATTTAGCAACAACACCTTCTTCCATGGTGTCACTTAAACGTGGCATATTTATTACTTCAGCCATAACTTACTCTACTTTATGTGATAAAAACGGATAGTCTTCTTGCTCGTAAACAGCATCATACATCAAGCTTGCGTCTGGATAATCTGAGTCTTCTGCGAATTTTTCACATTCAAGAACCAAATCCTTAACACGCTTATCTATTTCTTTTATCTCTTTTTCTGTTGCGTATTTTTTATCTTTTATA
The DNA here is from genome assembly GCA_024635715.1 of Gillisia sp. Lineage (GTDB taxonomy): Bacteria > Bacteroidota > Bacteroidia > Flavobacteriales > Flavobacteriaceae > Gillisia. Next base: position 5,910 of record JAGXIK010000129.1, read on the forward strand.
ACCTCTAAAATCTGAGTTATAGGATCTATTTTTTGATATTCGGCAACTTCATCTTTAGTTCTATATTTCTGTGCATCACTCATGGAATGACCTCTATATCTATACGTTTTTAACTCTAAGAAAGTAGGTCCTTTTCCGTCCCTAGCTCTCTTAATAGCCTCATCCATCGCCTCAGCAACCTTAATAGGATTCATAGCATCTACTGGTCCACAAGGCATGTCATATGCCAATCCCATTTTCCAGATCTCTGTATTCTTAGAGGTTCTAGCTACAGAAGTTCCCATAGCATACCCATTATTTTCTACACAAAACACCACAGGTAAATTCCAATTTACAGCCATAGTAAGAGTTTCATGAAGAGAACCTTGCCTCATAGCACCATCTCCCATAAAAGTTAAGGTAACCGCATCTCTTTTGAAATACTTATCGGCAAATGCCAATCCCGCTCCTAAAGGTATTTGTCCACCTACAATTCCGTGTCCACCGTAAAAACGATGTTCTTTAGAAAAGATGTGCATAGAACCTCCCAAACCTTGAGAAGTACCTGTTTTTTTACCAAATAGTTCTGCCATTACTCGTTTTGGGTCTACACCCATACCAATTGGCTGAACGTGGTTCCTATAAGCAGTGATCATCTTATCTTTGGTAAGATCCATTGCATGCAATGATCCGGCTAAAATTGCTTCTTGACCATTATATAGGTGCAAAAAGCCTCTTACTTTTTGTTGGATATATACTTGAGCTAATTTATCCTCAAACTTCCTCCAAAAAAGCATATCCTCGTACCACTTCAAATAAGTGGCTTTGGTAATTTTCTTCATTTACAAATATATTTAGACCGGACACTGGTTTTTGCCTAGCGGATAACAAAAATACTATTTTCAATAGGAATGAAAAACAGTTTTAATATTAAAAACTACTAAATCGTTATAGATTTGACTTATCAAACGCAAAAGGCAATAAATCCTTCAGAGAATTGGATTTTGCAACCTCACCACTTTCTCCCATAAAATAAATTTCTATAGGTTCATTTTGCTTGACCTCATATTCTGCAATAGCCTGCCTACATGCTCCACAAGGTGGTATTGGAGCTGTTACAGCATGATTTAAGGAAGTGGCCGAAATTGCCATTCTCTTAATAATAGCTTCAGGGTACTTGGCTCCTGCATAATAAATTGCAGTTCTCTCTGCACACAAACCACTGGGATAAGAGGCGTTTTCCTGATTGCTACCAGGAATCACTTCATTATTATCTAAAAGTATGGCAGCTCCAACATGGAATTTTGAATATGGAGCATATGCTTTTTCTCGTGCTTCAACAGCTGTATTCATTAATTTTATAACTTCCGCTGGAAGTTCATCTATAGAATCGTAGATCTCTATGGATGTAGAAACAGTAATTAATTTCATTTAAATTATTTGATTTTTGTTCGTGATAGTATGGTAACCGTTTTAATCCGGCCACGAAACGAACTTCAGGAAATATACAAATTATTAATTATCGCTGAATTTTTCTCCAAAATTAAAGACTAACCCAAATCTTAGCGTTCCCTCTAAAGGGCTAACTACATCTGATGTTGAAAACAAGTAAGATACATCTATTACAACTGGCGCATATTTAAATCCGGCTCCTATTGCTACAAATTTTCTTGAACCTTTAGTATC
>JAGXIK010000130.1 GCA_024635715.1 Gillisia sp.
ATACAAATATGTTTAGATGCTATTTCAATTAAAGGAGTTGGAAAGACATAAAAAAAGCTAATGGACGGCCCCACCCGTCCATTAGCAATTAATTCTAAAATCTACCCCAACAAATTTTAGAAACATAGTTTCAAAATCAAATCAAAAATTCACAAAGTGATAAGTGATATTGCTTTTAAAACATAATTAAAATTACAAAAAATAATTAGCGCAATAACAATTTAACATAAAATATTATTGTTAAAATTTTATGAATCAAGTATTTACGATTCAACTTATCAGTAAGTTATTAACAATTATAAATAGTTAAATAAAATTATGGCTAACAAAAAAGGCTTTATCAAGAATAAAATTATAAAGAGATATTTTAAAATTTAGCCCCGGGAATTTTATTTTTCAAGCTAAGGATTTTTTCTTCCAAATTTCTCAAAAAAAGCTGATGCTTTTCGGAGCTTTCGTTGAAAGGTTTATGTCCTAAACCTTTATGAATTATTTCAATAGATTTAAATAAATCTAAAGCATTTTTAGCTATCCATTCTTCAGTAAAATGTGACCAAATATAGTCTATCGCAAGAGAATTGGGATGCAGCATATCTTCTGAATAAAATCTATAATCCCTTAACTCATCCAGCATAATTTCATAAGCAGGAAAATAGAAACAAGCACCTAAATTAGTTGTTTTTTGTGCTGCTATTAATTGATGAATACCTGTAACTAAATGTGCTTTACTTTGCTGGTTTTCAACAAACCCATCTTTAAGGTGACGCACTGGAGAAACCGTAAATATTATTTTAATATCAGGATTTATTGTTAATAAACATTGTAAGGCATTGTTGAAAACATCTTCAATTTCTTTAACTGAAAGCAGTTCTTTCTTAAAATTTTTCTGGTCTAATTTATGGCAATTGGCAACTGAAAGACCCGATTTTGCTTCTTTATAATACCAAGAAGTCCCAAGAGTGAACACAATATGAGTAGCATTTTCTATAAAAGAGCGTGTTTTTTGGATCCCTTCATTTAATTGAAATAACAATTCTTCTTTATTTGAAGAATTCAAACAGGAATGAGCATCAAAACAATGCCACTGCTCGTTATGATAGAATATATCTTTCTCTTCATACTTATACCCTGTAGCAACTTTTTCAATGAAATTACCTATTGCTCCGGGATGGTAAAAAATCCCAAATGGATTTCGAAGGTTCTGAAATTGATAGTAATCCAGCTTCTTTCCAATATTTTCAACAAAACAAGAACCTAAAAGTAAGATCTTAGAAGTATGATCTATTTTAGGTTCTTGTTCTATTATGGGTACAGATGTCCTGAATTTCATTTTCTTGTATCTCTGTTCCTGTTTGTAAAAAGCTATTTACTCTAAAAAGCTTTTGGCATTTTCCAAAGCTTCAGCAATTCCTTGTGGATTCTTACCTCCTGCAGTTGCAAAAAATGCTTGACCACCACCGCCTCCTTGGATATATTTCCCTAATTCTCTAACCACTTTTCCTGCATCTAAATTCTTCTGCTTTACCAATTCTTTAGAAATAAAGCAGGAAAGCAGAGCCTTTCCATCATTTTCTGCTCCCAGTAATAAAAATAAATTGTCATTATTTTCACCAAGTTGAAATGCAAGATCTTTTATTCCACCAGCATCCAGATCTACTTTTTTAGCTAGAAACGAAATTCCATTGATTTCGGTTATTTCCTTTTCTAGTTCCCCTTTTAGATCTTTTGCTTTCTCTCTCAATAAAACATCTAACTGTTTCTTGAGATTTGCATTTTCTTCCTGAATATTTTGAATCGCTTTTATAGGATTGTTAGTATTCTTAAGCTCAGCTGAGATTTCACTTAAAACTGAAGTTTGCTCTGTAAAGTACTTCTTAACAGCATCTCCAGTTATGGCTTCAATTCTTCTTATTCCTGCTGCAACGGCACCTTCAGAAGTGATCTTAAAATACCAGATCTCCGCAGTATTTTTCACATGAGTTCCACCACAAAGCTCCATAGAATTCCCAAATTTTATAGCTCTTACAGAATCTCCATATTTTTCTCCAAATAAAGCAATCGCACCTTGATCTATAGCTTCATCGTAAGTTAAATCGCGTTGCTCATTTAATGTAATTTGCTCCTGAATTCTTGAATTAACAAAATGTTCTACTTTGGTTAATTCTTCGGAAGTAAGTTTGCTGAAATGAGAAAAATCGAATCTTAAATGATCATGATTCACCATAGATCCTTTTTGTTCTACATGAGTCCCAAGAACATGTCTTAATGCCTGATGCAGTAAATGGGTAGCAGTATGATTTGCTTCTGTTCTACTTCTTTTAGTAGTATCTACCTTAGCCATTAATAAACCAGATAAGTCTTTAGGTAAGGTTTTAGTAAAATGGATAATTAAATTATTTTCTTTTTTAGTATCAATAACCTCAATCTTTTCCGCATCAAGACTTAACAGAAATCCTTTATCCCCTACTTGTCCTCCACCTTCTGGGTAGAAAGGTGTCTTATTTAATACTATTTGAAATAATTGACCGTCTTTCTTACTATCAACCTTTCTATATCTGGTAATTTCTACCGGTGACTCTACAACATCATATCCTATAAATGGAACATCCTCTTCTTTTCCACGAACAGTCCAATCTCCAGCGGTAACTACAGATGCAGCTCTGGATCTATCTTTTTGTTGTTTTAATTCGGCATTAAATTCGTTTTCATCTAAACTATAACCACGCTCTCTTAATATAAGCGCTGTAAGATCTATAGGAAAACCAAAAGTGTCAAAAAGCTCGAATGCTTTTTTTCCTGAAACAACTTCACCTTCAGTTTCATCAATTATTTTTTCAAGTAAAACAAGTCCTTGATCCAAAGTTCTTAAAAAGGACTGCTCTTCTTCTCTAATCACATTTTCTATTAAAGATTTTTGAGATTTAAGCTCTGGGAAAGCTTCTCCCATTTGATTGCTTAAAGTAGCCACCAATTTATAGATAAAAGGCTCTTTAGTATTCAGGAAAGTAAATCCATATCTAATTGCCCTTCTCAAAATACGTCTTATTACATATCCTGCGCCAGTATTGCTGGGTAATTGACCATCTGCAATAGAAAATGCTACTGCACGAATGTGGTCTGCAATTACTCTTATCGCAATATCTGTTTTCTCAGATTCCCCATATTTAGAGCTTGTCACCTTTTCTATGCTAGAAATTAGCGGAGTAAAGACATCGGTATCATAATTAGATTTCTTATCCTGAAGCACCATACAGAGGCGTTCAAAGCCCATTCCTGTATCTACATGCTGTGCTGGAAGCTTTTCCAGCGAACCATCTGCTTTTCGGTTAAATTCCATAAAAACAAGATTCCAAATCTCTACCACCTGAGGATGATCTGCATTTACAAGATCTCTTCCGGGAACTGCTGCTTTTTCTTCTTCAGTTCTAAGGTCAACATGAATTTCAGAACATGGTCCACATGGCCCCTGATCTCCCATTTCCCAAAAATTATCTTTTTTATCTCCGTAGATAATTCGCTCTTCCGGAACAATTTCCTTCCAAAGATCATATGCTTCCTGATCCAATCCCAGATTATCATTATCTGAAGATCCTTCAAATACAGATACATATAATAGATCCTTTTTAACTTTAAAAACCTCTGTTAAGAGCTCCCAAGCAAAATGAATTGCTTCTGTCTTAAAATAATCTCCGAAACTCCAATTCCCTAACATCTCGAACATTGTGTGATGGTAAGTATCCATACCAACTTCCTCCAGATCATTATGTTTCCCGCTAACACGAAGACATTTTTGAGTGTCTGTAACTCTATTATGTTTTGGCACGGTATTTCCTAGGAAATATTCCTTAAATTGGTTCATTCCTGCATTGGTAAACATCAAGGTTGGATCGTCCTTAATGACCATTGGAGCAGATGCTACAATTTCATGGGATTTAGATTGAAAAAATTCGAGGTATTTTGAACGTATCTCTTGAGATTTCATATGCTGAAAAAAGTCAAATAATTAATTAATTGGAGAGTGAGAAAACAATTTTTATATTTGTTCGTTACTCATTACCCATTGCATGATTTTTGCAAGATTATATACTCGCAAAAATAGCATAATTTTAATATATGTCGAAGGTTAAATATTATTACGATAGTGACACACTTTCATATAAAAAAATAGAACATAAAAGTGGAAGAAAATTCGGTTTTGCTCTTATTGGAGTTGCCGGAGCTTTTCTAGCTGGTTTTATTTTATTGGTTATCTATATTAATATTCCTCAAATTGAGACGCCCAAGGAAATGGCTCTTAAACGAGAATTGCAAAACATGCAATTACAATATAATATAGTCAATAAAAAGATGGACCAGATCGAGAATGTCTTGGCTAATGTTGAAGACAGAGACAATAACATCTATAGATTGTATTTTGAATCTAATCCCATTCCAGAAGAACAACGTAAAGCTGGATTTGGAGGGATTAACCGTTATAAAAATTTAGAAGGATACGAAAACTCTAAATTGATTACAGAAACCAATCGTAGAATGGACATTCTATCCAAGCAAATTGTGGTGCAGTCTAAATCTTTAGATGAAATTGCAGTTCTTGCTGAAGAAAAAGAAAAATTACTAGCAGCAATTCCTGCTATCCAACCTGTGAAAAATGAAAATTTAAAACGTATTGCTTCCGGTTATGGCTGGAGAAATGATCCATTTACTAAAGTTAAAAAATTCCATTACGGAATGGACTTTTCTGCACCAAGAGGCACGCCGGTATATGCTACTGGAGATGGTCGTATAGAACGTGCAGATAATAGGTCTACAGGTTATGGAAATCATATAAGAATAGATCATGGATATGGCTATACCAGTCTCTATGGGCATTTGTATAAGTATAATGTTCGCAAGGGTCAAAAAGTGAAGCGCGGGGATGTAATTGGATTTGTGGGAAGTACAGGTCGGTCAGAAGCTCCTCACCTACACTATGAGATCTTTATGAATGAAGATCGAATAAATCCTATAAACTTTTATTACGGAAATCTTTCTCCTGAGGAATTTGATCAGGTCCTAATCAAGGCGCAACAAGAAAACCAATCTCTGGATTAATGCATATAAACCTACCGGAAAAAAGATATTATGCTATTGGCGAAGTTGCCGAAGCTTTTGGAGTTAACACCTCACTTATTAGATTTTGGGAAAAAGAGTTCGATGCTCTAAAACCAAAAAAGAATGCGAAAGGCAATAGGCTATTTACGCCTCAGGATATTAAAAATCTTGAACTTATCTATCATCTTGTAAAAGAGCGTGGTTTTACATTAGAAGGCGCAAAAATTCATTTAAAAGAAGAAAAGAAGAAAACTCTTAGTAACTTTGAAATTATACGTAAACTACAGACCGTAAAATCTGAATTAACAAAAATCAAAAATCAACTATAACATGAAAAAATGGCTTATCCCGACAATCGTAATTATTGTCTTAGGTATTATAATTTACAGTACCACTGTAGGATTTAACAACACCGCAATTGTAAAACAGGAAGACGCTAGAGAAACTTGGTCCAATGTAGAAAGTTCTTATCAACGAAGAAACGACCTTATTGGAAACTTGGTTAATACTGTAAAAGGGGCAGCAGATTTTGAACGAGGAACACTTACAGATGTTATAGAAGCAAGATCTAAAGCTACGGGAGTAACAATAGATCCAACCAATATTACTCCAGAGCAAATGGCTCAATTCCAACAAGCACAAGGTGGTGTTTCTTCAGCTTTATCAAGGCTTTTAGTAACAGTAGAACGTTATCCTGAGTTAAAAGCGAATCAAAACTTTCTTCAGTTACAATCTCAATTAGAAGGAACAGAAAACAGAATTAATGTAGCAAGAGATCGCTACAATGCAGCTGTTACTGAATTCAATAAGTACATTAGACAATTCCCGAATACTATTTTTGCAGGTTGGTTTGGATTTGACCAGATGGTGAGATACGAAGCCGATTCAGGATCTGAGGATGCTCCAGATGTAGAATTCGATTTTAAATAGATCTTAATATGAGTAAAGTAGAAGATTTTTTGACCAAACAAGATGAAGAGGAAATTGTTGAAGCGATAAGGAAGGCAGAAAAAGCTACTTCCGGAGAGATCCGCGTACATATAGAAAAAACCCATGGAGCTGTAGATATTTTCGAACGCTCCATGGAAGTTTTTCATCTCTTAAAAATGGATAATACCAAGGAGGAGAATGGGGTCCTTATCTATGTTGCGGTTGAAGATCGAGATTTTGTGATTTATGGTGATAACGGGATTAATAATGTAGTTCCAACAGATTTTTGGGAGAGCACTAAAGACGCTATTGTTGCCCAATTTAAATCCGGTAATTTCAAACAAGGTCTTATAGATGGAATCTTAAAAGCCGGAAAAGAATTACAAACACATTTCCCCCGGAGCGAAGATGATACAAATGAACTCTCCAACACTATATCTAAAGGATAAATGCTGAATTCCAAATTTTTATTTCTAATAACTTTTTTATTTTTACTGTCATTTTCAATTGAAGCGGTTGCACAATTGGATGTTCCACCCAAACCTAAAAAGGAAACAAGTGTTTATGACTCTGCAGATATGCTAAGCCCTTCTGAAGAGCAGCTACTGGAGCAGAAACTAATTAATTACGCAGATACCACATCCACACAAATTGTAATTGCCACCATAGAATCCTTAAATGGAGAATATATTGGATTATATGCTCCAAAATGGGCGCAAGAATGGGGAATAGGGCAAGCTAAAGAAGATAATGGATTACTGATCTTGCTTTCTAAAGCTGATAGAAAAATATGGATCACCACTGGATATGGTTTAGAAGAGTATCTAACCGATTTCAACACAAAAGACATTATAGAAAACATCATTCTGCCTGAATTTAAAAATGGATCCTTTTATGGTGGATTGGATCAAGGAACTACCGCAATATTTCAAGTTTTAGACGGAAGTTTTGAAGGTTCTCCTGTAAGAGAGAATAAATCTTCAGGGATCCCTGTCAATTTAATTGTGATGGGAATTTTCTTCGTGATTTTTCTTATTTCCTTGGCGAAAAAGAACCGGAACAATAAAGGCGGACCAGGAAGCAGAGGCGGAATGGGAAGCACAATATTAGATGCTATTATTTTAAGTAGTCTTGGAAGAGGTGCTTTTGGTGGCGGTAGTTCTGGAGGCGGCGGATTTAGTGGCGGCGGAGGCGGCTTTGGCGGTGGCTTCGGCGGCGGTGGCTTTGGTGGTGGTGGTGCCGGTGGAAGCTGGTAAGGCTTCAGTTAGCAGTTAGCAGTTAGCAGTTAGCAGTTAGCAGTTAGCAGTTAGCAAAAATAAAAACTATCCTATTTGTGGCTAACAAACATTTATTTGTTTTAATTATTACTCCCAGAATAGACTCTTCGACAAGCTCAGAGTGACATACAATAGAACATAAAAAATCCCAAAAGATTAATTTCTCTTGGGATTTTTTAATTGAATTTAGTTTTTAGAAAAAGTTACTTCTTTCTAAAATATACAGATACCGGTACACCTTTAAAGTCGTACTCTTCTCTTAGTTTATTTTCTAAATAACGCTTATATGGGTCTCTCACATATTGTGGAAGATTACAGAAAAATGCAAACTGAGGCTGTGGAGTAGGCAATTGCATACAGAACTTGATCTTTACATATTTCCCTTTCCAAGCCGGAGGAGGATAACTTTCTATAATTGGCAACATGCGCTCGTTAAGCTCGCTAGTTTTAATTTTCTTGCTTCTGTTTTTAAATACTTCAACTGCAGTTTCTATCGCTTTGAAGATTCTTTGCTTAGTTAATACCGAAATAAATACAATTGGCACATCTGTAAAAGGTTCAATTTCACTTCTAATTCTGCGCTCGTACTCTTTCATGGTATTGGTTTCCTTATCTTCAACCAAATCCCTTTTATTAACCAAGATCACAATTCCTTTTCTATTGCGTTGTGCAAGCCAGAAAATGTTTTGTACTTGACCATCAAAACCTCTGGTTGCATCTAAAATAATAAGACACACATCACAATTTTCTATAGCTCGAACAGATCTCATTACAGAATAAAATTCCAGATCTTCTTTTACTTTAGATTTTCTTCTAATTCCGGCAGTATCCACCAAATTAAATTCGAATCCGTATCTATTATATTTTGTGTCAATTGCATCCCTAGTAGTTCCGGCAACATCGGTAACAATATATCTCTCTTCTCCGATCAATGCGTTTATAAAAGAAGATTTTCCGGCATTTGGTCTACCTACTACAGCAAAACGTGGTAATTCAGATTCTTCTTCATCTTCTATTTCTGGCAATATTTCTATTAGTGCATCTAATAATTCTCCTGTTCCACTTCCACTTGTACTAGCAATTGGATACAATTCACCTAATCCTAAATTATAGAATTCTACTGCATTTTCCAGTCTTTTAGAATTATCTACTTTATTAACAGCTAATAATACTGGCTTATCTTGCCTTCTAAGCAAATTTGCCACATCCTCATCCATTCCAGTAATTCCAGATTCAACGTCTACCATAAAGATGATAGCATCTGCTTCTTCTATAGCAAGTATTACTTGCTTATCTATCTCAGATTCAAAAACATCATCACTACCTTTAACGTATCCACCAGTATCAATAAGGGAGAATACTTGACCATTCCAGTCGGATTTTCCATAATGACGGTCTCGGGTTACCCCACTTACCGAATCCACAATAGCCTCACGGCGTTGGATTAATCGGTTAAAAAAAGTGGATTTACCTACGTTTGGTCTTCCCACAATGGCTACTATATTGCCCATATCGACTTTAACTTTTATTAGGCTGCAAAATTAGGGCTTTTTAATTGAATTATAAGATAGAAAAATGGCTAGTGTACAAGAATGCAAAAAAGCAATTTTAAGGGCTTTTTTAAATCCAATTGTTAATGATTAAATAGAATTAAATTTCAGGGATTCAATCAGTTAAAGAATCCAAAAAATTGACTAACAATTCCTTTCCTTCTTCCCAGATCTCAAATTCTTCAGCTCCGCAGATATGATCCTTTTTTCCAATATTTATAAGAGGGATGCCCAAACAATCAGACCATTTTTTAGCAACCCCTATAGCGCACCACTCATCGTTTTCGCTAGAGACCATGATTCCAGGAATAGATAATTTACTTTTCGGCATGGGTACAAAGCCTGAACAATCTTTTGGAAAATCTTCACGTTCTATATCTGGCAAAGCCACCATAAAAACCCCTTTTACGCCATTTAGTTTATTTAAATGATCGGCATGAATTACAGCACCACCACCAAGACTATGTGAAATTAAAATTATAGGTTTCTCGCTATATTCATGAATATACGATTCTAAATTTTTAACCCAAGCTTCTCTATCTGGGTTTTCCCAATCTTTCTGAATCACCCTTTTAATTTCTGGAAACGAATTTTCCCAATGGGTGTGCCAATGGGTTTCTCCAGAATCTCCAATCCCCGGGACATTAAGAAATTGATACTTTCCTGTATACTTCCTTAAGGCATTATCAAGCGTCATTCAGAAAAATTTAAATTTATTAATTAATAAAGCACTCTAAACTTAATTGTGTGTTCTATCTTTTTCAATTCTTTAATAACCTCTGTGTCATAAGCCTTATCTATATCTGTAATTACATATCCAATG
>JAGXIK010000131.1 GCA_024635715.1 Gillisia sp.
CTTGCTTTTTCACAACCAGGCATAAACCCATTTTCAGGACCCAATTTCACTCGTTTACGGAAACCCGTAAGGAATATCCCCCGCCCCGATTTACCTTTATCTCCACAGAACTGGCCACGGTTAAGAACCACTTTTTTGTAAGGAAAAAGTGAGGATCGATCCCGGGGTGTTATCTGTTTAAAAATGTTTTTAAAATATGCGAAAATTGCTTCTTTTAGGCATCAGGATGTATTGGAAATGGGTGCCGATTCCACAACGCGGGCCCTGCCTGTTCTCCACAACCTGTTTCCATCATATTTACGATCAAACCGATGCCCACGGATTAATTGCCGGGATAAAAGCATTCCTTTTTCGCTATAAAAACTGTCGCAACGGATTCTCCCTGTTTAAAAACCCGCTTACCGGAAAATCCCAAATGATCCTTAGATCCAATAAAATAATTGGAGAAGATGAAATTGCACCAAGGTTTTTGAGGGAGAAGAACTGTGCGTGAGAAGGAAATGGGTTGGTTTTTATGCTTGTTTAAATTTAAATAATTAGAATAATTCTTTAACGATATTTTAGATAATACTATAACCAAAATTTAGACTACAATTGTTTAACCTAATTTTTAGGGTAATTAGTGAATCCCGGAGTTGAAATATCTTTTTTTAAATATTAATTACAATGTCAGAAAACTTAAATTAAATCTTTATGAGTAATATTCTTTTTGACATATACCTTATTATAAACTTTCTAGATATTATTTATGATGATATGATTAAATATTATTCTATTAATTACTTAAAATTTTAAGATAATTTTATAGATTTACCTAACATTCATTTACGGCTCCTGCCTACCCTTAAAGTCATGCCTTGCTTAATGTGAATCTAGAATTAAATTGCTTAAAAAAGAGATTATTCTAAGTACCTGTCTTATGTTAGGTTTTTTTAAGAAAAATCAACTTGATACTAAAACAAACTTAATTAACAAGCAGATTATTACCCCTAAAGCCCTAAGAAATTGCTACAATGATCAAAAAGATTTTGAAAGCTGGAGAGAGGAAATTATTATTCTATCCTCCAGTTAACTAAACTTAGCTTATGAATTACATAGAATGGAATAATGCAATTGGTAAATTTTATTTTAATAGCGAAAAAGCAGAAAAAGATGTAAATCTTTTTATTTCAAAGGAGGATATTATTAGAATAGGTAAGGAAAATGGCCTATCTAAGAAAGACAAAAAGATTTTTAAGAATTTTATTAAGGCCATAAGAAGAGGCGTTCCGGGCAGGCCATTTAAGAAAAACATTCTAGAAAATGCGCTATACGCACATCAAAAATGGAAAGATAATCCATACAAGATCAATGGTTTAATGATAGAATACCCATTATATATTGGATACCTTGTAATTTTTGTATTACCCCTAACCGAGAACCACAAAACAAATGGGCGATCAGATGCGTACTACCCTAAAATAGATAGATTTTTGGAAAAGTATATACTTCCAGAAATGCCCAAACAAAATGGAGATTATAATTGGAATATTTTATGGGAAGACCTTCAACATTGGAGCCAGGATGTGAAAAATACCAAGCTAGGAAATTTTGAGCTCCATCCCTTTCAGCATGAAGCCTGGGTCTACGTTGGCAAACCCCTTTCTCAAAGTATTTTTCCTCCAAGTGCCATAGGATTCCTGCCTCAGTTTTTTGAACAATGTGGTTTGGTTCCAAATGAAGATATCTCTCATAATTACATACGGCAGATACTATTAGGCAATGGCCAGCAACTTTTGAAACTTTCAAATAAAGTTTTAAGTAATATTAGAAATGAAGAAAACGAGATAGGTCATTCTATAATTAATTTAATATACAAGAACTATCAGGATTGGAAAGGTAATACTGACTATTATGATGAGATTAACGATGCTACGGAAAAAGGAATTACAATAGCACAGCTTAGATTATGTCTAGAAGGAAACAAGTTTAAAGGCTACAAAACCTATTTTAGATTATTTACCGAAATAGATTTCCCGGGAGATCTAAATTTTAAACATCAACAGAATAACTATAGTTGTGAACAATTTGGAAAGGGATGGTCAAAACAACTTTTTTTGAATTTTCAAGAAGATTTATTCATTGAAGATAAATTAAATAAATGGATAGCAAAATTTCCAGAAAAGGATGTAAGAATTTTAATCGAAGGTAGAAATTTTCATTTGAGTGGATGGGTTGAAGTACCTAATATGGTTTATTCTAACATGTTGTTACTGGCAAAATGTAAACACTCAATTTCTATAGAGGATTGGGGAGAAAATTTTTCAGATGGTAATTTTAAAAAAATTAATACTGGTGGAATTCCAGTAGGTTATAATTTATATGAAATAAAACAGCCGCCGATCGGTCACCCGACCATTAGTGCATTACAATTTAAATCGGAAAAGAAAATTGAACTTGTCGGTGGGCTTAAAACCGATGCAAGAACATGGTTAAATGAACTTCCCCCTGAAGTTGAAATTGAAAATGGCGATGGGTCCGAAGGGATTTATTTATTTTATGAAAAAGAAGTAGGTATAAAATACTATTTAAACAAAAAGAATGATGATCAGCCGATTTGGCAACTTCCTCCCGATATTGATCTTCATGAACCCTTTTATTTAAAAGCAAATGATCTTGATTTAAAAGGAGATAATTTAAGAAATTTAATTATTGATTCATGCGGAAAAACTCATCTGCTTAAAGAAGATTTGTTACCTGGCAGGGATAAATTTGGGCAAATAATTCCAAAAGAGGAATATTCAAGTTTTGTTATTGGAAGTAGACTATGTTCCAATAATGATAGACAGTATTATTTAAGGCAAATTCCGTATGAACAATATTTTAAACCACCAATTAATAAATTAGATGGAATGGAAAAGGGATATGAGGATATTTCTACCAATAGTCTCACAAATTATCTAACTGTTAAAAAAGAGAGTTCGGTAAAAGAATACTTTGAAGCATTTGAATCAGTTTACCAGAATTGTTTCAATCCAAAGGAAATCGAAAATCAAAAACTCCCACTTTCTTTAATAAAAAGATGGTCCATAAATTATTTGGATTATATGGGAATATTAGACTACGAATATTCTAATAAAAAAATTATAGTTATTCCCCCTCAATTTTTATTTATCCCAACCCCAACTGGTAGAAAAGTTCTTTTAATTGGGGGAAGGACAACAGATTTTTTAAACAAAATTAAATTAGAAGCAGAAAAAGAAGATATAATCTTTAACTGCAGACCCCAAGACCACTCTTTAAAACCTTTCCTTTTACCCCCCACCATTACCCTGTCAGGAATTGAAATAACTGATAATGGAATAATTGAAAGAAAATTTGAAAAAATTGCTCAAACTTGTGATATCAAATTTGACATGAATAAATTTACACAAGTGAGGCTTGCAGATTTTTCAGGTAAAATCACCGAATATATAGACCAAATAACTCCTGATGAGAATTTTATTGATTCAGGTTGGCCAGCTCGGATATTTGATCCTTGCAATTTTCAATTTATGCCGATAGAAACTGAGAACATTGATAAATCATGTTCCTTAGTTGAGTATCGTTTAACGGAATATAATTATAAGCACCGACTTTGGAAAGATGGAATTTCTTATGATGTCAATAAAAACTGGGGACGTTTCATTTATTTAAATTTCCTTAGAAAGCAAGTATTCTTCAACGATAGAGAAAAGCAAATGGTTGCTATACCTGGTTCACTTCCTCTACCAAGATTGTTGTCCGAAGCTCTAGTTTTATACAGCGGTAATGCTCCAACCAGAATGAAGATGAATCTTGATGGAAACCTCAAGTGGTATAATTTATACGCTAATATACCCCATATTGCAGCATTCAATACCTGCCTAAAAGTTGGTCAAAAATTACAAGAAAAAAATTTTAATCTATGAAAGACCCAATTGGTTCCTTTGAAACCATAAAAGAAAATTTTTTAAGATATGTTACAACTGCATTTAAAACTAAGTTCCCCAGTTTAGAAAGAGAACGGATAGAGCTTTTAAATGAAGACAAAGTATTCTACCGCCAACCTTGGATTGAGCCGTTACTAGAATACAAATCGAGCAATAAAACAATTGACGAATTAACCCCCATTGATCTACCGGGGTTAAATTCAAATGAAAGTCAGGTTTTTAAAGGTTTAGTCAATCAAGGATTAATACCAGGATACCAACTTCACGCACATCAAATAGAAATGTTGAAAGAATCACTTTCTGGAAAAAATTGCATAATCACTTCTGGTACTGGCTCTGGAAAAACAGAATCATTTTTATTACCCTTATTTGCTCAGTTATCGAAAGAATTCGCAAGATGGAGTCAGCCAAATCCAAAGGGTGCTAATACTGATAATTGGTGGAATACTTTATCAAACAATGAAGTAGTCGATGTACAGAACAATTTTAAATTAAGTACAAGGGCCCAACAAAGAGCAAATGAAACTAGGCCACAAGCTATGCGGGCTATGATTCTGTATCCTATGAATGCGCTTGTTGAAGATCAGATGACTCGTTTAAGAATTGCACTAGACTCTAATCCTGTCAGACAATGGCTAAATGATAACTCAAACGGTAACAGTATATCCTTTGGAAGATATAACGGCTCTACGCCAATTGCGGGGAAACTTGACAAGCTTAAGGATGATGGAAGATTGGTAATCAACAATTCCAAGGTAAAGAAACTTAAAGAGGAATTAAGATCAATTGAAAACAACCAGTCGAAAGTAGAAAGATATATAGTTGAAGAAAGAAAAAAGGGTAGTGATTTAGATGAGGTGGAACTAAGATCATTTTTTCAAAGATTAGATGGCGCTGAGATGAGATGCAGATTTGATATGCAAGTAGCTCCTCCTGACGTTTTAATAACGAATTTTTCAATGCTAGGAATAATGCTAATGCGTGAAATCGATGGACCAGTCTTTGAAAAAACCCGTCAATGGTTAATGTGCAAAGACTTACCAAAAGACCAAAGAGAAAAAGAAAAGCCTAATAGAGTATTTCATCTAATAATTGATGAACTGCATTTATATCGAGGTACGCAAGGAACAGAAATAGCGTATCTTCTTAGAACTTTGATGAAAAGACTTGGATTAAACCCCAATCATAATCAGTTAAGAATATTAGCATCCAGTGCCTCTTTAGAATCAACAGATACTCGAAGTTTACAATATGTGAGTGATTTTTTTGGATTCTTAGGCATTGATGATGTAAAAGAAAAATTTAAAATTATCCCAGGGGAATTAAGTCCTATTGACCAGATATCTGAAGAAGACGGGGTTTTACCATCTGCGCCTTTTGTTCAGATTTGCAAAGCATTTGTAGAATCTGAACAAAACATTAACAATCCATTATTCATAAATGCTTGTATAAACGCTGGAGAAACTCTTAAAGGATTTTTTAAAATAAATGAACGAATTGGTTCAATTGAGGATTTTTTAAAATTAGTTTTGCATCCTCAAATAAAACTTAAAGAAAGGTTATTTTGTGCTTCAAGCGTTTTTGATGGAGAAAAGAAAATTCCTAGAGCGGTTCCAACTTTTAGGAGGACTGGTGATGGAAATCCTGAGCATATTCCATATTTCTTCGAGACTATTTTTGGAATAATAAATCATGAAGATTTGCCATTTGCTGGTAGAGGGCTTTTAATAATAAGATCTCTTTATGATGAAAAGGAATTTAAGGACATATTTAAGAAGAGTAACGAGAGCCTCCAAAGATTCAGGTTTCATTATTTCTTCAGGAATATTGAAGGCCTATGGGCATCAGTAAATCCAGTAGAATCCTCTGATCATAGAACTGCTGGCAAATTAAAATCTACTCCCCAGATAAAATCTGAAAATGGCCATCGTATTTTAGAACTTTTATATTGTGATAACTGCGGTACAACCCTATTTGGGGGGCAAAGGGGAATTACTTCGGATGCAATATATGAATTACTCCCAGTCAGTCCTAATATTGAAGGTGTACCAGAAAAGACTGCCGCCAAATTAGTTGAGAGAAGAACCTATCAGGAGTATGGCGTATTCTGGCCACAAGGAAATCAGGAATTTATTTGGCATGACTCTCAAGGAGGCGGGAAATATAGCATTCCATCAGATCACTGGCATCAAACTCCAGTAACAGGCGATATTGAAGATAGAGAATATAGTTCTAATTGGGTGGAAGGTTACCTAAACAAGTTCTCAGGTGATATAGTATTATCAGGAAATATGAGAGTCTACGAAACCCCTGAACATTGGGTTAAAGGTTATATGTTTATAATTGAAAGTGATTCTGATTCATCTGATATTGCATTCAGAACTAATGAGAATAATGAGATAATAGACACTCATTCTGCTCTACCTAATGTTTGCCCTTGTTGCGGTGTGAATAAACAGTTTAGTCCTAAAAAGTCATCAATAAGAGGATTTAGAACCGGTTTCTCAAAAACCACTCAATTATTTGCTAAAGAATTGATCTACCAATTACCGGATGTAGAAAAACAACGAAAACTTGTTGTCTTTTCCGATAGTAGAGAAGATGCAGCTCAAATATCAAATGGCATCGAAAGAAATCATTTCACTGATCTACTAAGAGAAATTCTAATTAAAGAATTACAAAGCAACTTACTGGTTAAAGTCAAGATAGTAAGAGCCTTGGAAAATAAAGATAATACCATTGATCTAGAAAAAGATTTTGGAGTTCAATTCTATGAGGTTCAAGAAATTTTTGAGGACAGCGTTATAAGTAAAGACGACCCTAACCCGCGAAAACAGTCTCGCAAAAGAAAAGCAATTGAAGAACTCGAAAAAATTAAAAATTGTTATGTTAAGGTAGAGGATTTAGTCCATTTGATGAACACTGACCAATGTGCACCACTAATTAGAAATTTTATTGATTTAGGTGTTAACCCTGGTGGCCCGTCAATCCATTTACAAAAGATACCACAAACAAATTCACCTTGGTTTCAAATGTTTGATTTCAAAGAAAAAAAATGGGTTAATGACAACGGAGTTTTCCAGGAAGAGATCAAAAATGGAACTTATGTACAGCTTAGTAGCTTGTTCTTCGGAAATTTATTCTATTCATTAGAAGCTTCCGGTTTAGGATATTTAACTATCCATAAAACTCAAGCTTTAACTCATAATTCAGCCAAAGTCGGTTTATCTCCGGATAGATTTTTAGAGGTTGTAAATTCTAGTATTCGTATACTTGGCCATAAGTATATCTATACCCCGAATGACTTTGAAGATCCAAAAATTATAGATGTTAATGACTATAAGTCACTACCCTCACAATTAAGGAGATATACTAAAAAAGTAGCAGAAATTTATAGTATTTCAGAAAGTGATTTAGGAGAAGCAGTATTAAACACATTAACATCCACCCAAGCATTAACAAATAATGGTTTAATAATTCGAAACCTCTTTATTAAAGTTGCCGATGGCAAAGATCCGGTTTGGGTAAGTCCTAGAAGCGGAAGGCCTCATTTACACAAATCTGCAGGAATTTGCACCCAATACCCACAAACAACTTTCCTATCAGAAGAACCTCAAACCATTTGTGAAAATTATTGGAAACAGAATTATTTATCATTTCATTCAGCAATCGAAAAAAGAACACCAATTCGGTTACATTGCGAAGAATTAACCGGTCAAACTGATGATCAATTTGAACGCCAAAGACATTTTCGAAATATCATTCTAAACGATGAAGGTGAACCAAGCGCTAAAAGAATTGATTTATTAAGCGTAACTACTACTTTGGAGGTTGGTGTCGATATAGGTTCGTTACAAGCTGTAATGCTCGCAAATATGCCTCCCCAGAGGTTTAATTATCAACAAAGGGTAGGGCGAGCTGGACGCCGCGGACAAGCATTCTCAACAATTCTAACTTTCTGTAGAGGTCGGAGTCACGATGAGTATTATTTCAATAATATTCATAAGATTACAGGAGATCCTCCTCCACCTCCATTTTTAACAATGGACCAAGATAGAATTATTAAACGTCTTATTTCAAAGGAAGTTTTGAGACAAGCATTTTCGACGTTATCTCTCCAAATAAAGGAGGATTCTCTCGAATTACCCAGAAGTCAAAGAATGACTAGTGTACATGGGGAATTTGGAAAAACTTATCACTGGCCGAAATACGAAAATATTGTCACGCAATGGATTTCCACTAACAGTTCTGAAATAAATAATATTATTTCCATTTTAAAACCTGAAAGTGATTCCCAAAGGAAACAAGAATTGGCTGATTGGATAAAAAATAAAAATGGTTTAATTTCCAAAATTAATCAAGTTATACAAAATGATGAAATATCAACTAATGATATTTCTCAGAAGCTCGCCGAAGGCGGCATATTGCCAATGTTTGGAATGCCTACATCTGTTCGTAATTTATATCATGAAATCAATTTTGATGGAAAGGATTATAATTTAAAAAATATTGATAGAAACACTGATCTAGCTATTTACGAATTTGCTCCCGGATCTCAGAAAACCAAAGACAAAGCTATTCATACTTCAATCGGTTTTACAAGTGATTATATACCTACAAATAGTAGACATTCGCAACCCATCATTAATTCGCACGAATTAAGACCTTTCTACAATGAACGATGGATGTTCAAATGTAATGCATGTAATTATATTACAACTCCAAGTGATCGCCCAGAGGAGGAAGAATGTATCAATTGTGGTGAACAAGATAATGTTGAAATATTTCCCATAAAGTCTCCAATTGCGTATAGAACAAATCTTTCGAGTGGAAGCGACTCGAGAGAAAATTCTGAAATTAATTTTTCTCAACCTTCCATCTTGGCGGAAAGCAATTCTGAAGAATCTAAAGCTATTCCTAAGATAGGTGAAAACTTTAACTCTAGTCTTGCTGATAGAGATTTCACCTGGAGAATAAATAGCAATGGTGGAGAATTATTCGAAGGAAAATTAATGAGGACGGGAAATACAATCCCCCAGGATAATAGACAATGGTTCAACCAGTGGTTTAACTTCAATAATCAATGGATTTTAAGAAATGTAGAAAATTTCAATGAATCAGGATATCGATTTGAAATACATGAACAAGATGAAGAATATGAAAACATTGCTTTAGCATCGCAAAAAAATACTGAAGTTTTTAGAATTTCTCCAATTCATATAAGAGAAGAAATAACCCTAGACATGTTTGATAAATCTCGCCCATCAAATCACGCAGGCATTCGATCGGCATTTTACTCAGCTGCATTTTTGCTGCAAAGAGTAATAGCCGAAAAACTTGATGTAGATCCAGTTGAGATTGAAATTGCAGATATCGGGAAAACTACCTCTTCAAATGATAGAAAGACGGCAGAAATAATTCTTGCCGATGAACTCCCTAATGGATCTGGCTTTGTAAGGTATTTGTTTAATCATATAGAAGAAGTCATACAAGAAATTATTACCAAACAAGATCGATCTACGTTTCTAGGAAATATTCACTCTGAATCGCATCGACAAACATGTAAAAGTGCTTGCTATGATTGTTTGAAAGTATTCAGAAACATGAATTATCACGGCCTCTTAGATTGGCGTTTAGCTATTTCTTTATTAAGGATAATGGTAGATAAAGAATACGTAGTTGGAACTGATGGTGATTTTAAAAATCACTTAGAATTAAAAGGTTGGGTAGATGACTCTATTCTTTTAGCAAAAAATTTTGCAGATAGTTTCGATTTTAATGTGGTTTATGATTTCGATTTACCGGTAATAACCTATCCGAATAAATCACTTTTTATAATTATTATTCATCCTTTCTGGAACTGTAAATTAAATGAAAATGGGATTCCAGATGTCCCTGAAGATACATGGTTAGCAACGGAAGTTTTTAAAATTTACAATGAAGCAAAATTGAATGATGGGGAAATAAGGTTTTTCGATAGTTTCAATTTGAATAGAAGACCGGGCTGGTGTTATAAAAAATTATTCGAAGAATAATGGCTGAATTAAAATTTAAATTAACTGAACTCACTCGGATTTCCCCAAGCCAATATAACGCTTTAAAAAGATGTCCCTTAAAAGTGGTTCTAGCAAATTCGATTAATAATCCATTATTACCCTATTCTCCAAAAAATCATTTGGGAAATGTAATACACACTTGTATTCAACTTATTTCTCAAAATAAAATCACAAATATTGAAAGTTTTGATAAGGAATGGGATAGCTTAATAAAGATCGAAGAGGATAAATTAAGAAATGCTGATTTTGATTTTTATTTACCGCTAAAAACAAATGTACAAGGTTATACAATAAAAAAACTTCAGACAAAAGAACTGATTAAAAGGAAACTCAAACAACCATCACCAAATAAATCAAAATTTTCAACAGTGGCAATATTGACAGAAAAGTGGTTAGAATCAAAGGATCAAAACATTGGTGGTAAAGTGGATTTAATTTATAAATCAAAACGCTTCACAAAATTATCTGATTTTAAAACAGGCAAAATCTTCGAAGACGAAGGTGAAATTAAAAAAGATTACGAAGATCAATTAAAGCTCTATGCCTATTTATATAAAGAAAATTATAAAGTTTATCCAGATAAACTTTCTATTATTGATCTCGAAAAGGAAGAGTATTTTATTGATTTTACTCCACAAGAATGTGAACACCTAGCTAAGGAATCTAAAGGTTTCCTTTTTGAGGTAAATCAATTAGTTGCCGCAGATAATTTAGATAACCTCGCAAGACCTGAAAAAGAAAATTGTAATAATTGTCTTTATCGACCTGCCTGCAAGTTCTATTGGAAATGTCAAGATGATAGTCCAGATTTATCTTTTGTCGATATAAATGGAACTTTGACAAAAATAAAACAATTCAATAATGGAGATATTAACGCCTATGTAAATCATGACGGTAAAGCCATTAAAATTTATCATATTAAAAATATTTTTGAACCATTTTTATCTAAAAAACTTGATGAAAAAATTGCCTTTTTTAATCTAAAAAAAATTGGTGAGTTAAAATATAAGGCTTTAAAAACAACTAAAATTTATGATTTCCATGAAGGATAAAGAAAGAAATAACATTCCTATACTTTCATTTTTTAGTGGGGGCGGTTTTTTAGATATGGGATTTGAAATGGCTGGTTTTCAAATTGCCTTTTCAACAGAACTTGATAAGGATTTTGCTAAATTTTACAAGGAAGGCATGAGTAATTGGTCAGGAGAAAAAAAGGAAGTTTCAGCGATAACGGATATAAATAAAATAGAATCTGATGATCTTAGACAAATTGTTGAATCTCCTTTTGGAATAATTGGAGGACCTCCTTGTCAGGATTTTTCAATTAGAGGATCTAAAAATGGATTTGATGGTATTAGGGGTACTTTGACCTATAGTTATTATGAAAAAATAATGGATCTTCAACCTGATTTTTTTTTAATGGAAAACGTTCCGGGTATAGTTTTATTGAAAAAGACAAAAGATTCATTTAATGCCATTTTAAATATGTTTCGTGAGGACTATTTAATAACTAGCAAAAGATTAAATTCATTAGAATATGGCGTTCCACAAAGCCGAGAAAGACTTTTCGTCTTTGGCGTGAAAAAAAGTAAGGTTGGCCATTCAGTAAAATCGGATTGCGACGACTGGTTTAAATGGCCAAAACCAACGTATCCCGAAGCTGCCAAATCTTTTAATTGGGGAGAACCTAGTGATAGAGTATTAAACTCAAAATTAAAGCTCCCAAACCCACCTAAGGAACTCTGTGTAAATAGAATTCTTATTAATGAGAATGACATGCTAAAAATCCCTAATGCAAATGAATATTTCAATTTACAGAAACCTTTAAAAATTCAGGCTATCCAAGAAGGCGATACATACCGACCATCATTTAAGCGTCTTCATCGAAAAAAATATAGTCCTACAGCTTGCTATGGAAATAATGAAGTACATCTTCACCCCATAACTAATAGAAGAATTTCTGTTAGAGAAGCACTTAGGATTCAAGGTGTCCCAGATTCTTATATTATAGAAACACCAGGTAATCTGACTAAAAAATTTAAGATGATTGGTAACGGAGTGCCGGTTCCGTTAGCACATCAAATAGCTATTGCAATTCAACACTTTTTGAGTAACATTAATTTAACTAATTCAAAAAAAAATGAAAAAATAATGCTAGAATCAATCAAGATCTAAAAGAAGTATTATAAAAAGGTTTGGGCTTAGCACCGATAAGTGAGCAAGACCCTATCTAAATAAAAAAAAGGATATGCTGTTAAGGTTTATGTAGCCTTTATTCAGGACGGGACAACTAATGGACAAAAAAGAAGGAGAATTAATTGATTTTGGATCTGGATTTAAAATTTTAAAGATTAGAAAATATTTAAGTTAATAATATTCATAAAATATCACTAAAATTAATGATTTAAACTTAATTGAAATACCGTGTGTTTTTTAAATAATACATTCCAATCTAGTATGTAAACCTTTGACATTTTTAAGGACCATATTTGTACTTTTTTTATTAAAAGCTATGAATTTTCAATAAAATACTCAACAACCGGCACATCTGCTTCTGCCCAATCCAAACATTTTAATTCCTCTAAACCAAGCCATTTTATTTGTTTGTGTTCTGCCAAATAGATTTCCTGAGTTGCTATGTTGCAGCGAAAGGGAAAAAGTTCAATGTTGAAATTTTTGGAGTAGGAGTGTTTA
>JAGXIK010000132.1 GCA_024635715.1 Gillisia sp.
ATGCCCCAATTCTAATAAAGCACGTTCTATGGCACCTAATACTGCAAGTAGATCATTTGATGATACCGAGCCCATATGACCTATTCTAAAATAGGAGGTTTTTATTTCTGAAAGTAATCCACCTGCAACTATAACATCATTACTAGCTATTTTTGAAAGTAATCCTGCTCCATCAATCCCTTTTGGATAGTAAACTGCTGTAAGAGTATTAGCTGCTATTTGTTTTGTTTTTGGTAATATTTCAAGGTCTAGTGCAGTTATTCCAGCTCTAAAGGCTTTTGCTAAAAGTTGATGTCTTTTCACCCTTGCAGCCATTCCTTCTTTACATATAATTTTCAAGCTAGTTTCTAATGCAACAATTAAATTAACTGCAGGTGTTCCAAAATACGAGGGTCTTCTTTCTTCGTATGCGCTCATTATAGGCAACCAATTGTTCCAATCTGCATAATAATTGCAGACAGGCGTTTTTCTGTTTTTCCATACTTCCATCGCTTTCTGCGATGCCATTAAGAGCGCAAGTCCAGGAGGTACACCTATGGCTTTTTGAGAGGCTGTTAAAACAACATCAAGTCCCCATTCGTCCTGATTTATCTCTTCTCCTGCAACCGAGCAAACGCCATCTAAAATACTTAAGGTGTTATATTTCTGGGCTAATTTCGCTATAGGTTTTGGATCTACCAATATTCCTGTTGAGGTGTCCACATGTGTAATAGTTAGAGCTTTAAATTTACCAGTTTTGAGCTCTTTTTCAATTGCTTCTAAGGGTACAACTTCGCCTAAAGGAGCTTCTAAAATAGTTGTATTCGCACCATAACGATCCAAAATATCTTTAAACCGTTTACCAAAGTATCCTGTAGAAATCACCAATACACGATCCCCTTGTTCTATAAGATTGGCTGCTGCCATATCCATCGCCAATGTACCAGTTCCGGAAACGATAAAAGCTTGTCCTTTTGGAGACTTCCAAACCTCTCTCATTAACTCAAGGCTATTACCAAAAACCTCTATAAAATCTGGGGCTACATGACTAGTAGTAGGCATGCCCATTGCTTGTAATACCTCTGGTTCAAACTCAATAGGGCCAGGAATCATAAGTAATTTTCTACCTTTCATTTATCTTTTATTTTAATTCTTCAAATTAAGTTTGCTAACAAGTATCCCATCTGTATCTACATAAATATAGTCATCTGAATTAAAACAAACACCTCCAAATTTAACTGAAACATCTATTTCTCCAATATTGCGTTTAATACTTTTAACTGGAGAAGTATTTAGAGCTCTTATGCCTATTTCCATGGAATTAATGAGTTGACTATCACGAATACACCCATTTACAATAATGCCATTCCAATTATTTTGTATTGCCAGTGCAGCTAACTGGTCACCTATTAATGCACAACGCAATGAACCACCCCCATCTACAACAAGTACTTTACCTTTGCCGTTAGATTCTAATTGTTTGCGCACTAAGGAGTTGTCTTCAAACAACTTCAGAGTTGTGATTTTTCCAGAAAAGGCTTTTTTCTTTCCAAAATGATTAAAAATTGGGTCAACACAACTTAGAAGTTCTTCATGCTCATCCCAAAGATCTGCTGTTGTAAACATAGTATAAGAAGTGTTTGAATTACTAATTGATTAAGGCAACACTTTTATGTGTTGCCTTAATCAATTAGTAGGTTAATAATTATTTATCAAAAACAAGTTCTGGTTTTGCTTCAGTTTCTTTGATTTCAAACTGATTACTTGTATTCTTTTGTCCTCCTGCTTTTATAGCTTTATCTCCAGCAAAGAAGCTTTTGTGATCGTCTCCTAAATCTGAACCTGCCATTCGCTGATGTTTTACACAAGAAACGCCTTTGCGAATTTCCTGTCTTTGAACACCTTTTACATAAGCTAACATGCCTTCTTCTGCAAAATATCCTTTTGTTAAATCGTTCATATGAAGAGCGGTAGTATGATATGTTGGTAACGTAATTAAGTGATGGAAAATCCCTGCATCTCTTGCACCATCAATTTGGAAGGTTTTAATTTTCTCGTCTGCACGATAGCATAATTCCGTAGCATCATATTGTGAATCCATTAAATTATTTCTGTCATAAGCAGTCATATTTTCGCCTTCAGAAAGCATTTCTTCATATGCTTGATTTCGGAAGTTTAAAGTCCAGTTGAAAGATGGTGAGTTATTGTAAACCAATTTCGCATTAGGTATAACTTCTTTAACTCTGTTTACCATATAAGCGATTTGCTTAACATTTGGGGTTGGTGTTTCAATCCATAAAAGATCTGCTCCATTTTGAAGACTTGTAATACAATCTAATACAACTCTATCTATATTGGAGCCATCTTTAAATTTATACAAACCATTGGATAATCTTACCGGACGTACTAATTTCCCATCTCTTTTTAGAAGAACATCATCTTCTTTAGCATCTTTTACGTCAATTTCTTCAGCTTCTACAAAAGCTAAATATTGAGAAGCTAAATCCCCAGGTTCTTGACTAACAGGTAATTTTTGAGTTAAGCTAGCTCCTTCAGAATCTGTTCTTGCAACTATAACTCCGTCGTCTACTCCTAATTCTAAAAACGCATATCTAATTGCATTTAATTTAGCAATAAAGTCTTCATGAGGTACCGTAACTTTTCCATCTTGATGCCCACATTGTTTAGCATCTGAAACTTGATTTTCAATCTGAATAGCACAAGCTCCAGCTTCAATCATTTTTTTGGTTAACAAATAGGTCGCTTCTTCATTTCCAAAACCAGCGTCAATATCTGCTATAATAGGCACTATATGGGTTTCAAAATTATCTATTTGATCTTGCACATCTTCTCCTTTTTCAAGTCTATTAAATAGATCATTTAACTCAATAGCATCTGCTTGGCGCAGGAAATCATAAATTTCTTTTATTAATAATGGAACAGCAGTTTTCTCATGCATAGATTGATCTGGCAATGGTCCAAATTCTGAACGTAATGCGGCTACCATCCAACCCGAAAGATACAAGTACTTTTTACTGGTTGTTTTATGATGCTTTTTGATAGCTATCATTTTTTGCTGCGCAACAAAACCATGCCAGCAACCAAGTGATTGCGTGTATTTAGATGAATCTGCATCATACTCTGCCATATCTTTTCTCATAATGCCAGCTGTATATTTAGCGATATCCAAACCTGTTTTAAAACGATTCTGAGCAATCATCCTTGCCGCGCTTTCAGAATTGATTGCGTTCCAGGTTTCTCCGTATTTTTCTTTAAGGTTTCTTACCGTGTCTAATGCAGATTGATAATTACTGTGAGCTAAATTTTTCATAATTTTGTAATATGTTATTTATTATTAATAATTAGATCCTGTTGATTGTTGCCGCAATCGCAGGATTGTTTTTTTTATATGTATTGATAGGCGGGAAGCGTTAAAAATTCTTCAAACTTTTCTGATAATACTAATTTGTCAAAAAGCGCTATTGCGAGTTTGAACTTGGTATTTTTAATACTGTCATCTCCAAACTCTTTTAAGATTTTTTCGACTTCATCGTTGAATAAATCGATGTACAATTCTATATTAAATTTCCGTCCATCTTCCAGTACAACTTCGTTTTTTAACCATTGCCAAAGTTGGGTTCGGGATATTTCTGCAGTGGCAGCATCTTCCATTAAATTGTAAAGCGCTACAGCACCTTGACCTCTCAACCAAGCTTCAGTATATAAAATACCTACATTGATGTTTTTTCTAATTCCTGCTTCGGTTACAGTTCCTTTTGGTATTTCTACTAAATCTTGTTCTGTAATATTGATGTCTTCACGAGTAACGTGTAATTGGTTTGGTGATGGCATGTGTTTGTTGAATTCTTCCATAGCTACTTCAATTAAAGCTGGATGTGCAACCCAAGTACCATCATGACCATTTTTAGCCTCTCTTTCTTTGTCTTTTCTTACTTTTTCTAAAGCAACAATATTTGCATATTCATCATTTTTAATGGGAATTTGAGCTGCCATTCCACCAATGGCGAGGATGCCACGTTTATGACAACGTTGAATCACAAGCTTAGAATACGCGTCCATAAAAGGAGTTGTCATAGTAACCTGATCACGGTTTGGCACCACAAAGTTTGGATGGTTTCTGAATTTTTTGATGTATGAAAATATGTAATCCCAGCGGCCACAATTTAAACCCACTATATGATCTTTAAGTTCAAAAATGATCTCGTCTAGCTGAAAACTGGCAGTAATAGTTTCTACAAGAACAGTAGCTTTAAACGTCCCTTTAGGAACCTCTAAATAGCCTTGAGCAAAAGTAAATACATCATTCCACCAACGTGCTTCTAAATAGTGCTCTAACTTTGGTAGATAGAAGTAAGGAGCCGTATTGTTGGAAAGTAAGGTTTGAGTATTGTGAAATACGTAAAGGCCAAAGTCTACCAAACTTCCAGAAGTTACTGCTCCGTTTACTAGAATATGTCTTTCGTTTAAGTGTAAACCTCTGGGTCTAACCATTAAAACTGCAGTTTCTTGATTCAATCTGTAGGATTTACCTCTTTTTGAATCTACTAACGAAATCGTTTTAGTATTGGCATCAATTAGATTTTGTTGACCTTCAATAACATTTTTCCACGTAGGAGCAGTGCTATCTTCCAGATCTGCCATAAATGTTCGGGCTCCGGAGTTCAATGCATTAATGATCATTTTTCTATCTACAGGACCTGTAATTTCTACACGTCTATCTTTTAAATCTTCAGGGATGTTACCCGCAGTCCAATCACTTTCCCTTATAGATTTAGTCTCTTGTGGGAATTCAGGTAAGTTACCTTCATCAAAAACCTTTTGCTGTTTCAATCTCTTATCCAAAAGTGAAAGTCGTCTCGCATTAAATTTTTCATGAAGCGCAGCTATAAAGTTTAAAGCATCTTCTGTAAGAATTTCTGGATAGTAATTACTTACATCTTTTGAAAAGTTTAGTTTAGGTAGTTTTAAAGTTTTATGTTCCATGGTCTTATTGTTTTACAGGACAATATTAGAACAAAGTTTTAAATAAAACAAGCGAACGTTCGCTAAAAGTATTTATTCGCAAAATAAGCATATTCGCAAAATAGCCTATATTTGTGATTATGAAGGAAGATTATATCAAACTAATATTTGGGTTAAAGTTAAAGCAGATAAGGACTGACAACAAATTATCCTTATTTGGATTGTCTAAACTTTCGGGTTTATCTAAGTCTTATCTAAATGAAATTGAAAATGGTAAAAAATATCCGAAACCAGATAAAATAGCGATACTTTCCGAAAAATTGGATGTGCCGTATGACCAAATGGTGTCTTTAAAATTAGATAAAAATTTAGCACCTATTGGAGACCTATTGCAGTCTAAAATACTTAAAGAAATTCCTTTGGAACTCTTTGGAATTAAGGAAAACACTTTAATAGATATTGTCGCCAACGCTCCTGCAAAAGTAAATGCCTTTATAAGTACTATTATTGAAATTGCACAACACTATAATTTTAGCAGAGAAAGTTTTTTTCTTGCTTCGTTGCGTTCCTTTCAAGAAGCCAATAATAATTATTTCGATGATTTAGAACAAAGTGTTTTAAAATTTGTGAAAGCCTATCAATTAGATTTAAGCCAAACAGTTTCCTCAAAAGATCTGGAAGAAATTTTAATCGAGGAATATGGTTATTCTATTATCGAAAATGAATTAAGCAAATATGAAGCTTTAGGGAATTTACGTTCAGTTTTTGTTCCTAAAACTCATACTCTCTTATTGGCAAATGAGATTGATGAAGCTCAGCGCACCTTTATATATGCAAAAGAAATCGCATATAATTTTTTAGAAATTAAAGATCGTTTATATACATTTCCCTGGATAAAGTTTGAAAGTTTTGATCAAGTACTAAATAATTTTTATGCCTCATATTTTGCTGGAGCGCTAGTTATTCCAAAAGATGAATTGACATTACAATTAGAGACAGTTTTTGAAAAAGAAACTTTTGACAAAGCTCTATTTCTTCAAATTTTGAGAGCTTTCAATACTTCACCAGAATCATTCTATCAACGTTTAACGAATATCTTGCCTAAAGCATTTAATATTAAGAATTTATTCTTTTTAAGGATTACACATAAGGCAGATTCCGAAAAATTTTACTTGAACAAGGAACTTCATTTATCACATCAGCATTCACCTCGAGCCAATGAAACCAATGAGCATTATTGTAGACGTTGGGTGTCCTTGAAAGTTTTAAAAGATATTAGTATAAGTAAAAATTCTCATGAATTTGATATTCAAATTTCGAATTATCCAAGCCATGATACAAAATATTTAGTACTCTCATCTGCAACGAAAGATCCTTTTAGAAACAATCAATATAGAAGTATAAGTATTGGGTTACTAATTAATAAGCAATTGGAGCGCAAGTTGAAATTTTTAGGGGATAAGACTATTAAAAAACAAGAGGTTGGTGTAACCTGCGAACGTTGTGCTATTAGTGACTGTAAGGTTAGGCAAGCTCCAGCAATTATTTTGGAAAAAGTAGATAAAAATAAAAACATAGAAATAATTGTTGAAGAATTAAATGCTAAGTTTTAGCCTTAATCAATTAAGTTAATTTTATTACCATCGCTGAAAGTATAACCTAATTTGTTCTTAGTTATATTTAATCCAAATTCACATATTCGTTAGGATTTCCATATTGAATTTCTTCTGGGCTATTCCAATTTTTTATTTATCTTTTTATTTCTCAGATAAATGAGCAATTACAAAGATTAGTATCATGTTCTGGAGCAAAAAAAGGTAGCATTAAGCCTAGAGTTAATGCTACCATCTTTGTTTTAAAACTTAATTTAACTTTCGGGTTATTTTTATTTATTCATAAAAATTAACTGCACCTGTATTTATATCGTACATCGCACCTATAATTTTTATCTCACCATTATTTT
The DNA here is from genome assembly GCA_024635715.1 of Gillisia sp. Lineage (GTDB taxonomy): Bacteria > Bacteroidota > Bacteroidia > Flavobacteriales > Flavobacteriaceae > Gillisia. The sequence goes on from JAGXIK010000132.1 coordinate 6,926, forward strand.
GCATTTCTGAAAGAACATCACTTTCTTTCCTAATTCTATCTAATGAAAGCTGAACATTTTTTGCTGAGACATTATCTACAAATTCAGAATTTGAAGAGTTACGTATACTAGCATCTTTTGGTTCTTTTACGGCTTCTACTGCTGGTTTAATTTTAGCTAGCATACTTGTTAAATTTCCAAGTTTAGCATCATCACAAGCACCTTTTACAGCCCCACAAGCAGTATGCCCTAAAACAACAATTAATTTAGTTCCAGCAAGCTTGCATGCGAATTCCATACTTCCAAGGATATCCTGGTTGATAAAATTCCCTGCTATACGCACGCTAAAAATATCTCCTAATCCTTGATCAAAAACTAACTCGGCTGATACTCTTGAGTCTATGCAGCTTAAAATGGTAGCAAAAGGAAATTGCCCATCGCTGGTATCATTTACCTGCTCCAAAAGATTTCTATTCGCTTTTAAATTGTTTTGAAATCGAACATTACCTTCTCTTAAAAAGTTTAAGGCTTTCTCCGGGGTCATTGTAGCTTGTGTCTCTTTTGTATGTGCTTTCATAATTATTTTTTTAATTAACTAGTTGTTTTATGCTGATTTAGGACTTAGTTTAAAAAATTCAATAAAGCTTGGTGGGTTATCAACAATACCTCGCTCTGAAATTAATTTTATATTTATGTTTCGTTCCTTAGCCTTAAATGCAAAGTCATCCAAAATTTCTATAATGTCATTGTCTAAGTACCTAGTTTTTCTAACGTCCAACTCTAAATAGGAGTTCTCAGGTAAGCTTTCTAATTCCTTTAGAATTGCTCCCTTATTAAAGAAAGTAACCTCTTCAGCAAGTGTCATCTTCATCTTATTATCTCCATTGTCTTCAATTTCCTTGTGCAAGAAGTGTGAGTTTTGGTAACTCTTTATTAGTATAACTACAATTCCTACTGCTAATCCTAAACCTATACCGTAAAGCAAATCTATAAATACAATACCTAAAACCGTTATTGTAAATGGAATAGATTGTTTCCAGCCTAAATCGTACATTTTTTTAAATAAAGCTGGTTTTGCTAACTTATATCCTACAATCAATAATACAGCAGCCAATACAGATAAAGGAATCATATTTAATAAATTTGGAATTACCATTACAGAAAGTAATAATAGGAAACCGTGCATAATTGCCGACATTTTGGTTCTTCCTCCAGATTGAATATTTGCAGAACTTCTTACAATTACCTGAGTAATTGGTAATCCACCGATCATTCCGGATAGAATGTTACCCGTTCCTTGTGCTAACAATTCTCTATTTGTAGGAGTTACATTTTTGTGTGGATCTAGTTTATCTGTAGCTTCAACGCATAGTAAAGTTTCTAAACTTGCAACCAAAGCAATAGTAAATGCAACAACCCAAATTTCTGGATTGGTAATAGCTCCAAAATTCGGAAAGCTAAATTGTCCTAAGAAAGAGGAAACATCGTCTGGCACAGGTACACTAACTAAATGAGATTGAGTAATAGCAAATACATCATTTGATTGAGTTACTAGATAGAAGATTATACCTGCGGCTACGGCTACTAAAGGTCCCTGAATTACTTGGAAAACCTTTGATTTTTTGGACAACACTTTATCCCATAATAACAAAATAGATAAACCTATAATACCGATTAATGCAGATCCTGGTCGAATATAATTCACTGTTTTAAATATTTCGGAAATAGTGTTTTCGCCATCTATTTGAAAAAAAGCAAAATCACCTTGAGGATCGGCATCATATCCGAAAAAATGAGGAATTTGTTTAAGAATGATAATAATTCCTATTCCAGTAAGCATCCCTTTAATGACAGATGATGGAAAATAATATCCTATGACACCAGCTTTTAGAATA
>JAGXIK010000133.1 GCA_024635715.1 Gillisia sp.
AACAATATCATTTCCAGAGCAAAGCAACCAAGTACTTTCCTTCTCGGGCAAAGATAATTTATTGTCGTTAAAAAAGTCGCTTATCTTTTTCTTTCCTTTCATTCCAAAAGGATAGAAAATATCGCCGGTTTTCCATTTTCTTAGGACCAATGGAAAAGTGAGTTTTTCTTTATCTAGGTAAACACAACTGGGCGCAGTATTAGAAATTTCTTCAACTTCAGAAAGTGAGAATCTTCCAATAGGTAGCATTAAAATATCTTCTCCTTCTTTTATTAGATATTCCACTTCTTTGTGTTCAGATTCCTTCTCGGTAAGGATCAAAAAATCTCTATCTTTTATCAATCTATGGGTTTCAGAATAAACAAGCTTCCCAGATTGGGCATCTAATAACTGGTACACATCTTCCCACTCAGAAAATCCGAAAGTCTTCAGCAATTGATACATTACTGCTTTGGTATTGGGAAGTTTCTGTAAAAAATCTATCCTAAGATTATAGCCATACATCGTCTTCGAAACTATTTCAGGATAGATCAAACCTATATAATCTTCAACAAGATTTAAACTATCATTAAGATGCGATTGCGTATTAGCAAAACCATCTAATAATTGCGGATTCAATTCTTGCAGAACTGGAACAATATCATGCCTTATTTTGTTCCTTAGATATTTATTAGATTCATTGCTGCTATCCTCCCTCCATTTTATTTTATGCTCTTCAGCATAAGCTTCTATTTCCTTTCGTGAAAAAGGTAAAATGGGACGGATCACGCTGTTGTTAACTGCTTTTATCCCCGTAAAACCTTCTAAGCCACTTCCTCGAACAAGATTGATGATAAAGGTTTCCAGGTTGTCATTAGCATGATGAGCCGTTAAAATATAGTCGAATTTTAAGGAGGTGCTTAGCTCTTCAAACCAATGATATCTTAGTTCTCTGGCTGCCATCTGAATGGAGATCTTTGCATCTTCAGCAAAAGTAGTTGTGTCAAAATTCTCAATAAACACCTCGACATCTAATCTTTCAGCCAGATCCAGAACAAATTCTTCATCGGCATCACTTTCAGCATCACGAAGATTGAAATTGCAATGGGCAATGGAAAAGTTCAATTTTGCCAGTTTACATAGATGAGCCAAAACCACACTGTCTACTCCCCCACTTACTGCCAGCAAAAGTTTGCTTTGACATAAAAACGGGAATTCAGATTTCAGGAGGTTTTTAAAAGCTTTTTCCATAGAAATCAAAGATATGAAATAAGCCTGTTTTAAGACTTGGCAAAAAGAGAACTTTTGAGAAGTTACTCGCAAAAAAGGTTTTTAAGACCCAAGAGCTTCCAGCATTGCCTTTGCCTTTAATTGACATTCCTCGTATTCCTGCTCTGGAATAGATCTAGAAGTAATTGCGCCGCCTACAGAAAAAGACACATATTTTGAGCTTGCATTGTAAAGGATACTTCTAATTACCACATTAAAGTCAAAATCGCCTTCTGGAGTAAAATAGCCCACGGCCCCACTATAAAGTCCGCGTTTACTTTCTTCTAGGTCCTCTATAATTTTCATTGCTGAAATTTTTGGAGCTCCTGTCATACTTCCCATAGGAAAAGTAGCTTGCAGTACTTCAACAGGAGTGCAACCCAATTCTAATTCTGCTGAAATGGTTGAAATTAGCTGATGAACCTGTTTAAAGGAATACACTTTACAAAGTTCATCCACTTGTACACTTCCTTTTTTGGCTACTCTGGAAATATCATTGCGAACCAGATCTACTATCATCACATTTTCTGAAAGTTCTTTAGGATCTTTAGACAACATTTCAATGATTTTGTTGTCGTCCTCTGCATCTTCAGCTCTTCTTGCAGTTCCTTTAATGGGTTGGGAGATAACTTTGTTCCCCTCTTTTTTAATATAGCGTTCCGGAGATGCCGAAAGCAAGTAGTAATCTTCAAGTTTTAAAAATGAAGCAAATGGCGGGGAAGAAATTTCATTTAGATCCAGAAAGACTTTGGCAGGATCTATAGCTCGATTTTCAGCAAAATATTCCTGACAAAAATTGGCTTCATAAATATCGCCCCGATGAATATGTTCCAGCATTTCTGAAACTTTTGATAGATATTCTTCTTTTGAAATTCTTGATTGAATCGGGTTTATTTTCTTTTTATCTTCTAAAGAATTACTTGTGAGAGACAATTCTAACTGAAGTATTTCCTCGTAATCTGAAGCTATTTCGTCATCTACCATTTTTAGATAACGAAATTCGACCTTCTCCTTGCCCACCAGAATCAGTTTTTGTGGCTGAAAGAAATAGAGATCAGGAAATTCCAACCCATCAAAGTTTTTCGAGCTCAAATTCTCGATATCATTTTTAAGATCGTAGGAGAGGTAACCAAAGATCCAATCTTTGGTTACCTCTTGATATTCTTTTAATTGCTCGAAAGCGCCATGATGATCGGTCTTTAAAGCGGTAAAAGCCTCCACAGCAAGTACTGCTTCAAAGTTGGAGGCAGTTTGCGGATAATTATTACTATCTAACCAAGCGATCTCATGGAATTGGGAACTCCATTGAAAAAGCTTCTGTTTAAATGATGATGGATCTTCTAATAAAAATTCGGTTGTAGTACGCACTTAGTCTTCAATTTCATGCGCAAAGGTAGTCAAGACATCTTCAATCCCCATATCCAAAACTTCATTTTGAATTTTATCATTATCAAAATTATCATTGAAAGAAGGAAAACTAAAGCTTTCTATTACCTGTCCTCCGAATCTTGACAGGATTCCTTTAGTATATTCTAATGAAGAAGCTGCACCACGAGCTCCGGGAGAAGTACTCACCAAAAGTATTTTCTTATCTGCCAAAAAGTTTCGGTCCAGGCGAGAAAGCCAATCCAAAATATTCTTGAAAAATGCAGAAACCATCCCATTATGTTCATTCACAGAGATCATCAAGGCATCATGTTCAGAAATTAGGTTTTTTATTACCTGAATATCTAAAGGAAATCCATTTGTATTTTGTTTATCTACACTGAACATCGGGATATCATACTCCATTAAAGTAATGATCTTTATATCATGTCCATTTATTCTATTGGCTATATGTGTAATAAATTGATGATTGATAGAAGTACTGCTATTAGAGCCTGCGAAGGCCAAGATCTTTTTCATAAAGTGTATTATAAGATTATCAAAAATACCTAAATTATAGGGATAGTTTAAAAATGAAGTGCGATAAAAACCTGTTTATTATCTATTAAGAGTATTTCCATAGCTTTTTTATCTTATTCCTTAGCTGCAAAACTTATCTTTGCAGCTAATTAAAACAAACTCAAGTTGACTTTTCAGGATCTTAATTTAAATACCCCTTTATTAAACGCGTTAGAAGATTTAAAATTCGACACGCCAACACCTATTCAGGAACAGGCATTTTCTTCCATCATGTCTGGGAAAGATGTAGTGGGGATCGCGCAAACGGGAACCGGTAAAACATTTGCTTACATGTTGCCTATTCTTAGAATGCTAAAGTATTCTGAACAAAAGAACCCGAGAGTTTTAATTTTAGTGCCTACCAGAGAGTTGGTTGTGCAGGTAAGAGAAGAGATAGAAAAGTTAACCGCATACATGAATACTCGGGTTACGGGTATTTATGGGGGAACCAACATCAACACTCAACATTCAGATCTTTTACAAGGATTAGATATTATTGTTGCTACTCCTGGTAGATTATACGATCTTATTTTACGTCGTGCGGTGCAAATGAAATCTATTCAGAAACTAGTGATAGATGAAGTAGATGTAATGCTGGATCTAGGCTTCAGATTTCAGATAAATAACATTATTGAATTGCTTCCGCAGAACAGACAGAATATTATGTTTTCTGCAACCATGACAGAAGCGGTTGAAGAGATTATAGATATCAGCTTTAAGCAACCTGTTAAAATTTCAGTTGCAATTAGTGGAACTCCACTAGATAATATAGAGCAACGTGGTTATAAAATAGCGAACTTTCATACTAAGGTGAATTTCCTAAAGGATCTACTAAAGGACAAAGAAACCTATACCAAGGTGCTTATTTTTGTGGCCTACAAACGTTTGGCAGATAGACTGTTTGAAAGTTTAGCAGAAGAGTTTCCGGAGGAATGTACTGTGATCCATTCCAACAAAACTCAAAATTATAGATTGCGAAGCATCAAACAATTCGGGGAAGGTTTTTGTAGAGTTCTTGTTGCAACAGATGTAATGGCTCGTGGATTGGATATAGAAAATGTATCTCACGTAATCAATTTTGATACTCCAGAATATCCAGAAAATTATATGCACCGAATTGGTAGAACCGGGCGTGCAGAAAAAGAAGGAATTTCTTTTCTTTTAACTACAGAAAAAGAACAAGACAATTTAGAGAAGATCGAGAACCTAATGAATATGAAGGTGCCTCAATTTGAGTTGCCGGAAAATGTAGAGATCTCCACAGTTCTTATTCCAGAAGAACAACCTAAGATCTTCGAAATAAACAATCCAAATAAAAGAGGTGATGAAGATGCGCCAGGACCTGCATATCACGAAAAAAGTGAGAAAAACAGCAAGGAAAATCTTGGAGGTTCTTATAGACGTGAGATCGCTAAAAAATATAAGAAGCCTCAAACCAGAGGAGATAAGGGTGCAAACAGAAGGCACAAAAAATAAAAATTTAATTTTTTAATAGTTTGTTTTTATGAAAAATGTAGAAATACATAGATTGGAAAATGAATTGCTAAGCATAGGTATAAAATCTATTGGCGCGGAGCTATGCAGCATAGAAAACAAACTTACCGGTACAGAACACATCTGGCAAGGAGATCCTGCTTTTTGGGCGAGCCACGCTCCTATTCTCTTTCCTATAATTGGGGCGCTTAAAGACGACACCTACTTTTTTGAAGGAAAAGAATATCACATGCCTAAACATGGCTTTTTTCGAAGAAATGAAGCTATAGTTTTAAAAAGAGAACAAAAGGATCAGTTAACTTTTGGTCTTAAATTTTCTGAGGATACTTTAAAAATTTATCCCTTTAAATTTGAATTGGAAGTCAGTTTTATATTGAAGGACAAATCTTTGCAGGTAAAACACGAAATCTTTAATCTGGATACTAAAGAAATCTACTTTTCCATTGGAGGGCATCCCGCATTCAATGCGCCACTTTTCCCAGGAGAAACTTATGAGAATTATTATCTGGAATTCGACCAAAATCTAAATCTTAAAACCCATGTTTTGACTGCTGATGGTTTGATCTCCAACAAACCTGAATCTGTATTAAAAGATGATAATAAAATCCAATTAAGAAAAGACCTTTTCGATAATGATGCCCTTATTTTTCAAGAAATTGCTTCGAAAAAAGTCAGTCTTCGCAGCAAACATTCGGGAAAGATCTTATCGGTGGAGT
>JAGXIK010000134.1 GCA_024635715.1 Gillisia sp.
ATGGCTTTTGAATTACCAAAATTGAACTATGCTTTTGATGCATTAGAACCACATATAGATGCGAAAACAATGGAGATTCATCATGATAAGCATCATGCGGGATATACAAGTAAATTAAATGACGCTATTGAGGGAACAGATAATGAAGGCAAAACGATAGAGAATATCCTTGAAAACCTGGATATGACTAATAAAGCTGTTAGAAATAACGGTGGTGGTTTTTACAATCATAGTTTGTTCTGGGAAGTTATGTCACCAGACGGTGGAGGAAAACCAGAAGGAGAACTTGCAAAAGCTATAGATGCTGCATTTGGTTCTTTTGATGCTTTTAAAGATGAATTTTCTAAAGCTGGAGCTACACAATTTGGATCTGGATGGGCATGGTTATGTGTTCATAAAGGAGGAAAGGTAGAAGTTTGTTCTACTCCAAACCAAGACAACCCTTTAATGCCAAAGGTAGGATGTGGTGGAACACCAATATTAGGTATGGATGTTTGGGAGCATGCTTATTATTTAAAATATCAGAACAAGCGTCCAGATTATATTAATGCATTCTTTAATGTGATTAACTGGAAAGAAGTTTCTGCAAGATACGCTCAAGAAAAAGAGAAATAAATCTCAATACATATGAATATAAATGGCCGAGGAAACTCGGCTTTTTTTTGTTCACTATTGCGCATAAAAAAAGGTGGATGAGATCCACCTTTTTTTGCCCCAAATCTACCATGAACTTAACCTACTTATGCTATGGCTTTGCTAATATATATAATTTAATCAGTCGCGCAAACACTTTTAGATGAACAACCCAGATATTAGTTAAACGGTAGTTTTATACTTCAAAACATATAGAAATCTAATAAGATCTTCCTTCGTTTCCTTCATAAAAATTTATAAAAGCTCTATTGACCACACGATTTCCTCCAAAAGTAGGATAGTTTCCAGTGAAATACCAGTCTCCTAAGTGGTCAGGGCAAGCTTTATGAAGATTCTCTACAGTTTGATAAATGATCTTCACTTTAGTTTTTACTTCTGGCTCGCTTAATAATTCGGCAATCTTATCGGAGATCTCTTGATCATTAAATGGCTCGTAAATTTCTTTTACAAAATTCTTCACATCCTTGTCTTCCAGATGCTCCTGTAATTTGCACTTTTTATAAACCTCTTCTATAAGATCATATTTACCGGCATCTTTTAAAAGTTCTAGTGCTGCTCTAAAAGCAACTAAACCTTCAAGCCTCGCCATGTCTATTCCATAACAATCTGGATATCTTATTTGTGGAGCAGATGAAACCACAACCAATTGCTTCGGATTCAATCTATCCATCATTTTAATGATACTCTTCTTGAGGGTTGTTCCCCTTACAATACTATCATCTATGATCACCAAATTATCTTCTGGTTTAACAACTCCATAAGTAACGTCGTAAACGTGAGCTACCAGATCGTCCCGACTGCTGTCTTCAGTAATGAAAGTTCGAAGTTTCACATCTTTAATAGCAACTTTCTCTGTTCTAAGTCTATGAGCTAGAATTTCCTTAAGTCTCTCATCTGTAAGGTTTTCTTTTTCAGATAGAATAGCTTCATTCTTTTGCTTATTTAATTCGTCCTGCGCAGCTTCCACCATTCCATAGAATGAGGTTTCTGCGGTGTTTGGAATAAAAGAGAATACGGTGTTAATGGTGTCGTGACCTATGGATTTTAAGACTTCTGGCATTAAAAGACGGCCAAGCATTTTACGCTCCTTATAGATTTCTGCATCACTTCCTCTAGAAAAATAGATTCGCTCGAATGAACATGCTTTTCTTTCTAATGGCTCTAGAATTTGTTTTATAGAAACTTCCCCGTTCAACTTAGTGATAATTGCATGCCCGGGCTCTAATTCTTTTACATCCTCAAAATTCACATTGAAAACTGTTTGAATTACAGGTCTTTCTGAAGCTACTACTACAATTTCATCATCTTGATAATAATATGCTGGTCTAATTCCTGAAGGATCTCTAAGCACAAATGAATCTCCGTGCCCTAATAATCCAGCCATTGCATAGCCACCATCCCAGTCTTTTGCAGACTTCCGCAAGATCTTTGCAACATTAAGCCTATCTGCAATTAATGGAGATGCTTCTACTTTTGTGTAGCCTTCTTTCTTTAATTTTTTATATAATTTCCGAACTTCATCATCTAAAAAGTGCCCAATCTTCTCCATCACCGTTACAGTGTCTGCACGTTCTTTAGGGTGTTGACCGAGTTCTACCAGCTTGTCAAAAAGCTTGGAGACATTGGTCATGTTGAAATTCCCGGCTACAATAAGGTTACGGTGCATCCAGTTGTTCTGGCGAAGAAATGGATGAACGCTCTCAATACTGTTTTTACCAAAAGTTCCGTAGCGTACGTGTCCTAGATAAAGTTCTCCTATGTATGGAATATTTTTTTTCTGAAGGGCTACATCATCAATATATTCAGGATGCTCAATTAATTCTGTATTAATACGCTCGTTAATCTGTGCAAATATATCCTGAATGGGTTGAGAAGCATTAGATCGTAATCTACTAATGTACCTATCTCCAGGTTCTGTATTTAATTTAATGCTAGCAAAGCCCGCCCCGTCTTGTCCACGGTTATGCTGCTTCTCCATCATTAGATACATTTTGTTTACTCCGTAAAATGCACTTCCATATTTTTCTTTATAGAATTCTAATGGTTTTAATAGTCGGATTTGTGCAATCCCACATTCGTGTTTTAATGCGTCACTCATAACTAGTGCCTTTCGGTTTCAATAGGGTTCAAAAAAATATTAGTCACAAAAAAAACCCTGACATTACAGGGTTTTGGTAGGCGTTAATTCTATATCGAATTGTGTTAAGCTCTGAAACTCTTGAAGGCGTGATTCTAATTCAGAATGTTTTAGATTCTCCATTCTTTCAGTTCCAAATTTCTCTACACAAAAAGAAGCTAAACTGGACCCATAGATCACAGCATTCTTCATGTTTTCAAAAGTGATATCTTCAGATTGCGCTAAATAACCTGTAAAGCCACCAGCAAAAGTATCTCCTGCTCCAGTTGGATCAAAAACTTCCTCTAATGGTAATGCAGGTGCAAAAAAGATCTGGTCTTTATGAAACAATAATGCTCCATGCTCTCCTTTTTTAATCACTACATATTTAGGACCCATTTTTTCGATCTTTCTAGCTGCTCTAACCAAAGAGTGTTCTTCAGTCAATTGGCGAGCTTCTTCATCGTTAATGGTTATTACATCTACTTTAGAGATCACTTTTTTGAGATCTTCCAATGCGTTATCCATCCAGAAATTCATTGTATCTAATACAACTAGCTTTGGGTTGTTAACCTGTTCTAAAACACTTAATTGAACTAAAGGATGAAGGTTTCCCAACATCACAATTTCTGAATCTTTAAAATCTTCAGGAACAACAGGGTTAAAATCAGCTAAAACATTTAATTGTGTGTCTAAAGTGTCTCTGGTATTTAGATCGTTGTGGTATTTTCCGCTCCAAAAGAAAGTTTTTCCTCCCTTTACTACTTCAATTCCTTGGATGTCTATTTCTTTACTGGTTAATAGATTCATATGTTCCTGTGGGAAATCTTCACCTACTACAGAAACTATAGCGCTTTTAACGTTGAATTGGGAAGCAGATAAACCAATATATGTGGCCGCACCACCTAAGATTTTATCGGTTTTTCCAAATGGGGTTTCAATTGCATCGAAGGCTACTGTGCCTACTATCAATAATTTACTCATAATTACGTTTCAAAAATGTGCTGCAAATATACGGTTTGTTTTTCAAGACACTTAGCAATTCTGAAATTTATGGGATCAATTTTTAGAGTGGTATCTATTCAGCAAAACCCTCGTCTATAAGAAGACGTTTTTCTTTAGAAGCTGCCACCGCGAGCGCATCGCAGCGTTCATTTTGAAGATGGTTATTGTGGCCTCTAATCCACTGAAAATCTACTTTGTGCTTTCTATATTCTACAAGAAAATCCTTCCAGAGATCTGTATTCTTCCTATCCTTGAATTTTTTCTTCTCCCAGCCAAAGACCCAGCCTTTTTTTACAGAATCTACCACGTATTTAGAATCTGTAAATACCAGAATAGATACTCCGGGTTTTTTGAGCTTTTTTAAAGCATCAATAACCGCCAGCAATTCCATTCTATTATTGGTAGTGTGCTTAAAACCTTTAGAAAATTCTTTCTTGTAAGGTTTGCCAACCCATTCCATTACAATTCCGTAACCGCCAGGACCAGGATTGCCACGTGCGGCGCCGTCTGTATAAATGTGAACTTCAGGATTAATCAATAGTTGAAGATTGTAATAGATCCTCGATCACCTTTGGGAAATGGAGATGTTCTAGTTCGTGAATTTTTTCAGTAAGACTTGTAAGTGTTTCTGTAGAAGAAATGGGAAATGCTTTTTGAAAGATGATCTGGCCATCATCATATTTCTCATTTACGTAATGTATGGTAATTCCGGTTAATTTTTCATTATTATCTAACACAGCTTGATGCACATTGCTTCCAAACATACCTTTTCCACCATATTTAGGCAGTAATGCAGGATGAAGATTTATTACCTTATTTGGGAACTTTTTTAAAATAGTAGAGGGGAATAGCCAAAGAAACCCAGCTAATACTATAAGATCTGGATTGGTATCTTCTAAAACATGTAAAACATCGTTTGTGTTATATAACGCATCTCTGTCAAAATAAAGTGGAGTCACATTTAATTTCTGAGCACGCTCTAAAACTTTTGCTGAGCGTTGATTAGATAATACTAAAACAACTTCGGCAGTGCCGGAATTGTTAAAATAACGTATAATGTTCTCAGCGTTAGAGCCTGAGCCAGATGCGAAGACAACAATTTTCTTGGGAAATATTCTTTTTAATGAGGACAAAACTTCGCTGTTAACAATTATTAAGTGTAAAAATAAAGGGTTTAAATGAAAATTCCGTAAATTCCCGTCACATTTTTAAACTAAAAACCGGATTTAAAGTAAAGTTTTTTATTTTTGCCACTTAATCAAAATTAAAATAGAATATTATGTCAGACATTGCATCAAGAGTAAAAGCGATTATCGTTGACAAATTAGGCGTAGACGAGAACGAAGTTGTTACAGAAGCAAGTTTCACGAACGACCTAGGCGCTGATTCATTAGACACTGTGGAATTGATCATGGAATTTGAAAAAGAATTCGATATCCAGATTCCAGATGACCAAGCAGAAAACATTGCTACAGTTGGTCAAGCAATTTCTTATATTGAAAAAGCTAAATAAAAAAGAATAGTACTATATGGAGTTAAAGCGAGTAGTAGTTACAGGCTTAGGAGCCCTCACGCCTATTGGAAACAATGTTGAAGAATATTGGAATGCATTAGTAGCTGGTAAGAGTGGGTGTGCACCTATAACCTATTTCGATGCTGAAAAGTTTAAGACAAAATTCGCTTGTGAACTCAAAAATTTTAATGCTCTTGATTTTTTCGACCGGAAAGAAGCTAGAAAGTTAGATAGATTCGCGCAATACGCAATTGTTGCGTCAGATGAAGCCATTAAAGACTCCGGAATAGACCTGAATGTTGTAGACAAACATCGGGTAGGAGTAATTTGGGGAGCAGGAATTGGAGGATTGGAAACATTCCAGGATGAGGTGATCAATTTCTCTGAAGGAGATGGAACACCGCGTTTTAATCCATTTTTCATCCCCAAGATGATTGCAGATATTGCCCCTGGTAATATCTCTATTCGTCATGGTTTTATGGGAGCAAACTATACAACAGTTTCGGCTTGTGCTTCTGCTGCTAATGCTATGTTTGATGCTTTAAATAATATTCGC
>JAGXIK010000135.1 GCA_024635715.1 Gillisia sp.
ATGTAACTGAAAGCGGAATGGGTCTTACCATTCCTTCTTACAGGGTAGATGTTCAAAGAGAATCTGATGTTATTGAAGAGATATTACGAGTTTACGGATACAACAATATCGAATCTGGAACTAAGCTTAATGCTTCTATAGCTAATTCAGGAAAATTTGAAGATTATAAGCTTCAAAATTTAATTGCCAATCAATTGGTAGGACAAGGTTTCTTTGAAACTATGGCTAATTCTTTAACTACTCCAACCTACATAAAATTATCTGAGCAGTTAAAGGAAGAACAAAATGTGGTAATGCTGAATCCGTTGAGTCAGGAACTATCCGTTATGAGACAATCTTTGCTGTTTTCTGGATTAGAGGCAGTGAACTATAATATCAATAGAAAGCAGGCAGATCTAAAGTTATTTGAATTTGGTAAGACCTATCACAATTTCGAAAGTGGAAGAATAGAAAATAAGCATCTTAGCCTTTTTGTTACTGGCGATAAGTTTTCTGAAAGTTGGAATACTGGAAATAATAGCGGAAATTTCTTTTACATAAAAGGAACTATCGAGCGTATCTTGGAAAGGTTAGGAATCAATTCAATTAAAACAGGGGAAGTAAAATCTGATATATTTTCTGAAGGAATTTCCATAAGTTCCGGGAAAGCAAAATTGGTAGAATTTGGAGTGATCAAGAAATCTATTCTAAAACACTTTGGGATCCAACAAGAAGTATTATTTGCCGATTTCAATTGGGATCTAGTACAAGAAACAGCAAAAAATCAGAAAATAAAATTCGCTGCAATTCCAAAATTCCCTGCCATTCGTAGAGATTTCGCCTTGTTAATTGATAATTCTGTAAACTATAAACAAATAGAAGATATTGCCAAGCAAACAGAAAAACGCTTATTGCAATCGGTGAATTTGTTTGATGTCTATATAGGCGATAATTTACCAGAAGGTAAAAAAAGTTACGCGGTAAGTTTTAAATTTCAAGATGAAAACAATACGCTTACAGATAAACAAGTAGATAAGATTATGAGTAAACTTCAACAACGCTTTGAGAAAGAACTGCAAGCAGAGTTGAGATAATTTTACAATCATTATTTAAAAAGCGTCCTTTTCAATTTAGAAAAGGACGCTTTTTTTATAGCTTCAACTTTCTGATCGAAATAAAAGTTCAACAATTATTAAAGTTTTAAATATGCGTTGTAAGTTAAGTATCAAACAGTTAAATTAGGGAAAACTAATTATTTTAAAAATGGAACTGCAAGGCACTCATATTCCTGATAAAATTCTACAAAACAGAAATAAAAGAATTTCTGAACAACATTTATTGGAAGAAGTACAAGAGATCTTTGAACGAGAACAAAGTAAAGATGATCTAATTCTAAAAAATATTGCTGAAAGTATTGAAACCGAATCTAATTCTTTAAAATTCGATTTCTTAGAAACTTCAAAAATTTATCACCTTTCAGATATTGAAAAGATATGCATAGATTACAGATTGCGCTTTTTGAGTTCTTCTTATTTTAAAGCTGACCTCCCTTATGAAGCGATCTCTAAAATAAAGCACTTAGAAAAAATTCATGAAACCAAGTTGGAAGGTTTTAAAATAATGGCGCCTGCAAAGCTATTCAAACTAAAGAATGCAGACGACCCCTTGCTATTTGCACCTATAGGAAACCAATATTACTATTTGATCCATTCTTGGGGGAAAGATCTACATCCTTTTAGGAAACTAATGATGTGGCCTTTTAAAAATCTAGAAAACTTTATTTTACTTTTATTGGTAGTTAGCTTTTTTCTTACCGCTCTTGTTCCTGAGGGTATGTTTAGCCAGAAACAGACAACTACAGAATTTTTTGTGATCTTTTTGTTTATGTTTAAATGGATCGCTGGATTGGCGATCTATTTTGGTTTTAAAAAAGGCAAGAATTTTAGTGAAGCCATATGGAGAAGTAAATTTTATAACGCCTAATTGCATAAAAAATTCTAAATCTCTACTTATTTAGATTTCTATAACTAACTTAGTTATTCTAAATTTTACATCATGAGTGAAGATCAAGGTTACGAACATGTATATACTGGACCAGAAACAAATGTCCAATATTTACAAGGAATTTTTAATAAAGCAGGTTTATCTAATCGAGTAAGAAATGATTTCGATTCTGGCCTTAGAGCTGGATTTGGCGGGGGATTACCAGGACAAGTTCAGTTATTTGTGATAAGCTCACATCTAAAAGAAGCTTTAGAGATTGCAAAATCCACATTTCCAAAAGATTTTAAGGATGGAGAATAGCATCCCTGAAAATCGGAATATTTGGCATTTAGTATTAGGAATTCTATTTTTTATATATGGATGTTATAAATTATACTCACTTACTACTGGTACTCAAGAGGAAAACACTTTTGGATATGTGATCGCTATAGGCTTTATAGCCTTTGGGATCTACGATCTCTATAAATATTACAAAGGCTTTAAATAAATAAAAGCCCAAAAAACAATGTTTTTTTGGGCTTTTATAATATTTTGAGATCTGTAATTATGCTTCAACAGCATACATTTTATCACGCTGCTCTTTGATCTTTTTATCTTCCATATACTCATCAAAGGTCATATGTCTGTCTATTACTCCAGAAGGTGTTAATTCTATCACTCTATTTGCAACTGTTTGCGCAAACTCATGATCATGAGTAGTAAATAATACTGTACCCTTAAAGTTTTTTAATGAATTATTAAAAGTGGTAATAGATTCTAGATCCAAGTGATTTGTAGGCTCATCTAGCATTAATACATTCGCACGCATCATCATCATTCTACTTAACATGCATCTTACTTTCTCTCCTCCAGATAACACTCTCGAAGTTTTTAAGGCTTCTTCTCCACTAAAGATCATCTTACCAAGGAATCCTCTAATATAAACTTCCTCTCTTTCTTCTTCGGTCTTAGCCCATTGTCTTAACCAATCTACCAAGGTGTAATCGTTATTAAAAAACTCTGCGTTATCTAAAGGCAAATAAGAATGAGAAGTAGTTACTCCCCAATTGAAAGTACCTGCATCTGCTTTTTGTTTCCCATTTAGGATCTCATAAAACGCAGTAGTTGCTCTAGAATCTTTAGAATAGATAACAACTTTATCTCCCTTTTTCAGGTTGATATCTACATTTTTGAAAATCACCTCTCCATCAATAGATGCTTCCAAACCTTCAATATTTAATATTTGATCTCCCGCCTCACGTTCTCTTTCAAAAATAATGGCAGGATATCTTCTACTTGAAGGTTTAATACCTTCAATATTTAGCTTATCTATCATTTTTTTACGAGAAGTCGCTTGCTTAGATTTTGCAACGTTTGCGCTAAATCTTCGAATAAACTCTTCTAGTTCCTTTTTCTTTTCTTCAGCTTTCTTATTTTGTTGTGAGCGTTGTCTTGCCGCTAGCTGAGAAGATTCGTACCAGAAAGTATAGTTTCCACTAAAATGATTTATTTTGCTAAAATCTATATCAGAAATATGGGTACACACTGCATCTAAAAAGTGTCTATCGTGAGAAACCACAATTACAGTGTTATCGTAGTTGGCTAAGAAATTCTCTAACCATAAAATAGTTTCGTAATCCAGGTCATTGGTAGGCTCATCCATAATAAGCACGTCTGGATTACCAAATAAAGCTTGAGCTAATAAAACCCTTACTTTTTGTTTTCCATCCAGATCCTTCATTAATGTATAATGATGGTTTGCTTTAATCCCTAAATTAGAAAGTAAGGCGGCTGCATCACTATCTGCATTCCAGCCATTCATCTCTTCGAATTCTACTTGTAAAACCCCTACTCTTTCTCCATCTGCATCATTAAAATCTTCTTTGGCATAGATAGCATCCATTTCATTTTTAATCTTATACAATGGCTTATTTCCCATAATTACTGTTTCCAGTACAGAAGTTTCATCATATAAGTTGTGGTTCTGCTCTAAAACAGACATCCTCTTTCCTGGCTCCAAATGTACATGACCACTTGTAGGATCCATTTTTCCCGAAAGTATGTTTAAAAAAGTAGATTTTCCGGCACCGTTAGCTCCAATGATTCCGTAAATATTACCCTGCGTAAAGGCTGTATTTACCTCATCGAATAATATACGTTTACCAAATTGAACAGATAAATTAGATACTGATAGCATATTCTTATGTTTTCTTTCTGAAATTTTTGCAAAAATAACCATTATTGTCCACGTGATAAAACATTAACGTTTTAATTAATCCTTTTAACGAGTGGTTAACACGAAGCAAACCTCTCAAAATCTATTTTTGTTGTAATTCATATTATATTTGCTTTAAAAAAACAAGCTAGAATTACCCCAAATGAAATTTAAATTACCCCTTTTACTAATTATTTCTTTGTTTTTTCTATCCTGCGACAAGGAAAACAAAACTTCTAAGGAGGTTTACATAAAAGGTCAAATCGCTAATCCCAGTAGTGAATACGTAGTTATTTCTAAGAATAATATAACAATTGATACACTGCGCTTAGATAAGAACAATCGATTTGAAGGAAATCTTAAAGGTATAGAAGCAGGCTTATATGTTTTTAGACATCCGCCAGAAAATCAGATAATCTATTTAGAACCTGGAGACAGTACTTTAGTATGGCTTAATACTTTAGAGTTTGATGAGTCTTTGAATTTCAGCGGAAAAGGTTCAGAAAAAAGCAATTTTTTCACGAATTTATATCTCCTTAATCAACAAGACAACGATCTTATTTTATCTTACTATAAATCTGACCCTTCAGAATTTGCTAAAAAAACAGATTCTATAAGAGCCAATAGAAAGCAGAAACTTATTGATCTTGAAGAAAAAAACGAGGTTTCGCAGGATTTTTATAAAATCGCAAATTCAAGTATTAATTATGAGTATTACGATCTTAGAGAGCGATACGCATTTTTAATTAGAAAATACAACCCTAGCTTAGTAGATAAGATCCCATCAGATTTTCATGATTATAGAAAAGATGTTTCCTTTAACGACTCTATTCTAGAAGATTCTTATGTTTATTTAAATTTTATAGATGATTTTTTAAGAACGAAAACTTTAGAAAATTGCGCTAAAAATAAACCAAACGATAAAAACTGCACTAATTTAAATAGTTTCGAAAATATAAGATCCCGTATAGAATTAGTAGACTCCTTAATTCAGAATAAAAATATAAAGAATACATTTTTAGACAGATTAGCCTCACAAGGAATCATTTATTCCCAAAAAGAAGAAAACGTAGATTTGATCTTGAATTTATTAAAAAAAATGAATTATTCCGGAAATATGCAGAAAGGAATAGCTCAAATGGCTAAAATTCAGTCAGATTTTTTACCAGGTAATTCTCTTGCTGATAAGGTTTATATAAACACAAAGAAAGATACTGTTAAGCTTAAAAGTTTTACGCAAAAACCAACGATCACTTATAGATGGATGAGTTCCTCCCCATCGCATTACAAATGGCAACAGGACATCATTAAGAATTTACAATTTAAATATCCAGAAGTGGATTTTATAGGTATAAACCTAGATATGGGCGATTCTGATAAATGGATTGAAGTTATTAAAAACAATTCATTCGATCCTAAATTACAATTTCAAGCAACTAATATTCGGGTAGATGAGAACCTTCTTAAAAATTATTTGAACAAGTTAATTTTCATGGATGCTAAGGGTAATATAATAAGAGGAGATCTTCAAATAAACACTCCAGATCTAGAAAATAAGATCTTAGAATTTATTAGCCAGCAATAACAAATTTCATGTAATAAGAAACATAAAAAAGCCTGATCAAATTAATGATCAGGCTTTTTTAAATTATAATATGTTTAAAATTAATTCCCTTTATTATAATCTTCAAGGAATTTTGCCAAACCAATATCTGTAAGTGGATGATTTAGCAATCCTTCTATAGAAGACAATGGACCTGTCATTACATCTGCTCCTAGTTTTGCACAATCAATAACATGCATAGTATGTCTTACTGAAGCTGCCAAGATTTGAGTTTCGAATTCGTAATTATCGTAGATCAATCTGATTTCTGAAATAAGATTTAAACCATCTGTAGAAATATCATCTAATCTCCCGATAAATGGAGAAACATAAGTTGCTCCCGCTTTAGCAGCTAATAAAGCTTGCCCTGCAGAAAACACCAATGTGCAATTTGTTTTAATTCCTTTATCGCTAAAGTATTTAATGGCTTTTATACCATCTTTAATCATAGGAACCTTCACTATAATCTGTTCGTGCAATTCAGCTAACTCTTCACCTTCTCTAATAATTCCTTCATAATCTGTAGCAATAACTTCTGCACTAACATCGCCATCTACAATATCACATATCTTTCTATAGTGCTTAAATATATTATCCTTCCCTGTAATTCCTTCCTTAGCCATAAGAGATGGATTTGTGGTAACCCCATCTAAAACCCCTAGTTCTTGAGCTTCTCTTATCTGATCAAGGTTTGCAGTATCAATAAAAAATTTCATAGTGTTATGTTTAAATAAGTTTAATACTTGTATTTACGAGTTGTAAAATTACAATTTATAATGCTTTAGCAAGATCTTCTCATATAATTTGTCTGGAAGAATCCGTTTTAAAGCAATGGAGAATTTTTGTAAGGGTTCCCCAACTTTATAATGCCCTCTAGGCTTTGGAGTATTTATAATTTTATAGATCATTTTAGCCATAAGCTCTGGATCTTTACCTTCATCTACATGCTTGTTCATAATATCTAGCGTATTCTGATACGCTTTTTTATAAGGTGAGGACTCCAAAACCGGAGCGTGGTATCTTCCAGCAGCAATGTTGGTTGCAAAATCACCTGGAGCCACATTGGTCATTTGGATATTAAAGTCCTTTAATTCCATCCTAAAAGCTTCTGTAGTTAACTCTAAAGCTCCTTTGGTTGCAGAATAAATTCCGCGGTAAGGCAATCCCATATATCCTGCAATAGAAGTGATATTAATTATAAGTCCTCCACCTTGCTCACGCATTTTAGGCAGTACGGCTTTGGTCACATTCAAAGGACCAAAATAATTGGTATCGAATGCTTTTTTGATCTCTTCTTCAGGAGTTTCTTCAATAGGACCTGTAATCCCGATCCCTGCATTATTGATTAGAATATCAATTTTTCCTTCTTTATCTATCAATTCAGAAATGGCTGAAATGATAGTTTCATTCTTAGTAACATCTAATGCTAAAAGAGGAAAGGAAGTTGATTGATTCGGATTTGGATTTCTGCTTGTTCCGTAGACCTTAAAATTATTGGACATCAAGAATTCTCCTATGGATTTTCCAATTCCGGAAGAGCCTCCTGTAATAAGAACAACTTGTGGGGAAGTATCTGTTTTCATGATCACAAAGATGCGATAAAATTTAAATATCAGATACAAAAAATGGCAAGCGACCCACATCACACCGCTACGACCACTTACCCTTGCTGCGTTCCCGCCCTGGGGGATTCAGCAGGAGCTGGTTGTGTGGGACTTGCCGCTGCAAATATACAATGTTTACTACATTTTGCAAGGATTTTTTAAATTGAATTAATTAAATTAGC
>JAGXIK010000136.1 GCA_024635715.1 Gillisia sp.
AACGTGTTATATCGAATCGAATATACACTTTTAATCGAAAATATTCCGGGATAAACGTAGGTTTTCAGGGTTTTTATCAGATTCTGATAATTGCTTTAAGGCCACATCCAACGGGCTTTTGATCTTAAGTAGATCATGCTGAGTGACATGCGTATAGATCATCGTGGTTTCGGGACGGGAATGCCCCAATAATGCCTGAATGTGTCTTAGATCGATCCCATTCTCTAACATATGTGTCGCATAAGAATGACGCAAGGTGTGTGGGGTTACATGTTTCTTGATCCTTGCCCGGTTACATGCCAGTTTTAAAACACTTCTTACAGAAGATGCACTATATTCATTACCATCCTTTCCCTCAACAAACAATTTCTGGGGCTTATAGCTGGTAAGATAATTATAAAGTAAAGGCACAAAAGCTTCTGCCATCACAACATGCCTGTCTTTTCTTCCTTTTCCATTTCGCACATAGATCTGCCTGCGGTCCACATCTATATCTTGTAATTTCAAACTTAAAGCTTCCCCAATCCGCAATCCCGAGGAATAAATTAGAATTAGCAAGGTGCGATGCTTCAGATTTCGGGTAGCTCTAAAAATGTCTATCACCTCCTCCTTAGAAAGCACCACCGGCAAATATTTACTTTTATTGGGTCTATCTATAGCATCCACATTCAAAGCATCCAATTTATGTAACTTTTCGAATTGCTTTAGCGCGCTAATACATTGCCTATGCGTACTTATAGAATAACCTTGTTGTGCAATTTCCTTTTCAATAAAAAGTTCCAGATCCCTATTTGTATATTCTGAAATTGGTTTTTGCTGAAATTTTAAAAGCTTAAGGATAAAGCTGCAATAAGTACCAATGGTGCTTTTACTATAACGTTTCCCTTCCAGATAAGAACTGAATTCCTTTAAGTCCTCATCGATTCTAGGACTAATAGTATAAGATTGTAGCTCCGAATAATCGATGCTGCAGTCGAATTTCTGAAGATGACGATAGAGCTTCCCTTTGTTCTTCTGAGTGAATTCTACATAGAAGCAAGAATGAGTTTTGGTCCATTTAACTTCCTCTAATTCCATTAAATGGATTTTTAAAGCAGTATTGAACTTAAATGCGATGCCAATTTGTAAGACATCCTTATGCTGTAATGGGAAAAGTCTAACCTGCTCCATAGTCATTTATATATAGAGTTAAAATACTATAAATAAATGATTTAAAGCTGTTTATGTGGAAATGTATTATATGATAACACGAAAATTTTCAATTATAATACAAGCAATCCGTTTTCTTTTAAAAGTTGGATAGGTTTAGAGAACCAGAAAAGTTCAAAATCCTCGAGATCCATTTCAAAATCCTTTTTTAGATCTGAAAAAGAGCGTAGTTTTTCATTTTGTGGCTGTAATAACGGCAAGTTTCTTAGTAACCAATCGCCTGTTTCTTTTTCTAGAACAAGCTGAAAGCTGTTTAAATTGCTATGGAAAGTAAATGCCAGCTGATGCCTGGTAACCCCTCGTTTTGTTTTTACCTGTTCAGCAACTATCGGCATCGCACCTAACCAAACTATTTTTGCTGAAGGCTTTACGTTAAAATTAGGATCTGTTTCTAAACATTTTTCAATAAAATTAGGATTGATCTGTGTCTTCGGAATTTTAAAATCGAACCATTCCTGAAGCGAAAGTTCAAAACCGATTCCGTGCATAAAATTGAAAAGAGATTTCTTAAGTCCGAAGCTGAATTTGGAATGATCTATTCCTGTATGATCCTTAAAATCTACATCATTGTTTGCAAAAGTGATGTTCTTATAATTGGGCGTAATTCCGTATTCTGAAGGATTTAAGCCAACCGGACTATGAGCTGTCAAAGCGAACTGATGCCAAAAACCTGACTGAATGATTCCCATTTCAAATAATTGTCTCACCATTTCCAAACTGTCTACAGTTTCCTGAACAGTCTGCGTTGGATACCCATACATTAGATAAGAATGCACCATGATATTGGCTTCGGTAAGATTTTGAGTTACTTGTGCTACCTGAGATACTGTAACTCCTTTATCTATCAATTTCAATAACCTGTCTGATGCTACTTCAAGTCCGCCGGAAATTGCAATACACCCGGATGCCTTCAGCACTAAGCAAAGATCTTTAGTGAAGTTCTTTTCAAACCTAATATTAGTCCACCAGGTTACCGTCAGCTTTCGCTTTATAATTTCTAAAGCCAAAGCCTTCATTAAAGCAGGAGGAGCAGCTTCATCTACAAAGTGGAATCCGTTTTCTCCAGTTTGCTCAATAAGTTGTTCCATTCTATCTACCAATATTTTGGCAGCAATGGGCTCGTAAATCTTAATATAGTCCAGAGAGATATCACAAAAAGTACATTTCCCCCAATAACAACCGTGAGCCATAGTAAGCTTGTTCCAACGGCCATCACTCCATAAACTATGCATGGGGTTCGCGATCTCTATTACAGAGATATAATCTTCTAATAATAGATCTGAATAATCTGGGGTTCCAAGATCAATTTGTTTATAATCTGCTTTAATCGTGTCATTTTTATAAACCACTTTACCATCATCAAGAATAAAAGTTCTTTTAAATGTGGGGGCTTCGGAATTGTTTTTAGAACAAACAGCTTCAGCTAAAAGCTCAATTGGCAATTCCCCATCGTCTAAGGTGATATAATCTAGAAACTCAAATACGCGGGTATCAGAAACAGATCTTAATTCGGTATTCGGAAATCCGCCACCCATCGCAATTTTAATAGTAGGATAGTTCTCTTTTATAAATTGACCACATCTTAATGCACTATAAAGGTTCCCAGGAAATGGAACAGAGATACACACCAATTTAGGCTGTGTGATTTTTAGCTGATCATTGAGGATCTCTAGCGTAATAAGATCAATTAAAGTGGTGTCTTCTTGTAGTTCCTCGTAAAGTTCATCAAACGAATTAGCACTTTGCCCAAGTCGTTCGGCATACCTACTAAATCCAAAATTATCGTCAATGCATTCCACAATAAAATCTGAAAGATCTTCCAGATATAAGGTGGCTAAATGCTTCGCTTTATCTTGCATTCCCATAGATCCAAATGCCCAATCCATATCGTCTAATTGATCGAATCTGGAAGCACGAGGCAAAAAATTATCGGTGCAAATTTGTCTGGCTAACGTGTTATTCTTGCCTTGTAGAAACCGAACCACCTCATTTAAAGGCTGTAAATAAGCATCTTTTAAAGCATAGATGCGTTCACAATTTTCAGATTGAATACTATCATTTTGAAAAGCGATCTCAAATAACTCTCTAAAAGTGTCTTCTGAAAATAGCTCGAGGATCACTTCTATTCCAAGATCCATTTGATAGGCAGAAATATTTTTGGTATTCAGAAAACCTTTAAGGTATGCCGTAGCTGGGTATGGCGTATTTAATTGGGTAAATGGTGGAGTAAGAAGTAAAAGGTCTTTCAAAATAGCATTTTAAATAGATGCCTACAAAGATAGCTTATTGTGCGCTTTTTAATATTTCTGAAACAGCTAGTTTGTACGCTTTGGGATTATTAGCTTTTTTTATTTTTTTAAAGGTCTTCTGCGGATTGCTGAAAGATTCTGAAAAGTAGCTCCAAAAACCTTGCATCTTCATCTTAATAGGAGTAGGGCCAGACAAGGCTGCATCATACTGCTCATAAATGGTATCATGAAATTCACTGAAGATCTTCCATCGGTCTTTTGGATATTCTGTTGTGTCTTTCTTTATCATACTTGGTAAAAAAGGATCTGCAATAAGACCTCTCCCAATCATAAAATGATCGATGCTAGGAAATCGATCCTGCATGTTCTTAAAGGCTTCAACACTGGTAATGTCACCATTGTAGTATAATTTATGTTTCGTGCTTGTAACACAGCGCTCAAATGCGTCCAGATCTACGCCACCTTTATAAAGTTGCTTTCCTATGCGGGCGTGAATGGCAATATTCTTCAGCGGATACTTATCCAATATAGGAAAGGCATCCAATATCTCATTGCTGTTTTCATAACCCATTCTCATTTTCATAGAAACCAGAATATCGGTTTCAGAATGTGCTCGATCTAATATATTGTCAATTTTTGCAGGATCACAGATCAAGCCAGAACCCATTCCTCGTTTGGTGACCATAGGATAAGGGCAACCTAAATTCCAGTTGAGTTCCTTGTATCCTAATTCCTGAACGTACTTAGCTACAAACAAGAATTCGTCTGCATCATTAGTGATCACCTGCGGAATTACTTCTAAAGTATTATTGTGCTCTGGTAAAAGATCGCGTTGATAGGAGTTTTTTACCACCATCTTTCCATCCAAACGAATGTATGGTGCGTAGAAAGTATCTATTCCGCCAAAATAATGATGGAAAGCATTCCGAAATCGGAAATCTGTAAATCCTTGTAAGGGAGATGAAAGTAAGGTAAAACTCATAGGCTTTTTAATGGCCGCAAAGATACTTTAAAAAGCGAATTAAAACTGTGAGTTCCTTAAGAGAAATGCATTGCCAGAATTCTATTCTTCAGGCGCTGGAATAAAGTTAGAAGAAAGTTCAAAGTCATGATGAATGTCTTCATGATCTTCATCTGCCGGAATTGTCCAGATGATGTTAGCAGTTATTTTCCATTCGGTATCGCTAATTTTTTCACCTTCAATAATCCCGTCGGTTACGTTATAATATCCTTGAGCTGGATAATTAGACTTCAATTTATATTTAGCTAAAGCCGCGCTAAAATTTTCTTTTTCTAATTTGAACTCAATTTTTTCGGCATCAATAGCAAATAAAAATTCTATTAAGTAACCGCTATCTGCAAGTCTCTCCCCGGTTATGGTATCTATTTTTTCACCTGCAGCTTCATAATAATGAAATACAAGTCTATCCCCTTCAATAATATCAGCTTTTAATGACCCATTGGTATCAGTGCTATATGCAATTTCGGAAGTTGGATAATAATAAGGTTCGATCGTCATATAAGAATGCACAAAATTTGCCCATCGATCCTCTTCTTCTGTTTCTTCAGGAATCTCATCTACAGTTACCACATTGGTGTCGTCTACTTCTGGTTCCGAAGTTTCACAACTATTTAATAGGAAAGCTAAAACAAAAAGAAGAGCAAGATATCTCATAGTAAATTTTGAAAAGGATAAATAAATTTACACTTATTTCATAAATGAGGAAATAATATTGAAATTAATTCAAAATTATTGGTAAATATCTAATCAAAATATTGATTACTTTCAAAAATTATAAGATATATTCGGATTATCCTTCTATATAATCTTTATACTCTATAAAAAATGATTCCAACTTTTCCATGTTGTTATTCAGAAACTCAAAAACCTTCGGCCAATGTTTTTTGTTATGGATATTCACCGAATCTAATTGGAGATAAAATCTAGAAACTTCCTTTCCTTCTGGCAGCAGATAATGAGCTTCAACCTCAATATTTGGTATATATTCTTCTTTTAGAATAGTTCTTAAAGCGAAGATCTTTTCGAAATAGTATTCCTGGATCACTTCATCTGCACTATAAACATCTATAGAAACTTGTGCGAAATCTGTATTGAAAGTGAATTTTAATTGTACCTCCTTTATGCCAGTGTTATAGAGCACCCATTTATGAGGATAATTTTTTCCAAAGCTGGTCCAGAATTCCTGGCGTATTTTTTTTGAGTCTTCCTTACTAAACATGTTATAATAAATAGGCCAATAGTATTCCGGCTACGATCACAGCTAATTTAGAGGCATTGAAGGTGTGTGTTTTGGAAGCTTCAAAAATAATAGTGGTAGAAACGTGTAGAAATATCCCAATAACCACAGCACTTATATAAGTGGTATACTCATTAAGTATTTCAAAATTAGCCGACATCCAGCTTCCTAAAGGAGTCATGAACGCGAAGAGTATTAAAAACAAAGCGACCTTAAATTTCCCGATATTAGATTGAAGTAAGAAAGCAGATAGAATTGCTGCTACCGGGATCTTAT
The DNA here is from genome assembly GCA_024635715.1 of Gillisia sp. GTDB lineage: Bacteria > Bacteroidota > Bacteroidia > Flavobacteriales > Flavobacteriaceae > Gillisia. The sequence goes on from JAGXIK010000136.1 coordinate 5,993, forward strand.
GTATTGCAACACCATACAACAAATGCTCTGAAGTATTCAGCGGAAAACCTTCTAATAAAGAATGGATTCCTAAACTGATCAAGAGTAAAATTGGGAAATGAGCGGCATTCCCGTCATGATGTATGTGTCCATGTTCTGCTCCTTTAGACAAAAACTCCAGAACAATTTGAAGCAATAATCCCAACATAATGAATACGCCAATTTGGGCTTCCCCAGAATTATAAACTTCCGGAAGCAATTCGAAAACCGTAACAGATAATAGATAAGCTCCACTAAAAGAAAGCAATAATTTAAATGCTAAAGAGGAATTCGGTTTTAAGAATAAGGCTATAAAAAACCCAATTAGAACCGATAAGAGTGGCAGAATATAGATCATTTAATAATTAAGTTCTCTAGATTGGTATTTACAAGTTGATTATTATGTTTTCTGAATATTCCTTTAAAAACGGCTATTCTCACCAACATGTAATTGTCATATCGCACAAAAATAATGTATTTTTGCCGTTTAAGAAATGATGGGAATGGATAATAATTTTGAAATGGTTGCCAAAACACTATTTGGCTTTGAACCTATATTAGCAAAGGAATTGCGTAATCTTGGCGCAATGAATATTAAAGAGGGTGTAAGAAACGTTCAGTTTACTGGAGATAAGGGTTTTATGTATAAAGCAAATCTTTGTTTGCGTACAGCCATTAAGATCTTAAAACCTTTTAAATCCTTCAGAATCTCTTCAGAAGAAGATCTTTATAATGAGATCAAGAAAATTGCTTGGGAAGATTTTATGGATGTTAAAGACACCTTGGCTATAGATGCAACCGTTCATTCTGAACAATTTACCCATTCTAAATATATCGCTCAAAAAACTAAAGATGCGGTTGTAGATAGATTTAGAGAAAAATTTGGCTCAAGACCAGATGTAGATCTGGATTTTCCAACCTTAAGAATAAATATTCATATAGAGCATAATTACTGTAATGTATCTTTAGATAGCTCTGGACAATCTTTACATAAACGTGGCTATAAAACAGCAACGAACATCGCTCCAATAAATGAAGTTCTGGCTGCCGGAATGTTATTGTTTTCTGGTTGGGATGGGCAAAGTGATTTTATGGATCCTATGTGTGGGAGTGGTACTATTTTGATAGAAGCTGCTATGATCGCTTGTAATATTCCACCGAACCTAAATAGAAAAGAATTTGCTTTCGAAAAATGGAAAGATTGGGATGTAGACCTTTTTGAAAAGGTAGAAGAATCTGTACTTAAGAAAGTAAGGGAGTTCCATTTTACAATTATTGGTTACGATAAAGCGCCTTCTGCAGTTACTAAGGCTATAGATAATGTTGAAAATGCTAATCTTGCTGAATTTATTCAGGTGAAGCAGCAGAATTTCTTTGAAAGCACGAAAACTACCGAAAGACATTTACATATGGTGTTCAATCCGCCTTACGGGGAACGATTGGATATAGATATGCCTGTATTTTATAAGGAAATAGGGGACACCTTAAAACAAAGCTATCCAGATACCGCAGCTTGGTTTATCACTTCTAATCTAGAAGCCATCAAACATGTGGGATTAAGACCTTCCAGAAA
>JAGXIK010000137.1 GCA_024635715.1 Gillisia sp.
GTTCAGAGCACCTCGTTTACACCGAGGGGGTCGGGGGTTCGAATCCCTCATTGCCCACGAAAGAAAGCCTTCCATTTATGGAGGGCTTTTTTTGTGTACTTTGGTTTGATGCGATTTTATCTCTACATTCTTCATTCTAGACTTTTGAACAAATACTATGTTGGTCATACCTCCAACATTGAAGAACGGCTAAAATCTCACTTATACAATCATTTTGGGTTTACTTCCAAAGCAAAAGATTGGGTGCTTGTTTATTCTGAAGGATTTTCTAAAAAAACAGATGCACAAGCCAGAGAGCTACAAATTAAGAAATGGAAAAGTAGATTAATGATTGAAAAATTAATTGAAGAAAAAAAGGTTTAGAGCATCCCGATTTAAATCGGGAGGGTCGGGGGTTTCCCGAAGCTAGTTCGGGACAGGCAGAATCCCTCATTGCCCACGAAAGAAAGCCTTCCTATTATGGAGGGCTTTTTTTTGTATACTTTGGTTTGATGCGATTTTATCTCTACATTCTTTACTCTAGGCAATTGAACAAATACTATGTTGGTCATACTTCCAACATTGAAGAACGATTAAAATCTCACTTATATAATCATTTAGGGTTTACTTCCAAAGCAAAAGATTGGGTTCTTGTTTATTCTGAAGGATTTTCTAAAAAAAACAGATGCACAAGCCAGAGAGCTACAAATTAAGAAATGGAAAAGTAGATTGATGATTGAAAAATTAATTGAAGAAAAAAAGGTTTAGAGCATCCCGATTTAAATCGAGAGGGTCGGGGGTTTCCCGAAGCTAGTTCGGGATAGGCAGAATCCCTCATTGCCCACGAAAAAAAGCCTTCCATTTATGGAGGGCTTTTTTGTGTACTTTGGTTTGATTCTATTTTATCTCTACATTCTTCATTCTAGGCAATTGGACAAATACTATTTTGACCACACCTCTAATAAAGTAAGAAATAGAATTTTGGAGAATAAAATTGTTCAAAGTATTAGATTTCCATCCCTGAATAAAAATTATTTTTAAAGCAATATAAACGCTCAAAATTATTTTTTAACAGCAGATTTTAAAACATCTAAAACTCGCTCCAGAGCCATTCCTCTTGAGCCTTTAATAAGAATATAGGAACTATTGAATTCTGTTGCTTCCAGGATAAATTGCAAATCAGAAAATGATTTTAACTTCGTGATTTTATGGCTTAAACTACTTGTTTTGTAAAAATTATCTCCCACCAAATAGGCATGTAACACATTTATACTTTCAAGATAATTCACGATATTCTGATGCTCTTCATCGGCATTTACACCTAACTCAAACATATCCCCTAAGATCACTATTTTATTTTCAGCTGGATTAGCTTTAAAACTTTCCAATGCAGCTTTCATGCTGGTTGGATTTGCGTTATAAGCATCCATTAGTAAAGTGTTGCTGCCAAGTTTTACAATTTGAGAGCGATTGTTCTTTGGGAGATAGCCGATAATGGCTTTCTGAATGCTTTCTAATGATATTTTGAAGTAGAGCCCGATGCAAATAGATGCAGCTATGTTTATAGCATTATAGGCACCTGTAAGCTGACTTTTAATATTGATTTGCTTGTATTGAACTTCGGCTAAAGTATTAGAGTTGTCATAATTAATGACAACGTCGGCGTTGACAGATTCTCCGAAGGTAAATATATCTTTATAAATGGTCTGCTTTTGCTGAATAGGATCATCAATATTCAAGAACAGCTTCCCGTTATTTGACTTTAAGTACTTGTATAATTCACTTTTGCCTAAAATTACTCCTTCTATACTTCCAAAGCCTTCCAAATGTGCTTTCCCGAAATTGGTGATATAACCAAAATTAGGTTTTGCTATTTCGCATAATTTTTCGATTTCTTTTATGTGATTAGCTCCCATTTCTACTATTCCAAATTCAGTTTTGGAATTCATAGATAGTAAGGTGAGAGGAACCCCAATGTGATTGTTTAAATTGCCAACTGTAGCTACCGTTTCAAACTTTTTCTTTAATACGGCATGTATTAATTCCTTGCTGGTGGTTTTTCCATTACTTCCTGTAATTGCTAGAATTGGAATGTTTAAAAATTCCCGATGATAGGTGCTTAATTTTTGAAGCGCCTCCAGCACATTATCAACTAAAATATAACGATCATTCGGCTTATTTAATTCCTCATCTATAATTGCATAGGCAGCACCTTTTAAAAGTGCTTTTTCAGCAAATAAATTACCGTTAAAGTTGTCTCCCTTTAATGCAAAAAATAGTTGATTGGTTTTAATTGCGCGGGTATCTGTAGCCACGCCTTTGCTCTCAAGAAAAAGCTGATGTAATGTTTCAATATTCATTACTCAAATATATTAAATAGCAAACGGTTTAAAAAGTAGTTTTCAAATTTTAAAATAAACCAGAAACCTAAGTGTCTAATTATAATAAACGAAAAATAAACTTTTTAAACCGCTTTATTCAAAGACGCAAAGATTAATTTCTTGCCGTCTTGTTTTTGTCTTTAGATTTAGAGCCAACTCTAGACATTGCATTTCTAAACCCAATATAGTCTGTAGCCATATCTTGAGGGAAATACCTTCTTTGGGAAGGATCCAACCAATATGCTCTATCTCTCCATGATCCACCTTTGTAAACACGAACTTCATCACTAATCAAGGTTGTTCTACTAGTTTCGTCGTAGTTAGGTTTTATAGTTCCAGTACTATCTGTCTCTGTGCCGAACTGAGGAGAGTTATACATTCTCTTAGATGGATTAGAGATCTCGTTGAAGGGCTCGTAATATCTTGTGGAACTTTTATCTCCATCACGGAAGTTTCTATTGTCACTTTCGTTAAAGTTTGTTCTAAGATAAGTGTCCTTTTCATTAATTGGAACTTGTGCAATTTCTCCTGGAAGGGCACGAGCCATAATTCTACCGCTACTTAAAGTGTCATATACTACACCTTCTGGAGCGACAATTTTTACTGTACCATCATCATTAATAGCATTTTTGGTATAAACATTTCCTCTGTAATAATTAAAGTCGTTAAACTCATCATCTACAATAGGTCTGTAAACATCGGCAACCCACTCTGCTACGTTTCCGGCCATATCATAAAGGCCATGATCGTTTGCTGCGTAAGATTTAACTTCTGCAGTGATATCTGCACCGTCATCACTCCATCCTGCTATTCCTCCATAATCACCGTCACCTTGTTTAAAGTTAGCTAATTGGTCTCCTTGTCTTTTTACATCTCCTGAGCGAGTATATTGGCCATCCCATGGATATTTTTTTCTACCACGGTAAACATTGTAATTTCTAATACCTACCAATCCTAAAGCTGCATATTCCCATTCTGCTTCAGTTGGCAATCTGTATTCAGGCAATAGTACACCATCTTTACGTTGGATGTAGATGTTTTTAGCATTACTAGTATCCTGCGCGGTGCCTAACTTATCGGCATTTTTACCTCCACGTGTAATACTATCGTTTCCACCGTAAGCCATGGTAGGTGCATTTAAGTATGTTTCAGTATCAAAAGTAGTACCTGCTGAAACATCTGTATAACGAGCACCTTCTTTTGTATATCCTTCTTTTTCTAATTGTAATTCGTTTACCCTGTTGGTTCTCCATTTACTAAATTCAGTTGCCTGAATCCAGTTTACTCCAACTACAGGATATCTTGAATATGCTGGGTGGCGTAGATAATTATTTACCATGGTCTCGTTGAAACCTAGTCTATTTCTCCATACCAAAGTATCTGGTACAGCACCAGAATAAATATTTTTATAATTTTCTTCACTTGGAGGGAAAACGTTTTTCAGCCAATCCAAGTACTCCATATACATGATATTGGTAACTTCGGTTTCGTCCATGTAGAAGGACTGAACGTGTTGCTGAGTAGGAGAATTATTCCAGTCATGCATAACGTCATCCTGAACTCTACCCATTGTAAAGGTTCCTCCTTCAACAAAAACAAGTCCAGGGCCAGTTTCCTGTTCCTTATAATCTGTCTTGTATTGGAAACCACCTTCTTTAGAATTAATATCCCATCCAGTAGCTCGTGAGTTGTTTTTGTAATCTTTAGAATTGTTACAACTAAATAAGCTAGCGCCTAGAGCGATAGCAAATAGTGTCTTAAAGGCAACATTAGTCCTCATATTTTATTCTGTTTGTGTAGTAATTTAGGCCTTGCAATATAGTAATTAACGCGAAAAGTACAAGTTTATTTTGTCTTAATCAAAATGTGCTAAACAGTTAATATTCTTAAGGCTTAGAACTTTTTTGACATATCTAATATTGTCACAAAAGTAATATTAAAAGTTCAGGTTTGAAATATTTTTAGTTAAGCACATTAAAACAAGTGTGTAGATACAATAAAAACTGCAAATTATAGTTTTAATAGAATCATTGAGTTTTTACTAATTCTATTAAAATTCAATGCAAAATTGATGAGAGGAACTTCTCTTAACAAGAATAAAAATATATATTTGTTAAAGACTAATTAATGTGATGAAAAAAATTACGATACTTTTTCTTGGATTTTCCCTTTTGTCAAACACGCTTGTCTTTTCGCAAGAGGAGCGCGATAGGGTTATAACTACAGCTATACCATTCTTGTTAATTGCTGCTGATGCTAGAGCAGCTGGTATGGGAGATCAAGGGGTTGCAACTTCTGCAGATGCTTTTTCTCAACAATGGAATCCTGCTAAATTCGCGTTTATAAATAGCGAACAAGGTATTGGTGTGTCCTATACGCCTTATCTAAGCAGTATAGTAAATGATATCTTTTTGGGGAACCTTACTTATTTTAATAGACTTGACGATAGAAGTGCTGTTGCAGCAAGTTTAAGATATTTTAGTTTGGGATCTATTGAGACTCAAGAAAACTTTGGAGATGAAGCTTTATTGTTGAGTCCAAATGAATTTACTTTAGATGTTTCTTATTCTTTAAGATTAGCTGATAATTTTTCTATGGCGGTCGCAGGACGTTACTTAAGATCGGATCTTAAGTTGGCGATAAATAGTGAAGATGCCACTGCAGCTTCTACTTTTGGTGTGGATATAGCTGCATTTTATCAAGGTGAAAATATTGTGTTTTCCAATTTTGACGGAAGATTTAGAGCAGGAGCTAATATTTCTAACATTGGCCCAAAAATAAAATA
>JAGXIK010000023.1 GCA_024635715.1 Gillisia sp.
GAAATTGCTTACTGAAGTTGCCGTTGCTAATCCTGGTATTTTAAGATTGCCAAAACCCTACATTCTTTTCGAAGGGTTTGGCGACAGTAGTTTAAATTTTAACGTACTGGTCTGGACTACAGAATACATCGACCGGCCAAAAATTTTGAGAAGTGAATTGTATTATGAGATATTCGCAAAGTTTAAAGAACATAATGTTGAAATTCCTTTTCCCCAGCGAGACATTCATTTGAAATCAGGGTTTGAAAAAGTAGTCGACAAAACTGAAAATTAATAGTTAAAACGAGTACCCCATCTAACTTCGATGAGGAAACCTGCAAGTCATTAGTTGATCAGGAGCTGAAAGGTTCATTTGAGAAAGTACCTTGAATACCTTACCATCTAGTATATAATATCAGCACTTAAACCGCTATTAATTATATTTTGCTGTTGTGTGCAGCTTTTTGTTATCAGGATATTTACTCATTATTGTTATGATAAAACCAATTATTGGGCTGAATAAAAGAGACCAAAAAACTGATTTACCATATCCTATTTCACGTTTTGCACCAATGTACTGTGCAATCAAATGAGTCAGCAGGATATAAAGTACAGTAATTATAATCCAGGTGTAATTCATATTTTAAAGTTTTATTTCTGTCTTCTGCCTTCTGTCTTCTGTCTTCTGTCTTCTGTCTTCTGTCTTCTGGCAGAAACGAACAAACAACAGAAGTTAATCAATTTATGCTGATAATCAAACAAAATTCTAAAAAAACTTTCTCAAAATCAGTCCATTAAACTGTAAAATCTTAAATTTTATACCACATAATTATCGACGAAAATATTTCTATCTTTGCAGTAACAGTACACACCACGCTATCCATAAGAACAGCGTCCCAGGGTGTGTCTTTTGCTTTTCTAAGAATAGTAAACCAGATATTTACCTCGCCACATGATGGACTTGGAAGTGGAAATGCACTGCCATTTTCTTTTTCACTTTCAACTGACGAAAAGCGGGCAGATCTGCGTTCCCGCCTGCCTTACCCCATCATGGTAACTTTCGATAAATAAGTGCACAGCGAATATCCCAAAGTCCTGCCCACGGGGCGTATCAGGAAAGCCCTCCGGCACATTTATAGCATTTACCACAAACTAATGGCACAAATTGAACCAAAAAATCTTATGCCATTTTATTAAATAATGGCACAGTTTGGACCGAAATCACTGGCACTAACATCTCCGAAATCACAGGCACACATCAAACCGAAATAACCAACATACACCAATTGGATGACGATGACGATTACAGTAAAAACCTGACCGGGTTGTTACCTCACATTTTTAAACTGCAAAACCAAAACAGTAACACTGCCGTCTCTTAAGCCTATCAAAGTTCTCCGAATGTTTTAAAGAAACTCTCATAGCAAAATACTCATTTTACATGAAACAATACGGAGTTTACCAAATGCATACCATAATATGATGTATCTTTGTACGAGAAATAAATTCTATTAAAAGAATATTTGGATTGGGGTGTCCCCGGTCGTCAAGAATTCAGAAATGGATTCTTGTTTTTTTTTTATGATTTAAATAATGGATATCATTTATTGAGAATCTTAATGACACATTTTAAACCGAAATCATTAGCCCAGACAACTCTGAAATTACTGGCACAAATCAAACCGAAATAGAGCAGGTTCATTATATTTATTTGAATAGTTTTTCGGAAAAATAATTCCGTTATTTCTTTATTAGTCCGAATTTATTTAGTATATTAATATAGGTTTATATACAAAGAATAAAGTGATTAAATAATATAAATCAATTGCGATAGTATCATGGCTAAATCATTCGCCTTAACTCTAATTGTTTTAGTATACTCATTGCATATAAACGCTCAAACCATTTGGATGGAAGATTCTTGGCCAAGTTATGAGCAATTAGATAAATTGTACTGTCATGAGTTAGCTCTCCAATGGACCTTAATCCGGAAAGATATGACCATATTGCTTAAGCCGGAAAATCTTGAAAAAAACACGTTGTGGAACAAGGCCAGTAGTGTTTATGGCTACATAATAGCACTGCAGAAAGAAAAAAATTGTAATAGTTACAATCCACATCAATTGGAAATACCTCTACCTCAAGAATACCATTCTTTTTCCGATGCCCAACTAATAGCATGTAGTAAAAAGTGTATAAATGGTTTGGCGCGTGTTAAAGAGGGTATTAGTATTTTACGAATTGGTGCAAATGCTAATTATGTAGGGTGCCAATATAACTTAGGGATGTTACTCTATGCAACCGGAGACAAAAATAATGGTAAAAAATGGTTGAGAAGTGCGTCTTATCTAGGTTCTTCCGATGCAAAAAAGGCACTAGAATCTATCGAAGAAAGCGAGTCGAATTAATAAAATACCAATCCAATGAATTTTGATGTAGTATCAATTCTTCAGATAGGTTTAAGTGGATTCTGTTTTTTTCTTGCCTACTTTACCTATAACATATTACTAAAGGAGCAAAGAAAAGGAAGACCAAAACCCATCATTTTGAAATCAGCTAAAAACTATTTTGTCTTGTGTATTTTGCTGGCCGTAATTGTGGGAGGCTTTCGTATAGTAGAGATAGGTTTGAATAAAACAGAAGTAGATGTGGAAGAAATAGCCCAATGTCGCGATAATCTGGAATTATTACGTTCGCGAAGTGAGCGCTATAAGGATATCGATCAATTACGATCAGCTATTATAGAATATGAAGCGAGCTGTTCAAAATTATTGATCCGACTAGAAAAATCGCATCAAAAATGAAAACAATACTGATAATTCTGGCCTTTTCCCCAGCTTTAATTTTCGCTCAAATCGAAGATGATAAAGGAATTCCTCTCTTGGAAGATTATGCCATTGCGCATAAAAACAATCAATTAAACAATGAAAATAAAAATCTTGTGGGGTATGAAGATATTGAATATGTAAGTGATATATGCAATTGTGCTCCAATTGTCATCCATACAATTGACGAATGGCAGACTCGGGTAAATGTTGTACACTCCTCGTATGAAAAAGAAAAAAGCCGGGTGCGCATCGCCATTGGGGTAAGTCAACCTACCGAAGGTGAGATCATAATCATTTACCGTTCTTTGGAACAAAAGAGATATGCTTATATTAGCATTCTGTTTGATGGAAATGAACGGATTACTAATAAAGCAAGAGAAAAGCTGATCAGAACTTACGATCTGATCAATTTGAAGCGTGAATTGATTTCAAGCATGAAGTGCGGACCCCAATGAAACAGGGCTGTATTTCATATTACCTGTTTCTTGCAGTTGTTTTCACCACAACCATTACCATTCATGCTCAGGTTCAGGTTGAATCATGTTTACCCTGCCTTGAAAACTATCAGCCATTTGACGAATCCATTAACTTATTGGAGGTACGGGTCAACTTTAGAAGTCGTGTACATACACTATCACAAATTGGCGAAATAGAAGAAGCTCTTGACTATATTTGCCGGGCAGCTGCATCAGGAATTGCAGAAGCTGAATTATTTCTTGGTGTTTTATGCTACGAAGGAGGAGACTCAATTTCGATAGAAGTGGAACAGGATGAACAACAGGCCCGGTATTGGCTGGAAAAATCCGCAAGCAAAAATAACACAGAAGCCAAATTATTACTGAGCAAGATGTTGCTGGCAGCTCTTGGTGGGCCAATGGACGTTCAAAAAGGAACTGAATTATTATATGAAGCCGCTGTTGATGGAAATGCTGAAGCCCAGTTCCTTTTGGCAACTGAATACTACCTGGGACGATTTATCAAAAAAGATATCAATGAGTCCATACGATGGGCAAAATTGGCGAAGCAAAATGGCTACGAAAAGGCTGGTAACTTTTTGGAAGGTTTGAAAAGAAAATAGTACAACTTTTTAATTAATGACAAATGGAAAAGCTGCGAATAACTGTACTGATCATTTTTCTTTTTAGCATAATCAATCCATACGATTCACTTTTTGCTCAACAAGATCACCTCAACAATCTAGATTCATTAATTGAAAAAATAGATGAGACTTTTGCTGAAACAAATCAGACGCATCTGGAAATCATACAACGAATTGTTCAATCCTTTTATGAAGCATATCCCGGGAATAAGAAATTTATTGATTGCCTGTATTCCATTGATTGCAGTATCGAATATGGCAGCATCCTTAATTATAATGATCTTAAAACCAATGCCAGCATGCAACCGAACCAGGTAGTTTCCATCACCACTCCCTTATTGTCGCAACTATTAGATGATGCATTGTTTTGCACCAAAATCCTGGCCAGTTATTATGTAGACTTACCTGCCACCAACATAAGCTATGACGCTATAGAAAAATATCAGTTCGACACCCATGGAACCATATTGGCTTGGGTAATAGCACATGAAATTGCCCATGCATATCTAGAACATAACGTTCCGGGTAATGAATGCTATAAGCCTTCTAAACTTGAAAAATCGCGATTTTGCGAATTAGAAGCAGATTTATTTTCTTTTGACATCCTCAATCAGTCTGGGTACAGTTTAATTGTTCTGTTATCGTATTTCGATTTGAAAAAGAGGCTGGAAGATATTCAAACTGAGATGGGAAATGGAAAAGAGGAAACTTACAGCTCACACCCTAATTTTAACACGCGTTCCGCAGTTTTAATGCATTATATACTCAACTCTAAAACCTTTAAATCATCCATTTTTATGTTTTCGACTTTTATACCGGGAAACACCTGGGATGAGCCCAGTAAAATGTCATTCCTTTTACCGGACGAGAGCTATTGTCACAATGGCTATATTTTAAAGGACGACCAATTATTTATAGTGGCTTTTGAATATATGTCTGATGGTTCTGCCTGGATTTATGAAAAAAATGATGCAGAAAATATAGTTTATCGAATTTCAGATATCTATGCGCATGAATGTGATTTGCAAATAACAGGACATTCCGTCAATAATAATTTGGACGTTAATATTAAAGTATACAGAGATAGTTTTAAGGGAATATTTGTACAGTTCGATTCCGATATCATCAACAAATTTATCAATATTAGCACGGATGATTTCTACAGGGAAGTAATATTAGAATATTCACAAAATGAAGAAGTAATTTATCAGGCCACCCGCTCGATTACTACTATGTATGCCACCACGCAGGATCTCTACCTGCAATATCAGAAGGGCGAAATCTCAATGACCATTTATACAGAGGGTTATATGCAGGCTAAACAATCATTAATAAAAGAAATGCAAGGTTTCTTTACAGAAGATCAGGTCAATAGTTTGCTACCAGCAGTTGGCGTTTTTTAGAAAACATTTTACTATTGAAATCTAAAAACGAAACCTCACACCTGCGCATGCAAAAGGTTTCAAAATTTCCCATTTCCTGTATATGTAAAGCTTCAAAATGGTTGAGAATTATTAAAGGAGAGTAGATTTTGTTCTCCTATTATTTTATTCCCACTAATACCCCCCCATCCTCTACCACCAAGTTCCCGGGCAATAGTTTTCTTCCCGAGTCCTTGTTGATACATACGAATTAATTGTTTAATCACGAATAAAACCAAAACTTCAGGAGGGGTCAGCATGCTCCAAAATGAATCCCCAATTCAGGCGTCAACTTTAACTAAAAGGGGTCAACATACTCCGAAACCGACACCGGCGGCCCATACAAATCCTTTATAAAGGGGTCAGCATCCGCCGAAATGTCACATCAAAAAATCGCCGATTTAGCTCCGTATTAGGGGGGTCAGCTTACTCCGAAATATCCAGATAGCAACAATTCTGCGTTATGTGTTAATTATTATAGGTTTGGTAATCATATTTCAGACCACTGGTATCGATCTGACCGCGTTAGGATTATTGGTTGGCGCGTTGGGTGTTGGTATTGGTTTTGGTCTGCAAAGTATCAC
>JAGXIK010000138.1 GCA_024635715.1 Gillisia sp.
GTATGAGCCTTTATATGCACAATTAGGATCTTTACACCAAGAAAAGGGGGAAATGTATGTTGCAAGAGTATTACAACCTGCAGTTAGATCTGCTGCCAGAGCAGTAGTGGGAAGATATATTCCTGAACAATTATATGCTAGTAAAAGAGAAGCAATTCAGAGAGAGATTTTGGAAGAAACCAGAATTCTACTAAAAAATCAATATGTTCAAGTAAATGAAGTTTTGGTAAGGGATGTTTCTCTTCCACAAAACATTAAGGAAGCAATTGAGCGTAAGTTGAGACAAGAGCAAGAATCTCTAGAATATGAATTTAGATTGACCAAGGCTACACAAGAGGCGCAACGTCAAAAAATTGATGCTGAGGGTAAAGCTAAAGCCAATGAAATTCTTAGTGCTTCGTTGAACGATAAGATTTTAAGAGAAAAAGGAATTCAGGCAACTGTAGAGCTAGCTAAATCACCGAACGCGAAAGTAGTAGTGATTGGATCTGGTGAAGGTGGAATGCCTTTGATTCTTGGAAATAACTAAAAATCGATTAATCAAGTCATAAAATTTTCGAAACCTATTTTTGTTTCTAAAAAAATATACTAGATTTGCTTTAATTATGAGAACAATTCAACTACATCATCATCATTTTCACTACTGCGCTTTGGCGAGGTGATTTGGATATGTAGTAAATTCAACATATATAAAAACCCGTTTGAGCGATCGAACGGGTTTTTTATTTCCTGTTCGGTTTTCAAAATCAAGAACCTCGGGGCAAGCCTACGAGGTATGACTTGGAAATACTTTTAAAAATTCGAGGCAAGCCTCGGGGAATTAAACCCTCAATGAGGGATTAAAATTTAAGAAATTAAAAAGATGAGTAAAGAAAAACTAAGAATTGCAATTCAAAAGGCAGGAAGATTAAATGAAGATTCCCTTAAAATACTTAAGGATGCCGGTATCTCTATAGATAACGGAAAAGAACAACTAAAAGCGACCTCTTCCAATTTTCCATTAGAGGTATTATATCTTCGGAATGGAGATATTCCACAATACCTTAGAGATGGGGTGGTAGATATCGCCTTTTTAGGAGAAAACGTTTTGGAAGAAAAAGGGGAAGATATTATTCATTCACTGAAACTAGGATTCTCAAAATGTAAAGTTTCCATTGCTGTCCCAAAATCAGCTAAGTATAATGGACTAGAAGATCTTGATGGCAAGAGAATTGCGACTTCTTATCCAAATACCTTGAATTCATTTCTAAAGAAAAAAGGCATCAGTGCCGATCTTCACATAATTAATGGTTCAGTGGAGATTGCCCCTAATATTGGGCTGGCAGATGCTATTTGTGACATTGTGTCTAGCGGAAATACTTTATTTAAGAACAATTTGAAGGAAGTGGAAGTGATGATGAAGAGTGAAGCTATTCTAGCGGTTGCTCCAAATATTTCTGAAGAGAGAAGAGAGATCTTAAATAAACTGGAATTCAGATTAAAATCTGTACTAAATGCTAGAACTTCAAAATATATCCTTTTGAATGCTCCAGATGATAAATTAGAGGAAATCATTAATTTATTGCCAGGTATGCGAAGTCCTACGGTTCTTCCGTTGGCAGAAAAAGGTTGGAGTTCTATTCACACCGTAATTCAGGAAAATAGATTCTGGGAGATCATACATGAGCTAAAAGAGCTGGGAGCAGAAGGGATTCTAGTTGCACCAATAGAAAAAATGGTATTATAATTTAATTCTGGAGACTATGAATAAAATATATAAGCCAAAGCAAGAAGATTGGGAAGCTCTACTGAAAAGGCCAACCCAAACTCTGGAAGATATAGAGTTAACCGTAAACGATATTTTTTCTGAAGTTAGAGCAAAAGGAGATGCTGCTGTTGCAAAGTATACCGATCTGTTTGATGGTATAAAATTAGAAGATTTTAAAGTTTCTACTGAAGAAATTAAGAATGCAAATAATTCTGTGTCTGAAGAATTGAAGAATGCAATACAATTAGCAAAATCGAATATTGAAAAATTCCACGAAGCCCAAAAAACATCGAAAGTAGAAGTAACTACTTCTAAAGGAGTTGACTGTTGGCAGGAGAAACGTCCTATTCAGAAAGTAGGACTTTATATTCCTGGAGGAAGCGCACCATTATTTTCAACTATTCTAATGCTCGCAACCCCTGCTAATATTGCTGGTTGCAAGGAGATTGTATTATGTACCCCACCAGATAAGAATGGAGAGATCAATCCGGTTATTCTCTATACTGCTGCACTTTGCGGAATAAGTAAAATCTTTAAGATCGGCGGAATTCAAGCTATTGCATCTCTTACCTTTGGGACAGAAACGGTACCTAAAGTTTATAAGATATTTGGCCCTGGGAACCAATTTGTGACCGTTGCAAAGCAATTAGCCACTAAGTTCCATGTGGCGATAGATATGCCAGCTGGGCCTTCTGAGTTACTTGTAGTGGCAGATGATACTGCCGATGCTGCGTTTGTTGCATCAGACCTTCTTAGTCAGGCAGAACATGGTTCAGATAGTCAGGTGATCCTTATCTCTACTTCAGAAAAAATGATTGAAGCTGTGGAGCGAGAAGTGGAACTTCAGCTTGAGGAATTACCAAGAAAAGAAATGGCTCAAAGATCTATTGCTAACTCTAAACTTATCTATTTAGAGAATAAAGAATTAGCGATGGAAATTACAAATGAGTATGGTCCAGAACATTTAATTTTATGCACTGCAGATAATGATTTTTATTTGGAGAATATTGCAAACGCTGGTTCTGTATTTATTGGGAATTACACTCCCGAAAGTGCGGGTGATTATGCTTCTGGAACTAACCATACGTTGCCTACCAATGGTTTTGCAAAACAATACAGCGGTGTGAATCTGGATAGTTTTATGAAGAGTATGACTTTCCAGAAAATATCTGAAGAAGGCATCAAGAATATTGGTCCGTCAATAGAGATCATGGCAGAGGCAGAAGGGCTTCAAGCTCATAAAAATGCAGTAAGTCTACGGTTGAAGAAATTGAATGAAAACAAGCTGAAATCTGTTTAACAATGGAGAAAATTATAGATATTAATAAGTTAGTTAGACCTAATGTATTGGCTTTAAAAGCCTATTCTTCAGCTAGAGATGAATATACCTCTGTAGGATCAAAAATGATTTTTTTGGATGCGAATGAAAATCCCAACGAAACAGGGGTTAATAGATATCCAGACCCACAGCAGAGGAAATTGAAAGCTAAGTTATCAGAGATCAAGAATATCCCTACTAAAAATATTTTATTAGGAAACGGTAGCGATGAAGTTCTAGACCTTATTTACAGGGCTTTCTGCGAACCAGGATTAGATAACATAATTACTTTGCCTCCAACTTACGGCATGTACAATGTTTTAGCTGGGATCAATAATGTTGAAAGTAGAGAGGTTTTATTGACTGAAGATTTTGAGCCAAATATTGAAGAGATATTTAAAAATGTAGATAGTAATACAAAGTTGATCTTTTTATGTTCTCCAAATAATCCAACGGGAAACTCTTTTAGTAGAGATAATATTGCTGAAATATTAGAGAAATCCGAAGGCCTTGTTGTTTTAGATGAAGCCTATATTGATTTTTCTGAACAAGTTAGTTGGATTGAAGAATTGGATAAATATCCTAATTTGATCATTACCCAAACACTTTCAAAAGCCTACGGAATGGCAGGAATTAGATTGGGAATCTGTTATGCTTCAGAAGAAATTATTGCAGTTTTAAACAAGATCAAACCGCCTTATAATGTAAATGAGTTAACTCAGAATAGAGCTCAATACCGTCTTCAAAATATTTCAGAAGTGAACAGTGAAATTGCTGATATATTGAGTCAAAGAGAGGTATTATCTAAAGCTTTACTTGAAGTTATATTTATCGAAAAAATCTATAGATCTGATGCTAATTTCGTTTTAGTAAAGGTAGATGATGCGTTAAAAAGATATGATCAACTTTTAAATAAAGGTGTGGTAATTAGAAACCGAACCAATCAGCCTCTTTGTGAAAACACATTGCGATTAACGATTGGGACCAAAGAAGAAAATTTGAAATTAATTGAGGTTTTAAAAAGTTTAGATTGAAATAGTATCTCGAGTTATTTTTGTTATTTGAGTATTAGGCATCAAATAATTAATATTTATGCTTAAGGTATTACAATTACTATAATGGCGTCATTCTGAACTTGTTTTAGAATCCATGAACACGAATAATCAAAACCATAAATTCAGACCCTGAAATAAACTCAGGGTGACTAAAGAAATATTTTATTAAAAGCGGATTTCAAATTTTATCAACTGAAATCAAGAATTTAACAACATGAAAAAATTACTTTTTATAGATCGTGACGGCACATTGATTCATGAGCCAGAAGATTATCAAATAGATACTTTAGAAAAATTAGAATTCTATCCGCAGGCATTATTCTATTTATCTAAAATAGCAAAAGAGCTGGATTATGAATTCGTAATGGTTACCAATCAAGATGGATTAGGAACAGATGCCTATCCTGAAACTGCTTTTTGGCCTATTCAGAATTTCGTTTTAAAAACCTTTGCAAATGAAGGCGTGGTGTTTAAGGAAATTCTCATGGATAGAACCTTTGCCAAGGATAATTCTCCAACCAGAAAACCCAATACAGGTTTGTTAGAAGAAAATTATCTAAATAATGAAGCCTATGATCTTGCCGGATCTTATATGATTGGAGACCGAATGACAGATATGGAGTTTGCTCTAAACTTTGGTGGAAAAGGGATTTTTATTGATACTCATGAGGAGCTTGCAAAAGATGAGTTGAAAAATGGACAGGAAGAAATTGATAATTCGATAGCCATTAGAACTTCTAGTTGGGAAAAGATCTACGAATTTTTGAAACTGAAAGAACGTTCTTCAGAAATCAACCGAAAAACCAATGAGACAGATATCTTTATCAGGCTTAATTTGGATGGTACAGGAAAATCTGATATTTCCACAGGACTGGATTTTTTCGATCATATGTTGGATCAAATTTCTCGCCATGGACAAATGGATCTGGAGATAAAAGTGAAAGGTGATCTGGAAGTAGATGAGCATCACACCATAGAAGATACTGCCATCGCACTTGGAGAAGCTTATAGTCTAGCACTAGGGAACAAACTTGGTATA
>JAGXIK010000139.1 GCA_024635715.1 Gillisia sp.
AACACCAATTAGAGTGGTAATAAATGATGTGCCTGTTCTGGAAGATGAAGAGCTTCAACTTTGTCCAGAATCTACATTATTATTAGATGCAAAGCTTGCTGGATATACATATATTTGGTCTACTGGAGAAAATACCCAATCAATAAACGTTTCTCAATCTGGTACTTATTCTGTTGAGGTTATTACAGATCAAGCTTGTTCTTCCACTAAAACTTTTACAGTTGTTCCTGTAGATAATGCTGCAATAGGAAAGATTGAATCTGATGAAAATTCTGTAATAATTACTCCAGCCAATACTGGTGTTTTCGAATTTTCGTTGGATGGTAGCAACTATCAGACTTCAAATGTGTTTTTAGGTGTTAGTAGCGGAGTATATACTGCATATATTCGAGATTTAAGTGCATGTAATACAGTTTCGCAAAGATTCCCCCACATAGTTGCCTCTAAAATGATATCGCCAAATGGCGATGGTTACAATGATTTCTTTACTTTGAAAGGTCTGGAATATTTCCCTTCTTCAGAAATAAGAATCTTCGACAGATATGGGAAGTTATTAAAATCTGGAAACGGAGTTAATTTTTCTTGGAATGCTACTCTAAACGGCACCAACTTACCTGCTTCAGATTATTGGTATCATATTATAATTGAAGGTTATGCTTCTCTCAAAGGTCATTTTTCAGTGATGAGATAATTGATTCAGAAAATCTGAGACATAAAAAAACCGCCAATCAAATAAATGATAGGCGGTTTTCAAAATTTTAGTCTAAAACTTCCCCGTTTTTATCGTGAAAGTGATATTCCATGTACGTGTAAGCGTCTCTTGGTAAAATTTTTACCCAGCGCTTATGGTCAAAAAACCATTGGGAGCGGGGTGATGGAAAGCCTCTAGTTAAAAAGGCTGCAATAAATGGGTGCGCACTTAAGGTGATCTTTTTATGATTCTTCTTGATCAGCCTTTCCAGGTCGGTTTTAATTTTATCAATAACAATAATAGGAGCCTCAATTTCTCCTATTCCGTTCGGATTTTCTTCACGGGTCTTGATATTAGTTTCCGGCCTAACGCGTTGTCTTGTAATTTGTATTAACCCAAATTTACTTGGGGGTAATATTTTGTGTTTCGCACGATCATCGCTCATTTCTTCGCGTAAATGATCATATAGTGCTTTTCTGTTTTCAGCCTTATTCATGTCTATAAAGTCAACCACAATAATTCCACCCATATCACGTAATCGTAATTGTCGGGCTATTTCTGTGGCGCTTATAAGGTTCACTTCTAAGGCGGTCTCTTCCTGGTTTTTAGCTTTATTGGAACGGTTTCCACTATTCACGTCTATAACGTGCATTGCTTCTGTGTGCTCAATAATCAGGTAAGCTCCTTTGCTCATCGATACGGTGCGACCAAAGGAAGTTTTTATTTGTCTTTCGATACCGAATTTTTCAAAAATTGGAACATTGGACTGGTACAGCTTTACTATAGATTCTTTATTTGGAGCAATTTCTGCTACATAATCCTTTAGCTGTGTATAAAGCTCTTCTTCATCTACAACGATAGAGGAGAAAGTATCATTAAAGACATCTCTCAAAATGGAGGATGCTCTATTTAACTCTCCCAATACCTTGGATGGATGAGGTGCTTTATATAGTTTTTTACACATTGCTGTCCAGCGACTCATTAAATTCTGGAGATCTCTGTCTAGCTCTGCTACTTTTTTGCCTTCTGCTACGGTTCTAACAATTACACCAAAGCCTTTAGGCTTGATGCTTTTTACCAATCTCTTAAGCCTGTCTTTTTCTTCTTTGCTTTCAATTTTTTGAGAAACTGAAACTCTATTGGAAAAAGGGACTAATACAATATAACGTCCCGGTAGAGAAAGCTCAGAGCTTATTCTGGGACCTTTTGTGGAGATTGGTTCTTTCATTACTTGAACCAGTAACGACTGATTTGACTTTAAGACTTCAGCTACGCTGCCGTCTTTATCAATATCATTTTCAAAAGTCATATTCTGTAACGAATAGTCTTTTAATTTACCTGTGCTTACACGTTTTACGAATTTCAACAAAGTGAGGACTTGAGGTCCAAGATCATGATAGTGTAAAAAACCATCTTTTGTATAGCCAACATTTACAAATGCAGCATTTAATCCTGGAACAGCTTTCCTGATCTTGGCAATAAAAATATCACCTACAGCAAAGTTGCTATCGTCTTCTTCTTTGTTTAATTCAACTAGTTTTCCATCTTTAATTAAGGCAAAATCTATAGCAGAGGAACCTGATCTAATAATCAATTCTTTGTCCACTCTTTTAGATTTTTATCCCGGAAATCGGGATGGATTAAACAATAAATTTTCACAGGGTTTTTAAGCCTGAAGAAACCAGAATTTAAAGGGTATTTAAATTCGGCTTCAATTTCAAAGAACGTTTTTTACTAAAAAAAGTAGTGAGAACACTACTTTTTCTTATGGCGGTTAGCTCTACTTCTCTTTTTACGCTTGTGAGTAGCTACCTTATGTCTTTTTCTTTTTTTACCACTTGGCATAGTGTACTTTTTTTAAATTAATAATTATATACTTTCAAACTCCCTATTACAGGAATTATTCTTTTACTTCAACATTAGTCTTAACACCATCTACAAAGATACGAGCAGGTTTAAATGCAGGAATATTGTGTGCTGGGATTTTAATTGTAGTATTCTTAGAGATGTTTCTTCCGGTTTTTTCAGCTCTTGTTTTAATAACAAAACTTCCAAATCCTCTTAAGTAAACATTGTCTCCGCTTTCTAAAGAAGTCTTTACTTCTTCCATAAATGTTTCAACAGTAGCTTGTACATCACCTTTTTCCATTCCTAACTTTTCGGAAATCTTCGCTACGATATCTGCTTTCGTCATTTTCGTACTATTTAAAATTATAATTGGGGTTCTTAATTTTCAAGGGGGCAAATATATGAATTAAATCTCCAATATTTCAATCCTAATTCATTAAATAGTAACCAAATAAAGAATTATTATTGCAGGCAAACAATGACATTCATGATTTTTCATAAAATACTGACTAATTGGTACTTAGGCAATAAAAGAGATTTGCCATGGAGAAAAACCAGTGATCCCTATCATATTTGGTTAAGTGAAATCATGCTTCAGCAAACTAGAATAGAGCAAGGTTTGCCCTATTATTTGTCATTCACAGAGGCATTTCCTACTGTTTTTGATCTCGCAAATGCTTCACAAGACGAAGTTCTTAAACTTTGGCAGGGTTTGGGATATTATTCTAGGGCTAGAAATTTACATGAAACAGCAAAGGTGGTGGCATGTGATCTGGACGGTACCTTTCCAGATAACTATAAGGATTTATTGAAATTAAAGGGAATTGGTGATTACACAGCAAGTGCAGTGGCTTCTATTTGTTATAATGAAGCTGCTCCTGTGGTAGATGGAAATGTATATAGGGTTTTGGCTCGATATTTTGATATTGAGACACCTATTAATAGTAGTGCTGGTCAAAAAGAATTTAAAGCTTTGGCAGCCGAGTTAATAGATAAGGAGGATCCTGCCACATATAATCAAGCGATCATGGAGTTTGGTGCTTTGCAATGTAAGCCCCAGAATCCGTTATGTGAAAGTTGTCCCCTTTCCAATAGCTGTTTGGCTTTAAAAAATAATAAGATAGCGATGCTTCCTGTTAAGCTGAAAAAAGCCAAGGTGAAAAAACGGTATTTTAATTATTTGGTTTTCCTTTCAGAAGAGAATGAAACTATTTTAGAGCAAAGGATAGGGAAAGGGATATGGGAAGGATTGTATCAATTTCCTTTGATGGAGTCCACATCTTTAATAAATGCTGAAACCTTGTTGGCAGAACCTAATCTTTTTCCCGAGGGAGGAGAATATGATCAAAAAATAAGTTTGTATAATGACACACCTATTATACATAAATTATCTCATCAGCATATATATACCCGATTTTGGATTGTAGAGAATGCTGAATTAAATAGCAAGGCAATCCCCTTATCTAAAATCCAAGAATATCCTGTTCCGGTTCTAATTGCCAATTTTATTAGCGAATTTGAATTGAGTGAATATTAAATTCAGTTTTATATATTTTTTAGGTTTGTAATATTGATGTTAATAGGAGGCGATACTGAATAAATTTCTTTATTTTTAAATTATATAATTAGCTAAATATTTAAATAAAATATAATGACGGGTACACTTAATAAGGTAATGCTAATTGGGCATACAGGAGACGATGTAAAAATGCATTATTTTGAAGGAGGCGGGGCAATTGGACGTTTCCCTTTAGCTACCAATGAAGTTTACACAAACAAATCTTCTGGGCAACGAGTAGAGAATACCGAATGGCACAATATAGTTGTAAGAAACAAGGCTGCAGAAATCTGTGAGAAATACCTTAAAAAAGGAGATAAGGTTTACGTAGAAGGTAGATTGAAAAGCAGAAAATGGACAGATGATAAAGGGATTGAAAGATACTCGGTTGAAATTCAATGTACAGATTTTACCTTTCTAACACCTAAAAGTGAAACTTCAGGAAATGCTGCTCAAAATACTGCTTCAGCGAAACCTGTTTCCAATCCTAAAAATGATACTTTTGCCAATCAAAATTCAGGCAATGAGGAAGAAGACGATTTGCCTTTCTAAGTCTAACTAAAATATAAGCATTTGGATCCAGATCCTCCCAGTTTAATTTTATCATTTATATCACTAGAGTTTTCACAGGTTTTAAGCCTTGTAATGCTAATTGTATTATTAATCTGCTCTGCGCTAATCTCTGGTGCAGAAGTTGCGTTTTTCTCTCTAACTCCTGCAGATTTCCTTAGTGATAATGGAAAGAGAACAAATGCTCAAAAAATAGTCGTCAAGCTTTTAGAGAAGCCAAAAAAGTTATTAGCTACTATATTAGTTGCAAATAATACCATAAACATAGCGATTGTTCTTCTTTTTGATTCTTTTACAGATGAGTTTTTCGGGAATTTGAATGCTGTTGTCTTTGGAATCA
The DNA here is from genome assembly GCA_024635715.1 of Gillisia sp. Lineage (GTDB taxonomy): Bacteria > Bacteroidota > Bacteroidia > Flavobacteriales > Flavobacteriaceae > Gillisia. The sequence continues at coordinate 5,008 of JAGXIK010000139.1, forward strand.
ATTTTAAATTTTTGATAGAAGTTGGTATTGTGACCTTTCTTATTCTTCTTTTTGGAGAGATCCTCCCAAAGGTTTACGCAAGCAGGAATAATGTGAAATTCAGTAATCTAATGGCTATTCCATTAAATGTTTTGGACTTTTTGATTTCACCGCTTAGTACACCTATGAGGGCTGTAACCATTTATATTCACGATAAGTTAGGAAAGCAAAAAGGCTTTTTAAGTGTAGATCATCTTTCTCAGGCATTAGAAATGACAAGAGATGAAGATACAACGCACGAAGAGCAGAAGATTTTAAGAGGAATTGTTTCCTTTGGGAATACAGATACTAAGCAGGTAATGCGCCCTAGGATGGATATTTTTGCCTTAAAGGAGAATCAAACTTATAAGGAAATAATTCCAGAAATAGTTGAAAATGGTTTTTCCAGAATTCCTGTTTACAAGGAAAATATAGATCAGGTAAGCGGAATTCTTTATGTTAAAGACCTTTTGCCGTTTTTAGATAAAAAAGATTTTGAATGGACTTCCCTTTTACGAGAACCATATTTTATTCCTGAAAATAAAAAATTAGATGATCTCTTAAATGAATTCAAGGATAAGAAAATTCATTTGGCCATTGTTGTAGATGAATATGGAGGAACCAGTGGACTGGTCTCTTTAGAAGATATAATTGAAGAAATTGTAGGTGATATAAGCGATGAATTTGATGATGAAGATTTGGTTTTCTCCAAGCTGGATGAGTCTAATTTTATATTTGAAGGAAAGACTCCTTTAAAGGATTTTTATAAGATCATAAAATTAGAAGACTCTTCAAATTTTGAAGAAAACAAAGGGGAATCTGATACCCTTGCAGGCTTTTTACTGGAAATATCGGGAGGTTTCCCGAAGCGTAATGAAAAGATCTCTTTTCAGAATTATCTCTTTACAATAGAAGTGATAGATGATAAAAGAATAAAGCAGATCAAATTAAGTATTGAGTCGGAATTATCTTCAGAAGAATAGTATAGAGCTTTGAGCTTTTTATTCCTTAAATTAGTTTTCACCATTTTCAAGATGAAAAAAATAAGTATCATATTATTAATTATCGCTGTTTGTATTTCGTGTAAAGACGGGGTGCTTCCTAAGCCGAAGGCTTTTTTGGACTTAGAATTTCCTGCTGCAGAATATGTTGAAACCAATCTAAGTTGCCCATATAGCTTTGAGTATAATTCTATCGCGAAGATTGTAAAACCTATAGGTTCTAGGCAGTGTTGGATCAATCTAAATTACCCAAAATTGAATGCCTCTATTTTTATTACATATCAGGAAGTGCACAACAATTTGGATTCTCTTTTAATGGATTCTCAAAAATTACCTTTACAACATACAATTAAGGCAGACTATATAGAAGGAGATGTTTATGTGAATCCAGAGCATAAAACTTACGGAATGTTTTACTCAATAGATGGAGATGCTGCATCTCAAGCACAATTTTATGTTACAGACAGTGTTAGTCACTTTATAACAGGCTCCCTCTATTTCAATCAAAAACCTAATTTTGATTCTATAATGCCAGCGGCTTCCTACATCAAATCTGATATCAAGAAACTTATGGAATCTCTTAAATGGAGATAATTATCACTAAACAATAGGCACTTACTTTTTATTTTTCCTGCAGTGATATTCGCTCAAGAAACTATAACAGGTAAAACAATTAATGAGACTACAGGGGAGCCTTTTCCTTAATACAATAGCATTCTTTAAAGCTCATGAGTTGTTAATGATCCCAATAATTTAGGCCCTTTTGTATCCTATACTGAAGGATTAACCGCAATTAGAAACTTGATGGAAGAAGCCGCAACAGATCTTGCTTCAGGAGGAAATTCCTTTCCTTTCGGAATGACAACAGGTTTTGCAGATTTTAATACTCCTACTAAATTTCTACAAGTGAACAAAGGCTTGTCTGCCAGAGTAGCAGCTTACCAAGAGGATTATCCTGCAGTGCTTAATTTTCTTGAAAGCTCATTTATGGACCTGTCCGGTGATCTTGATAAAGGAATTTATTATGTTTTTTCTGAAGATCAAACAGATTTAGCAAATCCGGTGTTTTTTCCTGAAAATGCATCAGCCGCAGGGGTGAGAATTGTTCAGCCTGGATTTATTACTGACGCCGAAGCAGGCGATAGTAGGGTTGATGAGAAAACAAGCCTTAGGGATGAAACGATCACTTTTGATGGACTTTCGGGAGATTATGATTTCTTCTTATACACATCCAGAACTGATGATATTCCAATTATCAGAAACGCAGAACTTATTTTGTTGTATGCTGAAGCTAGTATTTACTCTAGTCCAGATGAAGCTGTAAAAGCTTTAAATATAATTAGAAATGCAGCTTCACTTCCAGATTATAATGGAGCTAATACAGAAGCTGCCTTAATAGATGAAATGTTAACGCAAAGAAGGTATGAATTATATGGTGAAGGCCATAGATGGATAGATGCCCGACGTTATGATATTTTAAATACCTTGCCAATAGACAGGCCTGGTGATGACGTTTTCGTTCAATTCCCTATTCCGCTTACAGAGAATCAATAGAACTTAATTATTGTTTTTTAAAAGGCCTGAAATGTGGATCTCTCACATTTCAGGCCTTTTCTTATTTTCTCTTCTCCCATAGGTGAATTTTATAGTACTTTCGCGAGCTATAATTATACTTTATTTCATAAGAATGCCACTTAAAAACCTAAAATGGATCTATCTGATCTTGTTATCCCTAGTATGGGGAAGTTCCTTTATACTTATTAAAAAAGGACTAATCGGTCTTAGTGCTTTGCAGCTAGGATCGTTCAGGATAATTTTTGCGTCTTTATTTTTGGTCTTAGTTGGATTTAAAAGTATAAGTAAGCTAACAATTGCACAATGGAAATGGATATCCATTTCTGCATTTATAGGTTCCTTCTTCCCGGTATATCTTTTTGCTTTTGCAGAAACCGAGATCGATAGCGCTGTGGCTTCTATTCTAAATGCAAC
>JAGXIK010000024.1 GCA_024635715.1 Gillisia sp.
CCGCTAATTATCAAGAATCTCAAAAAGAGATAGCAACCTGCATTAACAAGCAAGGTGCTAAAAATGATAAGCCAATTCTTTGGAAAAAATGTTAAACATGACTTCCTTTTTATTGACTAAGCTTTCCTTTTTTGAGATTCATAAAAAATTTGATTTATGAATTCTGTTATTAAATCTAAAGGGAATTTTTATGCATTATTGCCTTTATTTCTATTTGTTTTTACTTTTTTGGGCGCAGGGATCTATTTGAACGATTTTTATGCATTGCCTTCTCCAATCGCGGTAATTTTAGGTATTGTTCTCGCAATGATTCTGTTCAAGGATTCCATGAACACCAAGATCTCAACTTTACTTAAAGGTTGTGGAGACGATAAGATCCTAACCATGTGTCTTATCTATTTATTGGCCGGGGCTTTCACGGTGGTTTGTAAGGCTACGGGAAGCGTAGATGCAATTGTAAATCTTGGGTTGCAATACATATCCATACATTGGTTATATGCAGGAGTTTTTATAATCACTGCGTTTTTATCTATATCTACAGGAACTTCAGTTGGTGCTATAGTTGCACTTGGAGCTGTTGTAATCGGTTTTGCAGATACCACTGAAGCTTCTTTAGCCATTTTAAGTGCCTCTCTTTTAGGTGGAGCAATGTTTGGAGATAACTTATCTATTATTTCAGATACCACTATTGCTGCTACACAATCTTTAGAGGTTAGCATGAAAGATAAATTTAAACAAAATGTGATAATTGCTCTTCCTGTTGCGGTTATTAGCATTGGTATTTTACTTTATCAAGGTTTTGCTTTAGAGGACACTTTAGGTTTGGGTGCTTCCTATTCTGTAAACATGATAAAAATACTTCCCTATATTTTAGTTTTGGTATTAGCTATTTCTGGATTAAATGTTTTTGCTGTTTTATTTATAGGGATTATAACTGCAGGGATCATTGGGATAATATATAGTGATTTTGGAGTGCTTCAATTTGCTAAATTATCTTATGAAGGTTTCACCAGCATGACTGAGATCTTTTTATTGTCTTTATTAACAGGAGGATTAGCTGCATTGGTTACAAAGGCTGGTGGAATAAGATTTCTAATTAATTTCATCAATTCAAAAGTCAATTCTAAAACCGCCTATTTTGGAATTGCGGGTCTAGTGAGTTTTACCAATATGGCAATTGCAAATAATACGGTTTCAATAATTATCACAGGATCCATTGCAAAAAAACTAAGTGATCAATTTTTATTGAACAGAAAAAAGGTTGCATCTGTCTTAGATATTTTTGCATGTATCGTGCAAGGTTTATTGCCTTATGGAGCACAAGTACTTATTATTTTAAGTTTGGCAGAAGGGAAGATTAACTATTTGGATTTGGTAAGTAATGTTTGGTATTTGTGGTTGCTATTAATAGGAACTATTATTTATATTCAATTTACTTCCAAAAAAGACCCAATAGTTAAATCGGATAAAGAAGAATTTATATTAGATGAAATGTTAGCTGAATAAATGGGTCTAAATTTTTTGTTTTATGTTGAGTTTCGGATTTATTAACGACCAAAAAGGCTTTAAAGATGTAACTTTAATACTTTGTTATTTTCTGAATATATAAAAACACACATGAAAAACGCTAAGATCAAAAACATAAAACCACTTGGTTTTCCATGGCAAACCAGTGATCCTTTTTTATTTTGTGCACACCACCGAGATGAATATCCAAAAGGAAATGAAAAGATGGGACCAGCAGTTCCTTTAGACGGTAGAAATATTGGCCAAGATTTTACAATTAAGGATGGTTGGAGAATGTATCATGGCAGTACCATGCCTGGTTTTCCTTTTCATCCACACAGAGGATTTGAAACTATAACTATTAATAAAGAAGGTTTTGTAGATCATACAGATTCTTTAGGAGCTGCGGGTAGATTTGGTGCGGGAGATGTACAATGGATGACTGCTGGTAAAGGAGTTCAACATTCAGAAATGTTCCCGCTTGTAAAACAGGATCAAGGAAATCCACTGGAGATCTTTCAGATTTGGCTGAATTTGCCGAAAGCAAATAAGATGGTTGATCCTCATTTTAAAATGTTATGGGCAGAGGATATTCCAATTATTTTAAAACAAGATGCAAACGGAAAAAAGACAGAGATCAATTTAATAGCAGGAAAGTTAGGGGATGTTTCTGCTCTTGCTCCAACACCAGATTCTTGGGCTGCAGATCCTAATAATGGCGTTATGGTGTTAACTATTAAGATGGAAGCAAATGCAACTTATACATTACCCGCTTATACTGAAGATATAACAAGAAGTCTTTATTTTTATAAAGGAAGTTCGCTTACTATTGAAGGTGAAAAGATACTAGAAGGCCATGTTATTAATGTGGTTTCTACTGAAGATTTGGAAATTACCAATGGAGAGAATGATTCCTACCTTTTGGTTCTTCAAGGAAAACCAATTAAGGAACCAGTTGCACAGTATGGACCTTTTGTAATGAATACCCAAATGGAGATACAACAAGCTTTACAAGATTTCCAGCGTACACAATTTGGAGGATGGCCATGGCCGGAAACAGAACAGGCGCATGCTCGGGATAAGGGACGGTTTGCTTTACATGCCGATGGTAAAGAGGAAATTAAGGATTAATTATAGATCAAACAGCTTATGGATGAAGTGGGTATTAAGAAGGTAAAATATGTATTACCTGCAGAAAAAATAGATATGGATGGGTTTCCTGTTAAACAGGCCCTACCTACACATAAAGTACAGCAGGTAGATCCATTTTTATTGTTGCATCATGCTACTACAAAATTTAATAAAAATAGGCCTGCAAAGCATCAGGGCGTGGGCCCACATCCGCATAGAGGATTTTCTCCGGTGACCTTTATTATAGAAGGAGAAGTTAGGCATCGGGATAGTTGGGGTCATGATCAGGTTGCCAAGGCGGGAGAGGTACAATGGATGCATGCGGGTGCTGGAATAGTACATAGTGAAAGACCTACAGAGAAGATGGTGCAAGCTTCAGAAAAGCAAGAGATCATTCAGCTATGGATCAATAGTCCAAGCTCGGCTAAAATGCAACCTCCAGAATATACGTATCTATCTACGAAAGCAATGCCTTTAATCATTTCTGAAGATGAAAAAATAAAAACAAAACTAATAGCTGGTAATTACAAGGAGCAACGCGGAAAAATAACTCCAAAGAATGAATTATTAGTGCTCTGGGGAAATGGAAAGGAAGATGGATTTGAGCAATTCAATATTCCAAAAGATTTTAATTGCATGCTCTACCTTATTAAAGGGAGTTTGAATATTAAAGGTTATGGTCTAGTAGAGGCGGAGCAACTTATAGTTTATGGAATTAGTGGAGATAGTATTGAGATCACACTGAAACAGGATTCTCAGTTTTTAATACTTTCAGGAAAACCATTAGATGAAAAAGTTACGCAACATGGGCCCTATGTAATGAATACTCAAACCGAAGTTTTAGAAGCAATGAGAGATTATCAGATGGGGAAAATGGGAATATTAATTGAAGATTAAATTTTATATAGCAAAATTTTCATTTCTTAATATCTGAAAGCATACTTTATTTTATTATTGGGATAATTACTTATATTTATAAGTAATGGAAACTCTTATAAATTATTTTGAAACCATCCCATCTTCCCACCGCAGTTTAATCCTGGTTGGTGGCATTACTATTTTTTGGTTATTGGAATATGCTGCGCCTTTGTTCAATTTTAAATATAAGAAGCTAAAGCATGCATGGCCAAATATATTTTTCACGCTTACTACCATTGTTATAAACTTTGCCCTTGCATTTATTCTTTTGAAAACCAGTGACTGGACAGTTGCTAATTCCTTTGGTATCTTACATTGGATAAATTTACCGCTTTGGGCATCTGTAGCTATTGGAGTGCTACTATTAGATTTTTTCGGTGCATGGTTGGCTCATTATGTTCAGCATAAGATAAAGCCTTTATGGATGTTCCATCTTATCCATCATACAGATAATCATGTAGATACTACCACTGCAAACAGGCATCATCCGGGTGAGAGCCTTATTAGATTTATATTTACAACATTAGGTGTTCTCATTATTGGCGCACCAATTGGTATTATTCTATTATATCAATCTTTATCTGTTATATTTTCCCAATTTAATCATGCCAACATCAGAATTCCAAAAAAGATTGATACAGTATTAAGTTATTTCATTGTCTCTCCCGATATGCATAAAGTGCATCATCATTTAAAATTACCTTATACAGATTCAAATTATGGAAACATATTTTCTATATGGGATAGGGTGTTAGGTACTTTTTTAAAAATGAAAAATCAGGATATTATTTATGGGATAGACACGTATCCAGATGTAGACTCCAATTCCAAAATTGGTAAATTACTTAGGCTGCCCTTTGGTAAATATCGCACTACAGAAGAAGCAAAATTTAAGTAGGATTGTTATGTCAAGTAGGTGTATAAGTAGTGATTCTTGTGCTAATAGAACAGATTAAGAATAAATCGACACTTATTTTCTAAATAATTAGCTATTTTTAGAATTCAACATTTAAAAATCATAGTTCATGCGTTCAGTAATTTTAATGTCGGTGTCAGCTTTGCTGATATCAACCTTCTCCTATTCTCAGCAGGAGGACCCTCAAGAATTTAAAGTTTCCTACGAAAAATTCACATTATCAAACGGATTAGAAGTCATTCTTCATGAGGACCATAGTGATCCAATTGTTGCAGTTGCAACCATGTTGCACGTAGGATCTAATCGGGAAAAACCCGGGAAGACCGGATTTGCGCATTTCTTTGAACATATGAGTTTTAATGATTCAGAAAATGTGCCTGTTGGCGCCAATAGAAAAATGATCCCGGAATGGGGTGGTAGTAGAAATGGTGGAACCTGGAGCGATGGAACCGTTTATTACGAAGTAGTTCCTAAAGATGCTTTTGAAAAGATCCTTTGGATAGATTCAGATAGGTTTGGGTATATGATAAACACCGTTACTGAAGCCGCTCTAGAGCGTGAAAAACAAGTAGTGAAAAATGAAAAAAGACAGCGTGTAGATAACGCTCCATATGGGTATACAGATGAGATAATAAGAAAAAATCTCTATCCGGAAGGACATCCATATAACTGGACAGTGATTGGTCAATTACCTGATCTTCAGGCAGCCACTATAGATGATGTAAAGGAGTTTTATAACCAATATTATGGAGCCGGCAATGCCTCCTTAGTAATTGCTGGAGATATAGATATCGCTGAAACCAAGAGATTAGTAGAACAATGGTTTGGAGAGATTCCTGCAGGTCCAGAAGTGGATGCCTTATCACCTAAACCTGTAAAACTTGATGAAACCAAATCGTTTTATTTTGAAGATAGCTTCGCGAAATTACCGGAGTTAAGAATGGTATTTCCCACAGTAGAAGATTATAATAAAGATATGTATGCCTTACAGATCTTAGGGCAACTGTTAAGCGGAAGTAAAAAATCGGCTTTATACAAAACAGTTGTAGAAGAAAATAAACTAGCTCCAAATATTGGAACTTACCAAAGCAGTAGTGAATTGGCTGGAGAATTCATTGTTAGAGTAAGAGCTAATGCTAACACAGACCTTGATGATGTAAAATTGGCAATTGAGGAAGGTTTCAAAAAATTTGAAACTGAAGGATTTGAGAATAATGAGCTGCAGCGTATTAAAGCAGAATTGGAAACAGGTTTATATCAAGGCGTAAGCACCGTTTTAAATAAAGCTTTTCAACTTGTTCAGGACAATGAGTTTCACGGAGATCCAGGCTATATAACTCAAACTGCAAAATTAACTAATGCGGTTACCAGAGAAGATGTGATGAGAGTTTACAATAAATATATCAAGGATCAGAATTATTTAATGACTAGTGTAGTTCCAAACGGACAATTAGATCTTGCAGTAGAAGGGTCCAATAAAGCAGAAGTTTATATTGAAGAAGTTAAACAAGATGTTGCAAGTGAAGAAGTAGGGCAAGGAGAAGAGGCTGTTTATGATAAAACACAGAGTAAATATGATAGGAGCGAACCAGAATTTGGGGAACTTCCATTATTTTCAGCACCAGAAGTTTGGAAAAGTTCTTTATCCAATGGAATGCAGGTTTTAGGGATAGAAAATTTTGAAGTGCCTTTAGTTCAATTTGATATTACTATTCCTGGGGGACAGAAATTAGATCCAAGCGGAAAAGCAGGTGTTGCTAGTTTGTTGAGTGATCTTATGATGGAAGGAACGGCAAAGAAAACTCCCGCCGAGTTAGAACAGGCTATAGGATTATTAGGAGCAAATATTCGGTTTTATAGTAGTAATGAAGATTTTCATATCGCTGGAACAAGCTTAAGCAAGAACTTTGGTGCTACTATGAAACTGGTTCAAGAGATCCTATTGCAACCAAGATGGGATGCAACCGAATTTACTAGATTAAAAAGTGCTCTAGAAACCAATCTAAAAGGGAGAGAGGCAGATCCATCTTCTATTGCATCATTAGCCTTCTATAAACTACTTTATGGACCATCTAATAACTTTGGAATTTCAGGAGAGGGTAGTTTAGAATCTACTTCATTAATAACATTAGAAGATCTTAAGGAATATTATAAAAAGCTATCTCCTGAAGGAGCAACATTTCATGTAGCAGGTGCTATTTCAGAAGCAGAAGCCAAAAGTGCATTAAATGGTATTGCTTCAAATTGGACAACCAAAGCAGTTAATCTTCCAGAGCAAAAAATAGATCCAATTGGGAAAGCAGGGAAATTATATTTTATAGACTTTCCAGAAGCTAAACAATCGGTACTTCTAATTGGAAAATTAGCCCTAGCAGCAACCAATAAAGATGCTAATAAATTATCCTTCTCGAATGAAATATTAGGAGGAGGATCTAGCGGTAAATTATTTCAAACATTAAGGATTGGAAAAGGATATACCTATGGAGCTTATTCTGGAATTTCAGAAAATCTTGAGGTATCTCCGTTCTATGTTTCATCCAGTGTAAGAGCCAATGCAACCTTACCATCATTAGAGATCATTGAAGAAATGCTGGCTAATTATGCTAATAGTTTTGGAGAAGAAGAAATGGAACTCACAAAAAATAAGTTGCTGAAAGAGAATACAAGGGCTTTCGAGAGTTTAGGAGCAAAGCTTGGTGTTTTAAGAGACATAAGTAAGTACAATAAACCTTCAAGTTTTATTAAGGATAAGCAAGAAGAATTATTAGCGATGTCTTTAGAAGATTTTAAAGATGTGATTGAAGATTATTTGGAAGAAGAAGAAATGATATACGTTGTGGTTGGGGATAAAGCTACACAGTTAGATGAAGTTAAAAAGCTTGGTAAAGAAGTGATTGAACTGGATATCTACGGTAATCCTCTTTAATAAAATTTAATATGAAATTATAAAAGCAGTCTTTTTAGACTGCTTTTTGTTTTTATACATAGAAAATTCTATATATTTCATTTTAAATAATAACTTTTGCATTTTATACCAAAGCCTAATGAATCCTTTTAACTCGTTTCAAAATTATATTGCTGCACAGAAAACTATTGGTTTCTATTTTTCGTTCTTAGGAATATTTCTAGTTGTTATTGCTGCAGTTTCTAATTTTTATAATCCTGAAAACTCTTTATATAATGGCTTGTTTATTGGAGGTTTAACTACTGGATTGTTAATCATGCTGGGAGGATTCTTTTATCGAAATTTCAATGGCAAACTTTTTATTTCGGTTGAAAGTCATTATAAAAAGGATAAGGCAATATTCTTAAATAATGAAACAAGCAGGATGGAGAAAGTAATTAATGATTTTTCTTCGCTTCAATTCATTTTTACCGTTATCATTATATTGGCAATTGGAGTTATTATCTCGTTCAAGAACCCATATATTTCAGGAATTAGTTTAGCAATTAGCTTACTATTTAGTGGGATCATGATTATTGAAGCTATATCTAAATCTTTTATAGATCACTATTATGAAGAATTATTAAAGGCTCATAGTTCCAATTTTATTCTTCAAGAACTAGATTAGATTTCATAAGTCTTGATGGATTTAAGACGTGATCATCAGAAGATTATAAATAGTATTAGTTATAATTATAACTATTTATTTGATTAACAGCTATTTATAAATTAATACCTACTATCTTGCCGCATTAGTTATAAACACCACTTTCAAAAAATAACCATTCGTTATATATTACCCTAAAAATTACCCCAAAATGAACACTATCAATATTATAGAATTAAGCGAATTAGTTAATGGAGAATTAATTGGAGATAAAAGTTTGCTTATTACAGGACCAGAACAATTAGAAAGAGCTCAAAGTAGCCACATTTCTTTTATTGGGAATAGAAAATATATTAAGGCTTGGCATAGCTCCAAAGCAATGGCTGCTATAATTAATGATAATTTGGAACTTGAACCTGAAGAGGGACAAGCTTTAATTCGCGTTAAAAATGCAGATCTGGCAATGGTTAAGATATTAGAAGCTTTTGATCCAGGTCAGCCGCAGCTAGAATCTGGAGTCCATGCAACTGCAATCCTTCATGAAACTGCCAAAATAGGAACTAATTGTGTGATTGGTGCAGGATGTTATGTTGGTAAAGATGTTGTCCTGGGAGATAATGTTTTCTTATATCCTAATGTAACTATTCTTGATGAAACAAGTATAGGAAACAATACTACGATCTGGTCAGGAACAGTGATCCGCGAAAGATCAGAAATTGGTAGCTATTGTATTTTCCATAGCAATGTAAGTATAGGGTCTGATGGATTTGGTTATAGACCAAGTGACGATGGCCGCGGGTTAGTTAAAATTCCACAAATTGGTAATGTAGTTATTGGACATCAAGTGGAAATTGGTGCAAATTCTTGTGTGGATCGAGGAAAATTTAGTTCTACTATTATTGGTGATGGTTGTAAGATCGATAATCTTGTTCAAATTGGACATAACTCGGTAATGGGACGTTCATGTATCATGGCTGGAGGAAGTGGTTTGGCTGGCTCTGTTACTTTGGGAGACGGAGTAATCATTGGAGGAAGTGCCTCTATTAAAGATCATACTACCATACATTCTGGTGCTGTTGTAGGTGGAGGCTCTGGAGTTATGAGCGATGTTGCAGCAGGAAAAACGGTTTTGGGATATCCCGCATGTGATTCTAAGGATATGCTTAAGCAATGGATTGCACTAAGAAACCTTGCCAAAAACTAAGAATTTTTATACTTCATTTTAAAGAAATAACCTTTAGCTAAATTTTCGTTGAAAATAATGGCGGTTTTTTCAATGCTTAAAAGCGAAAAGAGTACTTACCTTTGTCAAAAATAATTTTTTATGTCAAATCAGTTTTCCAGTTTAGGAATATCAGCAGCAATTACTAAAAGTTTAGATGAATTAAATATCTCTATTCCAACAGAAATCCAAGAGAAAACAATTCCTATTCTGCTAACTAAAACTGAAGACTTCGTTGGTCTGGCAAAAACTGGTACAGGAAAAACGGCGGCATTTGGTCTACCATTACTTCAGCTTATAAATGCTGAAGTATCTCAAATTCAAGCAGTAATTCTAGTTCCAACTCGTGAATTAGGTCACCAGATATTGAGCAACTTTGAAAGTTATGCTACCAATTTACCTGAGGTTTCGATTACTGCTACTTGTGGAGGAATTCCTATCAAACCACAGATCGAAAGATTAACCAAGCCTACACATATTGTAATTGCAACTCCGGGAAGGCTTATAGATCTTATTAAGCGAAAAGCCATAGACCTTTCTAAGGTAAACTATTTGGTATTGGATGAAGCCGATGAAATGGTGACTTCTTTAAAGGATGGTCTAGATGAGATCGTAGCTGAACTTCCGAAGAAAAGAAGAACCTTATTATTTTCTGCAACACTTCCGGGAACTATTAAGCAACTTATCCAAAATTATATGTCTAAACATGTAATCCAGATAAGTGCTAACATGGAAACTGTTGGGAATCAAGAAATAGATCATCAATTTGTAGTTGTAGAACCTATCGAGAAATTGGAGGTTTTAATGCATTTTTTAACTTCTAAAGAAGGAGAACGCGGAATTATATTTTGTAAGACCAAAGCTGCAGTAAATAAACTGGCTAAGAATTTAGCCATCAACAAATTTTCTTCAGGAGCCTTACATGGTAGTTTATCCCAGCCAATTAGGGATCGTATCATGAAACAGTTTAGAGAAGGTCATATAAATATTCTTGTAGCTACAGATCTTGCTGCCCGAGGAATAGATGTAAAAGAGATCTCCTATGTGGTGAATTATCACTTACCAGATGTTTATGAGGTTTATGTGCATAGAAGTGGTAGAACGGCTAGGGCAGGAGCAAAGGGGCTTTCTTTAACCGTGATCCAAAATGAAGAAATTCCAGATATTGCGGAATTTCAAGATGAATTGGGAATTATTTTCAAAGAATATTCTAAACCTGATGCCCAAAGTGTTGAAGATAATAATACGCTGTTATGGGCAAAGCAAATTTTTAAAACTAAACCTAACCACAATTTAGCTTCAGCATTAAAAGATGAAGTAAAGACGATTTTTCATCACTTAACTAAAGATGAATTGATAGAGAAAATGCTCGCTTCTTATATTTTACAAAATAAGAATGATAGCACACCTAATAACGAGCCAACTAAAAAGAAACGTAGATAATTAATCTAGCTTCTTAACAGGTCTTTGCATTTTAGTACTCTTTATAACTTTAAATTAGGACTGATATTTTATCTTATAAAACACTTCTATGGAATATGTAATTCACAAAGCAGATACAAGAGGGCATGCAAATCATGGATGGTTGGATAGCCACCATAGTTTCAGTTTTGCCAATTATCACAACCCCGAAAGAATGAATTTTGGAGTATTACGAGTCTTAAATGATGATGTAGTAAGTGCTGGAATGGGATTTGGAACTCATCTCCATCAGAATATGGAGATAATTTCTATTCCGCTAGAAGGTGACTTAGAGCATAAAGACAGCTTAGGGAATTTAAGTGTGATCCGGGAAGGGGACATCCAAATATTAAGTGCTGGTACCGGTATCTCTCATTCTGAATACAACAGGAATAAAGGAGAGCAGGTAAAATTTCTTCAGATATGGATCTTTCCAAATAAAAAGAATCTTGCTCCCAGATATGACCAGATCTCGATTAGAGATCTTCAGAAAAAAAATGAATTCTATCAGGTCCTTTCTCCAAATTCAGATGATGATGGGGTATGGATAAATCAAGAGGCTTGGTTTTCTATGGCAGAATTCGAAAAAGGAATTTCTTGTGAATACGAACTTCATAATAAAAATAACGGAGTTTATATATTTGTTCTTGAGGGATCTATAAGCATAGACAAGCATAAACTCGAAAAACGAGATGGTTTTGGAATCTGGGATATAGAGAAATTAGAGGTGATTGCAGATTCAAATGCGAAGTTACTTTTAATGGAAGTTCCAATGCAAATAAATTGATTTTTGAGGATTTAAAAATAGATTCGAATAATTAGATAAAAAGCTGTAATTTCGCGCCTTATTTAAAATGAGGCATTTATGAAGCGTGTTAACGAATACAAGAAATTATTTAATGTTGAAAAAGGTTACGATCTTAAACAATTAAAAACTTCTTACAGAAATCTGGTTAAAGAATGGCATCCAGACAAATTTCAGGAGAGTGATGAAAAGCACGCAGAAGCTGAAATTAAAAGCAAGCAAATTATTGATGGTTACCATTTTCTAGTGAG
>JAGXIK010000140.1 GCA_024635715.1 Gillisia sp.
TGTAGAAGACATTTCTATTATTGGAGCAGGCACTCGTGTAATTTTAGCATTTGTGAGAAACTCATTTTCTATTAGTCCTTTGGATATTCTAGGATATACATAAATGGAGTATCGCTCTAAGATCACTTCATAATTTTTCCACTTATGAAAACTCTTTAAATTATCCTCCCCCATAATTAGTGAAAATTCTATATCTGGATATTTCTCCTCTAATCGGATCAATGTATTTACGGTATAATTTGGTTGCGGAAGCCCAAACTCTATATCGCTCGGTTTTAAATTAGGATAATCTTCACAAGCTTTATAAACCATCTCTAAGCGATGATGATTATCTAGCAGGCTACTTTTCTTTTTAAAAGGATTATGTGGCGTAACAACCAACCAAACTTCAGTAAGCTCAGAAAATTCAACCATATAATTGGCAATTATAAGGTGTCCGGAATGGATAGGGTTAAATGTGCCAAAATAAAGACCTACCTTTTTTTTCATCCTACTTCACTATTGGCTTCAACAAAATTGGAAACAAGTTCGTAAGCTTCATCCAAAGCAATTTGTAAATTGTTGTTCTCTATAATAAAATCGAATTGAGGTGCAGTAGCAAGCTCTATAGAAGCTTTTGCAACTCGCATATTTATCTTATCCTCGCTTTCTGTCTTGCGCTTTTTTAATCTAATCTTAAGCTCTTCAATACTTGGTGGCTTTACAAAAACCGCCAAGGTTTGTTTAGGATAAATATGTTTTATATCTAAACCTCCAACTACGTCTATATCGAAAATCACATTTTTACCATGTGCCCAAATACGTTCTATTTCTGCCTTTAAAGTACCGTAAAAATTATCACGGTATACTTCTTCCCATTCTAAGAACTCTTCGTTTTTAATCTTTTGCTTGAATTCATGCAAATTCAAGAAATAATAATCTTTCCCTTCCACTTCATCTCCCCTTGGCTCGCGTGATGTTGCTGAAATTGAAAATTCTAGATTTAACTCTGGATGAGCTAATAAATGCTGAACTATGGTAGTTTTTCCCGATCCAGAGGGTGCAGAAAAAACGATTAATTTACCAGTTTTCATTACAATACGTTTAAAAGTTGTTCTTTTATTTTTTCTAGTTCATCTTTCATTTGCACTACCAATTGTTGCATAGGAGCATAATTGGATTTGCTGCCAATAGTATTGATCTCTCTACCCATTTCTTGGGAAATAAAACCTAATTTTCTTCCGTTAGAATCAGGAGAATTAATGGTTTCTAGAAAATAAGTTAAGTGGTTTTCCAATCGAACCTTTTCTTCTGTGATGTCAAACTTTTCTATATAATAAACCAATTCCTGTTCGAATCTGTTTTCATCAACTTTTTCCTGAAGATCTGCAACCCCTTTTCTTAAACGTTCTCTTACCCCTTCAATTCTATCTGGATCCATCGCTATAATGTCCTGAAGCAATTGTGCGATATTGGATACTCTGAATAAAAGATCTTTCTCCAAGGCATTTCCCTCATCAGTTCTAAAAGAATTGATCTCGGTTAAGGCTTGTTGCAAAGTTTTTTCGAT
Organism: Gillisia sp.; assembly: GCA_024635715.1. Taxonomy (GTDB): domain Bacteria; phylum Bacteroidota; class Bacteroidia; order Flavobacteriales; family Flavobacteriaceae; genus Gillisia. The sequence continues at coordinate 1,550 of JAGXIK010000140.1, forward strand.
CTCGATGAATTCTGTTTCTTCAATTTCTTCCCTTTCAGATTTCATGGTATCTGGCATACGAATAGCCATTTTCAGCAATTCATCTTCATCGGCATTCGCAATTTGTCTCAACTGCTCCATGTATTTTTTTACTACCACAGGATTTATAGAAGAAGTGGTTTCCTCACCGGTAACTTCAACATATAAAGAAAAATCTACTTTCCCTCTAACTAGCGATTTTGCTATAATATTTCTTAGCAGCAATTCTTTTTCACGGTATTGACCCGGGATTCTGGCATTAAGATCCAGACTTTTGCTGTTAAGAGATTTAATTTCTATGGTAATTTTTTTGGAAGGAAGCTGTAAAAGGCTTTTCCCAAAACCGGTCATTGACTGAATCATGCTTGATTTTTAAAAGGTTGGGCAAAGATAACCAAATCTTAAGCAGGACAAAGAATCTTAAGGAAAGTATGAACTATAAATGGGAAGTTATAAATTCTAAAGCCCGCTCTTCGGTATAAGTAGCGTCTTTATTCTGAAGAAATCCTACATGCCCACCATATTCTGGAGTCTCTAAATAAAAATTCAGATTGCGTTTTGCGATATCGCTAGGAGAGGAATTCTCTGAAAGAAATCCATCGTTCTTAGCATTTATTAGCAGTGTGGGAGTTTCAATGTTGGGCAGAAAACTCAAGGCGCTACTTTTTTCGTAATACTCTAAAGCGTTCGAATAACCATGAGCCTGACTGGTATACAATTCGTCTATTTCATACAAATTGGTACAATTCGCGATTTGCTTTTTAGTGATTTCTTCAGGAAAATGTTTTTCTCTTAAAAACAATTGCTTTTTAAGCTGCGTTACAAAACGCAGGGAATAAATCCAGTTTCTGCTCTCCTCTAATTTTTTAAGAGATGCATAAAGATCGCAGGGAGCAGAAATTGCTACCGATGCCTTTAATTCATTTGGAAGATCGTTTCCTTCTCCTAAATATTTCAATAATAAATTCGCCCCCAGGCTGAAACCGTTAATTGCCATGGTTTCATATTTTCCATTGGAAAGAACATGAGTAACTACCTGATTAAGATCTTCGCTAGCCCCTGCATTATAGGATCTGTAAAGCTTGTTTATTTCTCCACTACAGCCTCTAAAATTAAATGCAGCTACATCCCAGCCATGGTGATTAAAATAATGCGCAAGACCCAAAACATAAGGGCGTTGTGCATTTCCATCCAATCCGTGTAGTATAACGAGAACCTTATTGGAGCTGCAAGAATTGGCATAACTCCAATCTATATCTATAAAGTCTCCATCTTCCAATTTTAAACGCTCTCTGGTTTGGGGTACAGGCTTTACACTTCTCAGTTTTGCTGCATAGATTGTAGAAATATGGTAATTTCTGAAGATGTATGGCGGTGTATATGTGCTTTCTAGTATTGGCATAGATCGCAAATCTCGGGAATTTAAATGGCATATACTTAACTTATTTAATTATGCACGCATAATAAAAATTAGTAATTTTATCAAAATTTTGAAAATATGTACACGAAAGAATTTGAAATACGATGGAGTGATATTGATGCGAATAGGCATTTAGCAAATTCGGCTTACATTAATTTTATGAGTCATACCAGAATGGGTTATTTCATGGAAAATGGATTCGATCAGAATTCTTTAGCCAAAAACAACTTGGGACCGGTGGTTTTTTACGAACATATTTATTATTTCCGCGAGGTATTTATGGGAATGCCAATAAAAGTAAGTTTAGAGTTAAAAGGCCTTTCTGAAGATGGAATGTATTTTGAATTTGTCCATAATTTCTATGATTATAAAGGAAGAAACTTAGCAACTTGTGAGGCAATGGGAGGATGGATAGATCTTAAAGAGCGTAAACTTACAGGCTTGCCAGAGCATATGAGAAAAGACATAGACAATATTCCACATACAGAAGATTTTAGGATCTTAACTAAAGAGGATACCCGTAAATATGGGAAAGCTCCTAAGGATTTGGATTTGAAACAAGCTTAGGTTTTGTCTTTCTTGTAACCATATAAACCCCTATAAAGACTAAAATAGCTGCGGTTATTTTTACCATATCTAGAGAGTCTGCTCCCGTAGCAACAGCAAAGGTAATCGCTATTAATGGCTGTAAATAAATGAATGCGCTGATAGTCGCTGCGCTTAATTCTTTTAAGGCATAAATATTCAATAAATAGGTTAAAAATGTAGTTCCTACAATTACAAATCCCATTTTCCAAATGGCATGTGCTGGTAATTCTAACCATTCCACTTGAGAGAACTCAGAGATCGTTATTGGGAAGTTTATAATTACACCAAATAAAAACAACCATTTCATAAGAGTGAAAGGGTGGTATTTTGAAGTTAATGGTTTTACAAGAATCAGGTAGATCCCATAGGAAAAGGCGTTAACAATAAACAGCATATTTCCTACTGGAATATTTGGGGCATTAACAGTTTCTGGATTGCTAAAAAGCACTAAAGCTAAGGCTCCGGCAAGCCCAATTACTATTCCGGCAGTTTTTAAAAGTGTTATTTTTTCCTTGATTAGAACTGCAGCAAGCAATAGCACAAGAATGGGTGAAACTGTAATTATTACAGAGCTGTTTATTGGTGTAGATAGGCTGAGGCCTTTAAAGAAAAGCAGCATGTTAATTGCCATTCCAAAAATTGCGCAAGCTATAAGCCTGGTCCAATCTCCGGTAGCTACTTTTTCTTTTGGCCCCCATAAACTAATAATCCAAAATAATATAGCCGCTCCAGTGACCCTCAAGAATATAAATCCAAAAGGTTCTATATAAACAGGCATTAATCCCTTGGCGATAGTATGGTTTACCCCGTAAATAGTACTCGCTCCGGTTGCTGCTAGAATTGCAAGCGTTCGGCTATTCATTCATGGCGATTTTCGCAGCCTCAACTGTGCTCTTAGAATTTCCTATAAAGATCTTATCGTTATTTATGATAACAGGTCGCTTTAAAAAAGTATAATGTTCTAGAATTAGATTCTTGTAGTTTTTTTCGATTAACTTCTCATTTTTTAGATTCTTTTCCTTAAACAGCTGAGCTCTTTTGCTGAAAAGAGATTCGTAGCTTCCCGCCAACTCAAACATTTCATCTAGTTGCTCTTCGGTTACTGGATCTTCTTTTATATCCTGCAAAATATAAGCTGAAGAAGGTTCCAGTTCCTTTAATATCCTTTTACAAGTAGAACAGGTGGAGAGGTGATAGATCTTTTTCATAATAAGTTTTATAAATCTTAAAAAAACGCTTTTTAGGCAAAACGGTCATTTTGAGAACTCCTCAAAATTAAAGAATTTTAAAATACTTTTTAACCTCATCCATTTTGAATACTAACTGATTAGTTCCTTCAGAATAAGACGCGATCTCGTAGGCATTATATCTTAAGACAATTTTATTTTCATGAAACCCAATATTTTGTGGGAGCTGAAATTTATCATCTTCAAAAAATAATCCGGTGCTGTTGATAGGTTCATTCTCTGGAATACCATTTTTCTTTCGAAACCTTTCTTCAGCAAAATTTTTAAAATCCTCTGAAAACAGATCCTTATTGGAAATAAGCCTTCCAGATTCAGGATCGAAATTTAAATAAGTAATACTTGTATAACCATGTGCCCCGCCAGTAAATAGAGCAAGGTCAAACTGAATAGAGATAATTTTTTCAGATTCGTAAGTAACAATTCCTTCTACAAATGCTTCCCAAGGAATATTGTATTCTGGGAATTCTTTGGCGCTAGCTTCATAATCCTTAATAAAGGTTTGTGCTAAGTTTTCTAACGAATTTAATTCTTTGTTATCTTGATAATCTATCAGTTTAATAATATGATCTTCTATGTGACTGTTCAGCAAATTGCTTCTGGTATCTTTCCCCATTGCCCAAGGCACATTGATGCCTATAAACGCGCAGTTTTCTTCTTCTGGATTGCAGTTTAGTTCAGAAACATGCTCAATATTCAATTCATCAAAACTTAATTCTGGAGCATCTTTATTACAGCCAATTAACAATAGGTTGAGTGTTAAGGCTAAAAACAGTTTTTTCACAACGAGATTTCTATGTTAAATTAGGTATAAAGGTACATGCTATTTTGTAGTTGCTCACTACGAGAAGTACATTTACAATAAATATTTATTTATGAAATTCAACACTAAAACGATACACGGAGGACAACATAATATAGACCCCGCATATGGTTCTGTAATGCCTCCAATTTATCAAACTACTACCTATTCTCAAACTACTCCAGGTGGTCATAAGGGCTTTGAATATTCTCGTAGTGGCAACCCAACGAGATCTGCTTTAGAGAATGCGCTTGCTAGTATTGAAAATGGGGAATTCGGTCTTGCTTTTGGTTCTGGATTGGCAGCTATAGATGCTGTTATGAAACTATTTAAACCTGGAGATGAGATCATATCTACCAACGATCTTTATGGAGGTTCTTATAGACTTTTCACTAAGATCTTTGAGGGACTTGGTCTTAAATTTCATTTTATTGGAATGCATGATGCCAGTAAGATCGAGGAATATATAAATGAGAACACAAAATTGATTTGGGTAGAAACACCAACCAATCCAATGATGAATATTATAGATATTGTTGCGTGTTCTAAAATTGCTAAAAAACACAAGGTGTTATTAGCGGTAGATAATACATTTGCAACTCCTTATCTACAGCAACCCTTAGATTTAGGAGCAGATATTGTAATGCATAGTGCAACTAAGTATTTAGGAGGTCATAGTGATGTGGTGTTGGGATCTCTTGTGGTAAAAGATAAAGACCTGGCAGACAGATTGTATTTTGTGCAAAACGCAAGTGGTGCCATTTGTGGTCCTCAAGATAGTTTTCTTGTTCTCCGCGGAATTAAAACGCTTCATATTAGAATGCAAAGACATTGTGAGAATGCAGAAAAAGTGGCTAAGTTCTTAAAATCACATCCTAAAGTAGATAAAGTATACTGGCCAGGTTTCGAGGATCATCCGAACCACGATATCGCCAAAGCACAAATGAAAGGTTTTGGAGGAATGATCTCTTTTACTACTTCAGAAAAAACA
>JAGXIK010000141.1 GCA_024635715.1 Gillisia sp.
CAAAAATACGGGAAACTTACTGATGATGATGTAACATACTCTGAAGGTAAGTTTGACGAAATGATGGGACGTTTACAAGAAAAGACTGGTAAAACCAAAGAGGAATTACGAGAGGAAATAGATAAGTGGTAGATGATAGATTTCCGCTTATTGAAAAAGGCTGCTTATTTTAATAAGCAGCCTTTTTTTTATAACTGTTTGTTTGCCAGTTCCTCCTCATTCCTAAAAACTAAGGTATCATCAAACTCATCCAATAAAATAATACTATCGGTTTTAATTCTTCCTGATAGTAATTCCTTAGATAGTTTATTTAAAACTTCTCTTTGTAATACTCTTTTTACGGGTCGTGCTCCAAATTGAGGGTCATAACCTTGTATAGAAAGATATGCTAAGGCTTCTTTTGTAGCATCTAGCACAATACCTTGTTTCAAAAGCATCTTTTTAAGTCCTTTTAACTGAAGGTCTACGATCTTTAGAATATCTTTTTTGCTTAATGGTGTAAACAAAATTATATCATCTATCCTGTTGATGAATTCTGGTCGTACAGTTTGTTTTAATAATCCAAGTACTTCCACTTTTGCACTTTCCATTGCAGTATCTAAATCCTTCACGGTTTCAAATTTCTCTTGAATAATGTTAGAGCCCATGTTAGAAGTCATGATGATTATAGTATTCTTGAAATCGGCTAACCTTCCTTTATTATCTGTAAGTCTACCTTCATCTAAAACCTGAAGCAAAATATTGAAAGTATCTGGATGTGCTTTTTCAATTTCATCTAAAAGAATTACAGAATATGGTTTTCTTCTAACTGCTTCTGTAAGTTGTCCACCCTCCTCATAACCAATATATCCCGGAGGCGCTCCTACCAATCTGCTTACCGCATGACGCTCTTGATATTCACTCATATCGATTCTGGTCATTGCAGATTCATCATCAAAAAGATATTCGGCTAATGCTTTCGCTAGTTCGGTTTTTCCAACCCCTGTGGTACCAAGAAATAAGAAGGTTCCAATAGGCTTCTTTTCGTCCTGTAATCCGGCTCTGCTTCTTCTTACAGCGTCACTAACCGCTTGTATAGCCTCTTCTTGCCCAACTACACGTTTATGCAATTCATCTTCTAATTTTAGCAATTTCTCACGATCGCTTTGCAACATTTTAGTAACTGGGACTCCAGTCCATTTCGCTACAACTTCAGCAATATCCTCGTAAGTTACTTCTTCTTTTATGAGAGTTTTGCTATCCTGATTATCTTCAACTTGTTGTTGGAGTTTTTCTAATCGCTCTTGTGCTTCTTTTATTTTACCATATCTAATTTCTGCTACTTTTCCGTAATCTCCATCCCGTTCAGCTCTTTCTGCTTCCAGCTTAAATTGCTCGATATCAGATTTAGCCAATTGAATATTATCTACAACCTCTTTTTCATTCTTCCAGCGGGCATTAAGTTCGTTACGTTCTTCCTTGAGGTTAGCAAGATCTGCAGTAAGTGTTTTTAATTTGGATTCATCATTCTCGCGTTTAATAGCTTCAATTTCAATTTCCAATTGCGTCACTTTTCTATCCAGAACATCCAATTCTTCAGGTTTTGAATTGATTTCCATCCTGATCTTTGAAGCCGCTTCATCCATAAGATCTATCGCCTTATCGGGAAGAAACCTATTGGTAATATAGCGTTGAGATAATTCTACCGCAGCAATAATTGCTTCATCTTTGATGCGTACTTTATGGTGGGTTTCATATTTTTCCTTGATCCCACGAAGAATAGAGATAGCACTTTCTGTATCTGGTTCATCTACGATCACTTTCTGGAAACGTCTTTCTAAAGCTTTATCTTTTTCGAAGTATTTCTGATACTCATCTAAGGTGGTTGCTCCAATTGCTCTTAACTCTCCACGAGCCAAGGCTGGTTTTAAAATATTTGCTGCATCCATAGCACCTTGTCCGCCACCAGCACCAACAAGCGTATGGATTTCGTCTATAAATAGCACGATATCTCCTTCGCTTTCGGTAACTTCTTTAATCACCGCTTTTAAACGCTCTTCGAATTCCCCTTTATATTTGGCTCCCGCAATTAAAGCTCCCATATCTAAAGAGAATATCTGTTTGTTTTTTAAATTTTCCGGAATATCTCCGTCTATAATTCTATGCGCTAATCCTTCAGCAATTGCAGTTTTCCCAACTCCCGGCTCTCCAACCAACATCGGATTGTTTTTGGTTCGTCTAGATAAAATTTGAAGCACTCTCCTAATCTCCTCATCTCGCCCAATAACTGGGTCCAGCTTCCCTTCTTCTGCTAACTTATTAAGGTTTTTGGCATATTTATTTAGAGAATTATAGGTCTCTTCCGCGCTCTGTGAAGTTACTCTGTCTCCTTTACGCAATTCATCTATAGCCGCTCTAAGATTTTTTTCTGAAGCTCCTTGATCCTTTAAGATCTGTGCAACCTTACTTGAAGATTTGTAGATAGCCAAAATGAGATGCTCTATAGAAACATATTCATCTTTCATTTTATTGGCAATACTACTTGCATCATTTAAAGTGGCAGAAGCAGTTCTTGAGAGCATTGTATCACCACCCGTAACTTTTGGAAAATTCTCTAAAGTTTTATCCAATATTTGAGTGAAAAGCCCAACATTAATATTTAGTTTTTTAAGAAGAAAGGGAGTTACATTTTCATCGACCAAGGTAATGGCTTTGAAAATATGTTCATTTTCTATTTGTTGATGACCCAATTCCTGAGCAAGTTGTTGAGCTTGCTGAATGGCCTCTTGAGATTTTATGGTGAAATTATTTAAGTTCATAAGTTGTAGTTTTAATACAGTACGGAAATATCAAAGCATATACCAGCAAAATAATACCGTCAAAATGGCTGATATTGCTGGGTTTTAGCAGACATTTTGTCTGTTTCAATAAACAATAAGTTACGCATTTAGATTTCATTATGTAAACTTTAATGTCAGGATGTATTATTTTTAATACTTGAAATCTTATTTTTGCACACTAAAATTATAAAATATGGGATTTTTTGATAAAATGTTCAAGTCTGATAATGATGATAATAAGCCAGAAAAGGTTTCTGTACCTTGGCTTCAATTGACTCAAATTGAAACATTGGAGGAAATTGCTGAAGATTCATCTAACCAACCAATTGCAATTTTAAAGCATTCTACATCTTGTGGAATAAGTAGAATGGTATTAAGACAATTCGAGCAAAATTATAATCTAGATCCAGATTCAGTTAAATTATATTTCTTAGATCTATTAAGCTATAGAGATATTTCCAATAAGATTGCATCAAGATTTAATGTTCCTCATGAAAGTCCGCAATTGATAGTAATCAAGGATGGAAAAGCTGTTTATGATGCTTCACATAGTGAGATTGATGTTAATAAATTGAAGACTATATAATTTAACACGTATACTTCTTAAAATTTTCTTTTGTAATCCTTTAATAAGAAAGGTTAAAGTTATTTTAAACGTCTATTAACTAGTAATTTACGCGTATATTCATACTGTTATTTATTAACCATTTAAATATATAGTATTATGGAACATCAAAAAGATCCTCAAAAGAAAGATCACAAAGAAGGTCAACAATCTGGTGCCAAAAGTCAGCCTAAAAAGCAAGAGGATCATAAAAAAGATCACTCTACAAAGAGGTAGTGTTAATTATTTGAATTGAAAAATGGCTATCTAATATATATTAGATAGCCATTTTTTTTATAATGTAAGAAATTATTTTTTCTTGGTTTGAGGTTCGTAAACTGGTAAAAGTTTAGTGCTTACCTCGCCAAAGCCTATCCTTCTATCTTTTCCTTCACAGTATCCTCGCATGATAACTGTATCGTTATCTTGAATAAATTTACGTTCGCTACCATCCTTTAATTTCACAGGTTTTTCTCCTCTCCATGAAAGCTCTAACATAGATCCATAAGAATCTGGAGTTGGTCCAGAAATAGTTCCAGATCCCATCATATCCCCAGAATTAATAGGACAACCATTTACAGTGTGATGAGCCAATTGCTGACTCATATTCCAATACATATATTTGAAATTGGACTTGGAAATAGTTGTTTCCTCTTTGTTTTCGGGCTGAATTGCAACTTCTAAATTGATATTGAAACTTTTATTTCCTTTAGACTGAAGATAAGGGAGTAATTCTTTTTCTGGTTCCGGGCTCTTAGTTCTAAAAGGTTCCAATGCATCTAGTGTTACGATCCATGGTGAAATAGATGAAGCAAAATTCTTAGCCAAAAATGGCCCTAGTGGCACGTACTCCCATTTCTGAATGTCTCTGGCACTCCAGTCATTAAACAAAACCATTCCAAAGATATAATCTTCTGCTTCGTCTATAGGAATTGGTTCGCCTAAAGGATTTCCATCTGTGGTAATAAAAGCCATTTCTAATTCAAAATCTACTAATTTTGAAGGTCCAAAAACAGGTTCTGACGCTCCTGCAGGTAAAGTTTGACCTTGAGGTCTGTGCACAGGAATTCCACTTGGGATTATAGAAGAACTTCTTCCATGGTATCCAACAGGAATGTGTAACCAGTTTGGTAAAAGTGCATTGTCTGGATCACGGAACATAGTTCCTACGTTGGTAGCATGTTCTTTACTGGAATAGAAATCTGTATAATCTCCCACCTGAACCGGCAGTTGCATTTCGATTTCGTCTAGTGTGAAAAGCACCGTATTTCGATGATCTTGATTATCTTTTAATTGTGGATTTTTGGCGTCAAAAATATCAGCGATTCGGTTTCTCACCAAACGCCAGGTCTTTTTACCATCCGATATGAAATCGTTTAAAGTATCTTGAAGAAAAATATCATCTGTAAGTGGAATTTCGTCAAAATATCCTAATTGATGTAGGGCGCCTAGATCAATGGCGTAATCACCAATTCTGGTTCCAATGGTAACGATGTCATCCCTTGTTAAAAATACTCCGAACGGAATATTTTGAATTGGAAAATCAGTGTTACTCGGAATGTCCAGCCAGGTTTTTCTTTTAGGATCATTTGCTGTAATAGGCATATGTTATTTTGTTTTATTCTTAAATGTATTGATTTCAAAGTTATTATTTTCCAGCAATTAACCGATTGGAATTATTACTTTTGAGGAATATTTAACGTAAAAAATTAACATGCAACAAGATACACAAATTTTTGATCTGATAGAAGCTGAAAGAAACCGTCAATTGAATGGTTTAGAACTAATTGCTAGTGAGAATTTTGTGAGTGATCAGGTGCTTCAAGCTGCAGGATCTGTACTAACAAATAAATATGCTGAAGGATATCCCGGAAAAAGATATTATGGTGGTTGTGAGATCGTAGATGAGGTGGAAACCTTAGCTATAGAACGTTTAAAAGAGCTGTTTAATGCAGAGTATGCCAATGTGCAGCCTCATTCAGGCTCTCAAGCAAATACCGCTGTTTTTCATGCCTGTATGCAACCGGGAGATAAATTTCTTGGTTTTGACCTTTCTCATGGAGGTCATTTAACACATGGTTCTTCTGTGAACTTTTCTGGAAGGATTTATAATCCTGTATTTTACGGTGTAGTTAAGGAAACTGGATTGATAGATTATGATGCAGTTGCAGAGATCGCAGAAAGAGAAAAACCTAAAATGATCATTGCAGGAGCTTCTGCATATTCAAGAGAAATAGATTATAAAAGGTTTAGAGAAATAGCAGATAGTGTTGGTGCTATATTATTTGCAGATATCGCACATCCTGCAGGACTTATTGCTAAAGGCCTATTAGGAGATCCTTTACCTCATTGTCATGTGGTAACATCTACAACTCATAAAACTTTGCGTGGACCTAGGGGTGGAATCATCATGATGGGAAAAGATTTCGATAATCCTTTTGGTTTGAAATTGAAGAATGGAGATCTTAAAAAAATGTCGGCTTTATTGGATAGTGGAGTGTTTCCAGGAAACCAAGGTGGACCTTTAGAGCATATTATCGCGGCAAAGGCAGTAGCTTTTGGAGAGGCTCTTACAGATGATTTCCTTCATTATATGGTGCAGGTTAAGAAAAACGCAAAAGCATTGGCAGCTGCATTTATAGCTAAAGATTATCATGTAATCTCTGGAGGAACAGATAACCACATGATGTTAATAGATCTTAGAAATAAAAACATCACAGGGAAGCAAGCTGAAGAAGCTTTGGGAATGGCAGAGATCACTGTGAATAAGAATATGGTGCCTTTTGATGATAAATCTCCTTTTGTTACTTCTGGTATCCGTATTGGAACAGCAGCAGTTACAACCCGTGGACTTAAAGAAGATGATATGGCTAAGATCGTGGATCTTATAGATCGTGTGATCACAAATTTTGAAGATGATGCAGAATTGATAAAAGTGGAAGCAGAAGTTCTTGATATGATGCAGGATCTTCCACTTTTTAATGGATAATCTTCTAATAAATATATAATTCAAAAAAGGGCAATTCATTTAGATTTGCCCTTTTTATATTCCAGAAACATGAAGGAGCCAGTATAATAAAACAGTTTTTAGGGGTGGGAATTAGGAGTAGAAAAATAATCGGCTATATTAGCTACACTTCAATAATGACAAAAGCTAAAGCTTTTATTTATAATGTTGTAATCAATATAATAACTATGAAAATCCAGCGATCTTTTTCCAATATTTTATTCATTCATTTAATTTTTATTATACTTTCCGGCTGTACCTCGAGCAAAATTATTGAGGATCAAAACAATGAAATATTACCTCCGGCAGAACTTTACGGGTCACTATTCTATGATGTCCAGTCCGATAAAAATATTTTTGAGGATAGTAAAACTTTTGTAGATGCCGTCCCATTATATGATGTAGATGTAATTAGAAATAAATATGCCGATTTAAAAGACAAATCATCTAAATCACTTAGGGAGTTTGTGGTAAATAATTTTGAACTTCCTTCCAATTCATCCATGTATGTAACAGATTCTTCCTCTATCAATACTCACATATCAAAACTATGGAGTGTTTTAAAACGCCCGGCAGATAAAAAAGTATCGGGAACCCTAATCCCGTTGCCAAAACCTTATATAGTTCCAGGAGGAAGGTTTAGAGAGGTTTATTACTGGGATAGTTATTTTACCATGCTGGGTTTAGCTGAAGATAATGAACTAGAGACGATTGAAAACATGATAGATAATTTTTCATACCTCATTAATGAAAAAGGTTTTATTCCAAATGGTAATCGCACCTATTATTTAGGCCGGTCCCAGCCACCTTTTTACTCCCTAATGGTAGAAATTCTTGCAGCTAACAAATCCGATTCTGTTTATTTAAAATATTTAATGTCCCTGGAAAAAGAATATAATTTTTGGATGAAGGGAAATGAAGACATTAATTCCAATAGGCAAGATTATTTACGCGTGGTAATGATGCCCGATGGTTCGATACTTAATAGATATTGGGATAATAAAAACACACCCCGTCCGGAAAGTTATCGTGAAGATGTTGCCACTGCAGATAAAGCAATTTCAGATTTACCTAAGCTTGAGCGGGACGATATTTATAGGAATTTGAGGGCAGGAGCAGAATCGGGATGGGATTTCTCGAGTAGATGGCTGGATAAAGTAGATGGAGATTACGAACTTTCTACTATCCACACAACAGATATTATTCCTGTAGATTTGAATTCGCTGTTGTATAATTTAGAGATGACCTTATCCAAAGCTTATCTATTGGAAGGTGATCCAGTGAAATCTAAAATTTTCAGTGTTAAAGCCCAAAACCGTAAAGAAGCGATATTAAAATATTGCTGGAATGCTGAAAATGGATTTTTCATGGATTATAATTATAAAAAGAATTCCCAGACTGAAATATTTTCCCTTGCAGGGGTTTATCCCTTATTCTTCAATCTTGCTGAAGAAAATCAGGCAGCGCTGGTGCAGGAAAAAATTAAGGAAATTTTCTTAAAACCCGGTGGACTGGTTACAACGCCTAACCATACCGGACAGCAATGGGATGCGCCAAATGGCTGGGCACCATTGCAATGGATGGCCATTAAAGGTTTAAGAAATTACGGCTATACTGTTCTAGCAAATGAGATAAAGGATAGGTGGATTAAAATAAATACAGAAGTGTATCAAAAAACGTTTAAGATGCTTGAAAAATATAACGTAGAGGATTTGACCAAGGAAAGCGGGGGAGGAGAGTATCCAACTCAGGACGGGTTTGGCTGGACCAATGGTGTTTTTCAGAAATTATCCAAAGAATAAAAATTGGAATTTTTTAATAAACTTAAAGCAAAGGTTAAGAAGCTTAAAAATGAGATTCAGGTTTTAACCATTGCATATTCAGATCCTCGAACTCCTTGGACTGCAAAATTACTAATAGGTATAACAGTGGGATATTTATTAAGTCCTATTGATTTGATACCAGACTTTATTCCCGTTCTAGGTATTCTGGATGATCTAATACTAGTGCCTCTATTAATAACGGCATCTATAAAACTGATCCCGGAAATTGTAATAGCTGAGGCCAGGGAATCAGCTCTTAAAAATCCAAAAAGGATGAAAAAGAACAATTATATTGTTGCTTTTATCATCCTTTTATTATGGTTAATACTGATATGTAATTTGTATTCCTTTTTTAAAGGAAAGACAAGTTATTATTAATCTTAGATTATTATTTCATTTCTGGATACCAGTCTAACTGAACTACTTCAGTCTCCTTGCTACCTTTATTTACTAATTCCTTGAATTTAGAAACGTCTGCAAGTCCATCTTTCCCCCTGTAATGGTATGGATATACTTTTTTTGGTGCAAAAGCTAAAACCCCATCTGCTGCATCTTCCACGGTCATTGTGTATGGCAAGTTCATGCAAACTAAAGCTACATCTATATTCTCCAAGTCTCTCATTTCCGGGATATCTTCAGTATCTCCTGAAATATATAAACGTTGACCCTCCTTTTCTACTACATATCCATTACCTCTTCCTTTAGTATGCATTGCATCTTTAGCTTCAGGTAAATTATACATTGGGACTGCTTTAATAGTAAATCCCATCATTTCCTTAGTATCGCCGTTGTTCATCACAATTAAATTAGCTTCCATCTCTTTGGGTAATTGATCTTTAACCGCTTGTGGAACAATAATCTTTGTATCTCCCAAATTAAGTGCTTCCAACGTTTTAGCATCCATATGATCTCCATGGATATCGGTTATCAAAACAAAACTAGGAGCGTCTTTTCCTTCAAAAACTTTTGCGCCACCAACAGGGTCTGTATAGATAACTGCATCTCCCCATTTTAATACAGCTGTAGCGTGAGAAATAGGTTCAATTTCTAGAGAAACATTTGAAGTTTCCATTTCCTGGTCTGTTTTAGCTGTAAGCTCAGTTTCAGATATAGATTCTTTTTTCTCTTCATTTTTACAAGAAGTAAACAAAATACCTATGCAAAATATTGCAATTATTGATCTTTTCATTTTAAACGATTTTATTTAATTAGTTTATGTTTTTCAACCAAAAAAACCCCGGATTGGGGTTTTAAAGTTGATAGTTATATAAATTTAAGAAAGCTATTAGGGAATCTCATGCAATTAATAAATATTTATGAAAGGTTCAACTCCATCTTGATATCTCCTCTGGAATACGGATTGTTTTCTTCGATAGGAATCTCTGTAAATCCGTATTTTTTGTAAATATAAATTGCGTTTTCAAGTTTCCTATTGGAATATATTATCAATTTTTTCCAATTTTTATCCTTAGCAAAATTAATGGTATGTTCCATTAGTTTTTGTCCGATGTTCTTTCCTTGGGCAGAAGGAGTTACAGCCATCTTAGTAAGTTCGAAAACAGCGTCTTCCATTTTCATTAAAGCAACCGTTCCAATAATATGTTTATTTTCCTTTACAAAGAAAATAGTACCTCCGGGTTGTATTATATGTTTTTCAGGATCTCCCAATACATCTTCATCATGCGGTTCTACCCAAAAGTATTTTTCTAACCAGGCGATATTAAGATTTTTAAAGTCTTCTGCGTATTTTGGGGAGTAGGATAGTATTTCCATTATCTAATAAAATCTGTTATAAAGTAGCTTAAAGCCTTTCCTACTTTATTCTCTGTGTCCTTAGTAGGTGCAGCTTCACAAATGTGTAAATATTTAACATGTTCCTCTTCTGAAGCAATTCTTATGAAATTCCTTATCATATTAATCGCAAATCCGCTTGGAGTTTGAGCGCTGCTGGGAAAACCTTTTATGGCATCGCAATCTAGTTCTAATCCAAATTCATCGTGAGATACAAATTCCATCTCTTCTCTAAATGATTTAACAATCTTTTCTGAAGGCATTAAAATTAAATGTTCAAATAGACGATAGCCATCGTTCGCAGACTGATTCATTTCATTGAAGATATATTCTGGCGTATAGTTTTGGTGCAGTCCGAAAATTCGATATTTCCCTAGAAAGTTTTCTTTTCTTGCATAGCTAAAGCCATTACCACTATGTCTGTAATCGGTTTTTCTAAGATCAGTATGAGCATCTATATTTAAAATGTTCATCGGCTTCTTTAAAGCTTCAGAAGCGCCTTTTATATTTCCGTAGGCGTTGTTATGTCCACCGCCAATTATTATTGGAATCTTCCCTGCGGAAACGATCTTAGCGACAATTCTGCTTACTATATCATCTATATTGCTGATAAGATCTCCCAGTTTTAAGTGATAATTTGGGTCTGCAGGATCTATGTTCGAAGCCTTTTTCATTGCCTCGCCACAATCCACTTCACCTAGTAAAATCAATTTTTCTGGTTTGGTGTACTGATTTGCCTGAATATTCAAGAGCGAATTTAAACAGCATTTCCACGCGCCTGAAGTTCCAGCCTTACCTAGATTTCCACGCACTCCAATATCTTCTGGAATCCCGAAAAGCACATATTTGGCATCGATAGTTGCAAGGTTCTCTAGATCCTCTATAAAATGCACCCGCTCACCAAACTTGGTTTCTCCATCCCGAGTTTTAATGATCTTCTCTACGTCTTTTAGACTATATTTTTTTATTCCTTCCATGCTTCGATCAATTTTCCTTTAATATAAATTGCTTCAATAGGATTACTCCCAAAAGCATACGGAATGTATGTGTAAGATGGGATAGCCTTTGTTATTATTAAATTGGCAAGCTTCCCTTTAGTAATACTCCCTACTTTTTCACTTAAATCCATAGCGTAGGCACCATTTATAGTAGCCGCATTAATTGCTTCTTCTGGAGTCATTTTCATTTTAATACAAGCTAATGATACTACAAGGTTCATATTTCCACTTGGAGCACTCCCGGGATTAAAATCTGTGGCCAAGGCTAGAGGTAGACCAGCATCTATGATCATTCTGGCCGGGGTGTATGGGATACTTAAATAGAGAGAACATCCCGGTAATGCTACTGGCATCGTTTTAGAATTCTTCAGTGTCTGGATATCTTCCGTTCTCATTTCTTCTAAGTGATCTACACTTAGAGCATTGTTTTCTACTCCTGCCTGCACACCACCAATCGCGTTGAACTGATTCACATGAATTTTAGGACGTAAATTGAATTTGGCTGCAGCTTTTAATAATTTATTGGTGTCTTCTACCGTAAAATATCCTTGTTCGCAAAAAATATCGATATACTCGGCAAGATTTTCCTCTGCAACCGCAGGAAGAATTTCATTGATCACATGATCTATGTATTCCTCTTTCTTATTTTTATATTCTAAGGGTAGGGCATGAGCTCCTAAAAAGGTAGCTTTTATAGGTAGGTTATAATTCTGCTGTAATTTTTTGATGACTCTAAGCATTTTAAGCTCAGCATCTTTTGTTAATCCGTACCCAGATTTTATCTCTACTGCGCCGGTACCTTGCTGAATGACCTCCTCTAATCTTTTTGCAGATTGATCGTAAAGATCCTCTTCAGAAGTGTGTTGTAAAGTTTTAGCAGAATTTAAAATTCCTCCACCATTATTGGCGATCTCTTCATAAGATAGACCACTTATTCGCTGTCCGAATTCTTGTTCTCTGTTCCCTGCGTATACAATATGGGTATGAGAATCACACCAGGTGGGGAGTACCATTTTTCCCGTAAGATCTATAGTTTTATCTGCTGAAATCTCAGAAAGATCATCCATTTTTCCATAGTTAAAGATCTTATCATCTTCCACTAATAACCAAGCATTCTTGATCGTTGGAAGTATATTCATCTCTTTTCCTGAAAGTTTTAAAACAGAAGTTTCTCTAACCTGAAGCAGTTCTTTAATATTCGTAAAAAGTAATTTCATAGTG
>JAGXIK010000142.1 GCA_024635715.1 Gillisia sp.
AAGACAATCCCAAGCAGATCGTGATTTATTAGTAAACGACATTTTATTTAATGCTAGTCTGGCCTATTTTGAATGGCTTGAAGCTTCAAATGAACAAATGATTTATTTAACTTTTCTAGAGAATGCAAAAGTTAGGCTAAAAGGGATAGAACGCAGTGTAGAAGAGGGAGATAAAGCAGAAATAGATATAACTGAGGCAAGAATTTTATTGCAAAATAGAATGTTAGATCTGGAAATAGCAATTCTTAAAAAGCGAAAAGCTGCACTCAAAGTTGGAAATTTTCTATGGATAAACAATGTTCCTATCCTACTGGAAGAAAATGTGGTTCCAAAATTACCTCCTAGAAATCTTTTAAAAAATATTCTAATTCTGGAAGGTATTACCAATATGGATGAGCTTGCAAAGAACCATCCTAAAATAAGAAGTCTTGAAGCTAAAATTCAAGGTCTAACTGTAGATAGAAATCTAAAGCGCAATAAATTACTACCAAAAATTAATCTTCAATATAATTTCCTATCAGAGGATTACGAGCAGGTAAACAGTTTTGATCTTGAAAATTACAAAGCTTTTGTAAATATTAGTTTTCCCATATTTCTAAGAGAAGAAAGAGGGAATCTTCAACTCGCAAACTATAAAATACAGAGTACTGAATTTGATCAGGCATCTGCAAGCCTTGTTATTTCAAATAAAATTGACGAAATAAATTTTGAAATAAGCTCTTTGGATACTCAAAACCAGCTAATAGAAAATATAGTATCAGATTATAAATTAATGGTGAAGGCGGAAGAACGAAAATTCTTCTTGGGTGAAAGTTCATTATTTCTAATTAATACCCGCGAGCAAAAATTAATAGACGCTCAAATTAAAGAAAATTCTCTGTTGATAAAGCAACTAAATGCTACTGCAAGATTATTTAATGCACTGGGAACTTCTGAGGTAAGGATAGATTAGTTGTTTTAATCAGAGAGATGCATATTTATTGTCTGGTCTTAATCTTTCTTTAAAACCATTAAAGAGTGTTCTAACGCAGATCTTCAGCTTGAAGTATTAAATATTATTCCTTTATAATTAACACAAATCATCAGCCAATTGTTAAGATATTAAAGATTAATACCTTTTAAAAATTTAATTTATATATTGATAATATTGAGTTATTTTTAATTCTAAAACTTAAATCCTAAGTAAAAAAATCAATTTTTCATGAGTCCTTACCTAATGACCAACATCTTTCTAGATCAAAGTAAAGATCCTATTTGGATGGTAAACCTTGATTTCCAATTGATTTATGCTAATAAAAGCTATTTGAATATAGTAAAAGAAATTACAGGAAAAGAACAGCAGCTATATGAATCTGCTTTTGTAGAAGACTTTGATGAAGGCTATACTAAAAAATGGAAATCATATTATGAAAGAGCGCTTAGCGGAGAGAAATTTGAAATAGAAGAACATGTCTCAAATCCTGAGACAAATGATATAAAATACGGTCAAATTACTTTTAATCCAATAATCGGAGAGGATCAGAAAGTTTTCGCTATTGCTTGCCATTCAAGGGATATTACCAAAATTGTAAAGCACAAATCTGAAGTGCATCAATTAATTGATGCCTCATTAGATGTGTTTTGTACCATTAATGAACAAGGTAAATTTGTAAGTGTTAGTGCTGCATCACTCGACCTTTGGGGGTTCTTACCATCAGAGTTAATTGGTAAAGATTATCATGATTTTATTTTAGAAGAAGACCTATCCAAAACAAACAAAATAGAAGCTACTATTCTTAAAGGTCAGGACGTTAAATCATTTACAAATCGCTACAATAAAAAAGATGGCGGGATTGCCTATAATTTATGGTCAGTAAAATGGGACGCTAGCACGAAGCTAATATATTGTGTCGCTAGAGATGCACAAGAAATAATTGAGAAAGAAGGAAAAATTCTTCATAGCGAACAACGATTTAGAGCATTAGTTCAAGAGGGATCAGACATGATAGCTATTTTTGACCCCGATGGCAATTATATATATGCTAGTCCTTCAAGTATTTCCATTCTAGGAATCCCCCAAAAAGAATTTATTGGTAGAAATGCATTCGATTTCATCCATCCGGAAGATTCAGAAAGAGTTTTAGAAAGTTTACATAAAATTGTCACTGAAAAAAGGGTAACCCTAGAACCCTTTCGTTTTCAAAATCATAAGAAGGAATGGAGATGGCTGGAAACGGTCTTGACTAATATGCTGGATAATTCTGCAGTGAATGGTATTGTTGCCAATTCAGGAGACGTTACAGTAGAAAAGAACCTTAGAGAATTAAATCGTCAGGCAAGTCTTTTATCTAAAATTGGTAGTTGGGAAGTAGATCTTTTAAATAAAACCGTTTTTTGGACAAATGAGGTGCACCACTTGCATGATACAGACCCTAGCTCATTTACACCAACTTTTGAAGGGGCTGTAAACTTTTATAGAGAAGATTTTCGAGAAATGGTGCTGGCAAATGTTGAAAATTGTATTTCGACTGGTGAACCCTATGAAATAGAAGCTGTTTTAGTTTCCGCTAAAAAAAAGGAACTGTGGGTTCGTTCCAATGCAAATGCAGAATTTGTAGATGGGGTTTGTACACGAATTTATGGTAGTATTCAGGATATAAACGAACGTAAAGAAGCTGAAATAAGACTGAATTCATTGGCCGATAATTTACCAGGAGTAGTCTATCAATATATATTATATCCGGACGGAACAGACAATTTAAAGTATGTATCCAAAGGATCTAAGGAAGTGTGGGGTTTTTCTTCTCAAGAAGTACTTCAAAACAATAAGTTAGTTTGGGAAAGGATAGAGGCTGGAGGTGAATATGAAAAGGTTAATGAAAGCATTGCTAATTCTATAGCAGCTAAAACCAATTGGACAGCACGCTGGAAATATATAATGCCAAATGGAGAACTTCGAACTCATTTAGGTAACGGTACACCAAATTTTCTTGCTGATGGCACTGTTTTGTTTAACGCTGTTATACTTGATATTACTCAAGAAACTAAAAATGAGCATTTGTTAAAACAGACCACTGAGATAGCGCGAATTGGGAGTTGGGAGATGGATTTGATAAATCAAAAGGGAGATAATATGTATTGGTCTCCCATGTTATTTGAAATAGTGGAACTGGACGATAGTTACAATCCTACCTTAACTGGCGGCATAGAATTTCATATTGGAGAAAGCAAAGAACGAATACAGAAAGCGCTGGAACTTTTAATAAAGGAGGGTACTGAGTTTGATGAAGAGATTTTATTGCGTACAGCTAAAGGAAATAAGCGATGGAGCCGGGCAATTGGTAAAAGCGAAATTGTAAATAATAAGCTAACCAAAATTTATGGTAGTTATCAAGATATTCACAAGCGTAAAGTAGCGGAATTAGATTTATTAAAGGCCAAAGAAAAAGCTGAGGCAAGTGATGCTAAATTTAAAGCTTATACTGAACAATCCCCTATTGCTATTTATACAACAAATGTGGATGGGGATTGTGTTTATGCTAACGAAACTTGGCTAGAAATGACAGGAATGCGTATAGAAGCGGCCTTAGGTAAAGGGTGGATAAACGCGTTGCACCCTAATGACTTAGAAAACGTTACTAGCAATTGGTATAAATCTATTAAATCAAACGGCAAATGGAGATATGAATATCGGTTTATACATAAAAGCGGAAAAATTACTTGGGTAAATGGTTCAGCAAAAGAATTATTGAATGAGAAAAATGAACTTGTTGGATATCTTGGAACCAATATTAATATAACTGAAAAGAAAAAAGCAGAGGAAGATAAATTTAGCTTGCAGAAAACCTTAGAAAATAGTCTGAATGAAATTTATATATTCGATGCGAAAACACTCCAATTTAGCTATGTGAATAAAGGTGCGCTACTTAACTTGGGTTATTCAGAAAATGAAATAAAAGCATTAACTCCACTTGATCTAAAGCCCGGCTTCACGGAAACTTCTTTCAAAAAACTTGTAGCTCCCCTAGTGAGTTCTGAAAAAAATAAAATTATATTTTTCACAAATCACGAACGGAAAGGCGGAAGTCAATATCCTGTAGAAGTGCATTTACAATTAGTAACAGAAGGCAACAACAAAAGGTTTATAGCAATTATACTGGATATTACTGAGCGTAAAAAAGCTGAAGAAGAAGATAGATTCAAAGCCAATTTATTAAGTACGATAGGACAAGCGGCTATAGCAACCAATCTGGATGGAGTTGTTACTTACTGGAACAAGGCAGCCGAAAATATTTATGGATGGAAACAGAAAGAAGCGATAGGAAATAATATTATCGACCTAACACCAGCTGAGACCAATAAGGAGGAAGCCATCCAAATAATGGAAGCTCTAAAAAAAGGGCAAACTTGGTCAGGTGAATTTGAGGTGCAGAAAAAGGATGGAACTATTTTCCCCATTCTGATTGCTAATTCTCCAATCTATGATGAAAATAATGAGATATCTGGAATGATTGGTATTTCATCAGACATTACTCAGAAAGTAAAATACGAAAAGCTACTTAAGCAACATACTGAAGAACTTGAACGTTCTAATACCGCGTTAAAGAAAATTGCATGGACACAATCCCATGTCGTACGTGCTCCTATTGCCAGAATATTAGCTGTTATCAATCTGCTTGAGGAGCAACCGGATAGTTTAGAAGAAATATCATTTTGGATAAAGCAATTAAAAATTTCCACATGTGAAATGGATGAAATTGTAAAAAAAATCATTAATGAAACAAATAATTAGATCAAAAATAAATATCGTTAAATGAAAAAGGAAATATTTATTATTGACGATGACCCCATTTACAGATTGATTGTTTCAAAGACGATTAATAATATTGATTCTACCTTACAAATTGTTGAATGTGAAAACGGTGAAATAGGCTTAGCCAAGCTGGAAAGTATAAATAATTTGGAGCATGAGATCATCGTGCTTTTAGATATAAATATGCCGGTAATTGATGGATGGGGGGTTTTAAAAGAAATTGAGAAAACCAACTCCCCTAAGCAATATCTACTATCAGTTTATATAGTGTCTTCCTCCACTGATGAAAGTGATATATTAAAAAGCAAAAATTTTAAATTTCTTAAGGGATTCTTTTCAAAACCTTTTAAAAGAGAAGATATTAAAGCTATTATCGGCTTAGAATGATGTAAATAAAACCTCTAACTTCACGCTTCAAGTTTATTTAGTCGGGGTGGCAGTCCCGAAGTATCGGGAGAACCTGCGTTATCTGATTTCTTTTAAATAAAAAAAGCCCTGAACTTTCGTTCAAGGCTTTTTGTCGGGGTGGCAGGATTCGAACCTGCGGCCTCCTGCTCCCAAAGCAGGCGCGATAACCGGGCTACGCTACACCCCGATGGTCATCTATATATCGTTTTGCTCCTCGTTTTTTAATCTTAATTTCCAAAAGCATTGCTTCCGAACGATTTAAAACTTCTTTTCGCAAAACAACTTTCCAAGGAATTCCATACTTTGTGGAATTAACTCTACCTGAATTGTGTCTTTTCAATCTTTCTTGGATATCTGCAGTCTGACCCACATAATACCTTGAACTTTTTTCACTAAAAAGAATGTATACCAACATCTTTTTAATATTTAAACTTTTGGCAACCTTCCCGCTTCAGGCGGGACGCGATAACCGGGCTACGCTACACCCCGATGGTTATCTTTTTTAGATAAACAATATATGCTTATCTTCATAGCGGCTGCAAATATAAGAATAACTTTCAATCTACCTACCTCCAATTAAATTTAAATGAATTATTTTTATCTTATATTAATTCCTGTATTTATATTAAAATCAGAATTCAATTTTTATTATCATTCAAAAAACATTCTCATGAAATTCAATCTCCTTATAATTAATGTTTTACTCTTAGTTTTTTCTGCCTGTGCACAAAAAGACACCACTATAGAGGCCAGCACTTATACGTATTCTGTTGAAACTATAGTTGAAGATCTTCAAATTCCGTGGGGTATGGCATTCCTGCCAGATGGAAGTATGTTAATCACAGAAAAAAGCGGGGAATTGCTCCTTTTTAAAGATGATACCAAACAACTAATCACAGGTGTTCCCGAAGTTTATAACAGAGGGCAAGGTGGATTAATGGATATTGTTTTGCACCCAGATTATAAAAATAATGGCTGGATCTATATCTCATATGCTTCTCCTGAAGGGGATTCTGATGGAGGAAATACCGCTATTATGCGGGCAAAATTAAACGGAAATGAACTTATTCAAAAGGAAGTTCTTTATAAAGCTACCCCAAATACTACAAAAGGCCAGCATTTCGGTTCTCGAATTGCCTTTGATAAGGAAGGGTTTCTTTATTTTTCAGCTGGAGAACGAGGAGAAAGAGATATTAATCCGCAAGATATCACCCGAGATAATGGGAAGATCTATAGGTTAAATGACGATGGGAGTATTCCTGCCGATAACCCTTTCGTTGATGAACCAAATGCCAAAAAAGCCATTTATAGTTACGGACATAGGAATCCGCAGGGAATGATCCTTCACCCAACTACTGGGGAAATCTGGGTACACGAGCATGGCCCAAAAGGAGGAGATGAAATAAACATCATTAAAAAAGGTGCAAATTATGGTTGGCCAATCCTAACCTATGGAGAGAACTACAGTGGCACATCTATCACTTCCGAAACATCCAGACCAGGCATGGAAGGTCCTATTTATTACTGGATCCCATCTATTGCTCCAAGCGGAATGGTCTATGTTACTTCAGATAAATACCCACATTTAAAAAATAATTTGTTAATTGGTTCTCTCAAATTCCAGTATTTAGAACTTGATATTCTTGAAGACGAAAAAGTCGTGAAAAGAGAACTATTACTTGAAGGGATTGGAAGAGTGAGAGATGTAAAGCAAGGACCAGATGGATTTATATATGTAGCAGTAGAAGGCCTTGGAATAGTAAAATTAATAGCCACCGAAACCAAAAAATAATTTATGAAATTACTGCCTATACTTTTTACAGCAAGTCTATTTGTGTCTTGTAATTCAGGAAAAAAGAAAGATCAATCCAATGTAAGCTCAGAGAAAATTACTATTTCTGACTCTTCCGGTCAGGAGAAAGTTTCAGAAAGCTATAAAAGAGGAGAAGATGTCTACAGCAATTTTTGTGTGACCTGTCATTTACCAAGCGGAAAAGGGATACCGGGTAATTTCCCACCTCTAGCTGGATCAGACTGGTTAACAGATAAAAGAACAGAAAGTCTTAAAGCCATAAAATATGGTTTATCTGGCCCTATCGTGGTGAATGGTGAAAACTACAACAACGTGATGACGCCTCAAGGCTTGAGTGATCAAGAGGTAGCAGATGTCATGAATTATATCTCTAATTCTTGGGGTAACACCTCTAAAAAAGAAGTGACAGTAGAAGATGTGAAAGCGCTCTCTAAATAAAATTTTATAATCTTTTCACCTATTCTAGATAAACGGGAAAATCTAAATTCAATAAAAATGATGGACCGCTCCCCTATTTCAAACTAATAATTAACTTTGCGTCAAAATATTTATAGATGCTTATTATTGGAATAGCCGGTGGTACCGGTAGTGGAAAAACCACGGTTGTGAGTCAGATTATTGATGAATTAAATAATGAAGATGTAGCTGTTATCTCGCAAGATTCTTATTATCAGGACACCAGTCATTTATCCTTAGAAGATCGAGTGAAGATAAATTTTGACCATCCAAAATCCATCGATTTTGATCTTCTCGTTTCTCATCTTAAAGAATTAAAAAACGGGAATTCTATAGAGGAACCGGTTTACTCCTTTACAGAACATAATAGAACGGGGGAAACGGTAACAATTCAGCCTAAAAAAGTGATCATTGTAGAGGGTATCCTTATTCTTACCCATGCAGATATTCGTGACATGTTCGATATAAAGATCTACGTACATGCTGACAGTGATGAGCGATTAATTAGGAGGTTGAAACGCGATATCAACGATCGCGGAAGGGATCTGGATGAAGTTTTATGGAGATATCAAACTACCTTAAAACCTATGCATCAACAGTTTATTGAGCCTACTAAAGAGTTTGCAGATATCATTATTCCTACCAATAGATATAACAATGTGGCGGTAGATATTGTTCAAACGATCATCAAGGACAGATTAGCGTAATTTTGTATCTTTAAAACTTATGAAACTAAAGGAGCTTCGCAATAATAAATGGTTCAAGTTTATTAGCAACAAATACGTGCTAATCTTGCTTATTTTTGGGGGCTGGATGCTTTTTTTAGATAGTAACTCTTGGATGATCCATAGAGAACTGGATGAAGAAGTAAATAAGCTAAAAGTAAATAAAGAATACTACCAGAAGGAGATCTCTAAGGATAGAGCTATCATAGAAAATCTTAACGATTCCTTTGAATTAGAGAGCTACGCAAGGCAGCACTATTACATGAAAAGAGCTAATGAAGATATTTATATCATTCATTACGATACTATAGACTAAGCGATCCCTTGGTTTTACATATTATATTTTTAAAAAATAAATTATGAGTCACACCTTATTCAACGAATTCCAAGAAATTTCTGCCAAAGAATGGAAGCAGAAAATTCAATTCGACTTGAAAGGAGCAGATTATAATGAAACACTTATTTTTCATAGTAAAGATGGGATTTCAGTAAAACCCTTTTATAATGCTGAAGATATAAAAGATCCTATCTCTATTGCAAACCCAACTTCTTGGAATGTTTGTGAAAAGATATACGTTGTTATAGATTCCAAAAGCAATAAAAAAGCACTGGAAGTAATTAAAAAAGGAGCTGAGAGTTTATGGTTTGTTATCTCCTCTAAAGAATCAGACTTTAATATCCTATTCAAAAACATAGAGTTAAGCACTACTCCTATCTATATTTCATTTGAATTTCTTTCTGAAGAATTCCTTTCTTCCTTAATAACATTTTTAGCAGGAAAAGATCATCAAGTAAGTTTGCAAATAGATATTATCGGAAATTTAGCACGCTCCGGAAACTGGTATCATGACCTGAAAAAGGATCATGAGATCTTGAACAATATTGTTGCCAAAGCTGAAGGTTTTGAATCGGCAATTAGCGTAGATGGTACTTTATATCAAAATGCAGGAGCGACCATCCCACAAGAATTGGCCTATATGCTAGCACATGCGAATGAATATTTGAATCATTTTGATAATGACGAGAATATTAAAGTTGAAACTAAGCTTCAATTTTTAACTGCTACAGGATCAAATTACTTTTTCGAGATCGCTAAATTGAAAGCACTTCGCTTATTATATGCAAGTCTAGCTTCAGAATATAAGATTTCTGAAAAATGCAGCATTTTAGCTCAGCCTTCAAAAAGAGATAAAACTTTATACGATTATAATGTGAATCTACTTAGAACCACCACGCAAAGTATGAGTGCGGTGCTTGGTGGTGCAGACGAAGTTTATAATTCTCCTTACGATGCCATTTACCATAAGAACAATGAGTTTGGAGACAGGATTGCCCGCAATCAATTATTAGTGCTGAAAAATGAAAGTTATTTCGATAAGGTTTCCAATGCTTCAGATGGAGCATATTATATGGAAACACTAACTCAGCAATTCGCAGAGAAAGCCTTAGAGATCTTTAAAGAGATAGAAAATGGCGGCGGATTTTTAAAGCAACTGAAAGAAGGCATTATTCAACGAAAGATCGCTGAAAGCGCAACTAAGGAGCAGGAACTTTTTGATTCTGGAAAGATCACCCTTATTGGAACCAACAAGTTTCAGAATCCGGATGATAGAATGGCTAACGACTTGGAATTATATCCTTTCCTTAAAATGAATCCGAGAAAAACTTTGCTTCAGCCAATTTTAGAAAAACGCCTTTCAGAAAGATCGGAGCAGGAAAGATTAAAAACAGAAAAATAATTGTGCTTATTTATAACTTAGCGACAAAGTGCCCGGTTATAATAAGAAATAGATATAAAAAATTAAGCATCCCGATAATTATCGGGTCCATAATAAAACCCTCAATGAGGGAAGCATAAAAACAATGTCTAGAAAAAATCTTCAACATATAAAACTAAAAAAAGAGATTTCTCTAAGTTCTTCGGATATCAATTCGGATAGTACTTTTATGACAGCAGAAGGAATTCCGCTTAAAAAAGTGTATTCAAAAAGTGATATTGGTGAGGCTGAACATTTAAATTTTGCAGCGGGAATTGCGCCTTATTTACGCGGACCTTACAGCACTATGTATGTGAGAAGACCTTGGACCATTCGGCAATATGCAGGTTTTTCTACTGCTGAGGAAAGCAATGCTTTTTATAGAAGGAATTTAGCAGGAGGCCAAAAAGGACTTTCTGTAGCATTTGATCTGCCAACACATAGAGGTTACGATAGCGATCATGAACGTGTAGTTGGAGATGTAGGAAAAGCAGGAGTTGCCATAGATTCTGTGGAGGATATGAAGATCCTCTTCGATCAGATCCCACTAGATAAAATGTCGGTTTCCATGACTATGAATGGAGCAGTGCTTCCAATTATGGCATTTTATATTGTAGCTGCAGAAGAGCAGGGCGTAGATCTTTCTTTATTATCTGGAACTATTCAGAATGATATTTTAAAGGAATTTATGGTGCGTAATACGTACATCTACCCTCCTACTCCATCTATGAGAATAATATCTGACATCTTTGAATACACCTCTGCAAAGATGCCGAAATTCAATAGCATTAGTATTTCAGGATATCATATGCAGGAAGCGGGAGCCACATGCGATATTGAATTAGCATACACCTTGGCCGATGGTTTAGAATATATTAGAAAAGGATTGGAAGCCGGAATGGACATAGACAGTTTTGCACCAAGACTTTCTTTTTTCTGGGCAATTGGAATGAATCATTTTATGGAGATCGCCAAGATGCGAGCCGCCAGAATGCTTTGGGCGAAATTGGTAAAACAATTCAATCCTAAAAGCGAGAAATCTTTAGCTTTAAGAACACATTGCCAAACAAGTGGATGGAGTTTAACAGAGCAAGATCCTTTTAATAATGTTGCCAGAACCTGTATAGAAGCAGCAGCAGCGGCCTTTGGAGGAACACAATCTTTACACACAAATGCTCTTGATGAGGCAATTGCATTACCAACCGATTTCTCCGCAAGAATTGCCAGAAATACGCAG
>JAGXIK010000025.1 GCA_024635715.1 Gillisia sp.
ACCAAAAACTTTACGAAAAGATCTCTCAACTTCCCGAAGTTAAAGGAGCATCTGTAATTAACGGTAGAAGTTTAATTAGTGGAGCTGGTAGTAATTATGGTCTTGGATTTATAAAGTTGAATGATTGGGATGAGCGTGAAGATGATAGCCAGTCTATTGAAGCTGTAACCGGAAAATTATTCGGGATTGCGGCTACTATCCCTGAAGCAAATGTTATATTCTTCTCACCTCCAAGTATACCTGGGTTTGGTAACTCATCAGGTTTTACGGTGAATTTATTAGATAGATCTGGATCTAGTTTTGAAGAATTAGATAAAGTGAATCAGGAATTCATGCAAAAATTAACTGCCAGACCGGAAATACAATATGCACAATCCTCCTTCAACACCCGCTATCCACAATATGAGATAGAATTAAATGTTCCGGTAGCTAAGAAGTTTGGAGTTCCAATTAGCAGTATTTTCTCTACACTACAAGGATATATTGGTGGAGTATATGCTTCAGACTTTTCGAGGTTTGGTAAACAATACCGCGTATACATTCAGTCTTTACCAGAAGATAGAGCTACCAAAGAAGCACTTAATGAGTTATATGTTAGAACTGAAAGCGGTGAAATGGCACCAATCACCGAATTCATGACTCTAAAACGGGTATACGGTCCGCAATCTGTTACGAGGTTTAACTTGTTCAACTCTACAACTCTTACTGGAGCTGTAAACCCAGGCTATAGTTCTGGAGATGCAATTACTGCAATAGAAGAAGTGGCTGAAACATTACCTAGCAATTATAGTACTGCATACTCTGGATTAACGCGTGAGGAAGTTAGTGCGGGAAATCAAACCACAACGATCTTTATTCTCTCCATCATATTTGTCTATTTCTTACTAGCTGCACAATATGAAAGTTATTTATTGCCACTTTCGGTGCTTTTCTCATTACCATTAGGGGTTTTTGGAGCATATCTCACTACAAAACTTACTGGTTTGGAGAACAATATATATTTCCAGATCGCTTTGATAATGCTGATAGGACTACTTGCCAAAAATGCCATTCTAATCGTGGAGTTTGCTATACAGCGAAGAAAAAATGGAGAATCTATTGTAGATGCTGCTATAGATGGTGCAAAAGCACGTTTAAGACCTATTTTAATGACTTCTTTCGCTTTTATTCTTGGTTTGACGCCCTTGGTTTTAGCCAACGGTGTTGGAGCGCAAGGTAACCGTTCTATTGGTACAGGTGCAGTTGGTGGACTATTGATAGGAACTATTACTGGGGTATTTGTTATTCCAATTTTGTTTATGTTTTTCCAATGGTTACAGGAAAAAGTTGGTAAAAAACCAGAGCCAGATAAAATAGAGAATGAATAATCTGAACAAGAAATTTAATACAATGAAAATCTTATATAAATCAAAATTCTTAATTCTTGGGATGATTGCCCTAAGCTTACAATCTTGTTTTGTAGCTAAAGAATACAAGCGGCCAGAGAACGTTGTTCCTCAGGAAAATCTATATAGAACAGATGAGTTACCTCAAGATAGCTTAAACATGGCTGAGGTTTCCTGGAGAGAAATGTTTACAGATCCTGTCTTGGATTCTTACATAGAGAAAGGACTTCAGAATAACTTGGATGTGCGTATTGCGATTCAGCAAATATTAGCTGCAGAGGCTTATGTAAAGCAGGGAAAAGCAGGATACCTTCCAACTTTGGGAATGGGGGCAAGTGTAAATCATCAAATCCTGTCTAAAAACAGTCAGTTTGGCTCTTTTTTCGATGGAAGTATTACCCAATATGAAGCAACCGGAAACCTTTCCTGGGAAGCAGATATCTGGGGAAAAATAAGAAGTAATAAACGAGCATTTGAGGCTTCCTATCTTCAGAGTGTTGCGGCACATCAAGCAATCAAGACTAGGTTAATTGCCAATATTGCCACCAGTTATTATCAGTTATTAGCTTTAGATGAACAAAAGAGGATCACAGAAACTACTATAGAGACAAGGAAAAAAGGTTTAGAAACCACTCAAGCTTTAAAGGAAGCTGGTAATGTAACTGAAGTTGGAGTGAAGCAAACTGAAGCTCAAGTTTACACTGCAAAAGCTATTTTAATAGATATCAACAATGAAATTAGATTGTTGGAGAATTCACTTTCTATTCTTCTTGGTGAAGCGCCTCAAAATATTCAAAGAGGAGTTCTTAATGAGCAGGAGATCACCACAGATCTTGAAGTTGGTGTTCCAATGCAATTATTAAAAAACAGACCAGATCTTATTGCTGCAGAGTATAATTTGGTAAATGCCTTTGAGCTTACCAATGTGGCGAGAAGTAATTTCTATCCTTCTTTAAGTTTAACTGCTAACGGTGGATTTCAAAGTTTAGATATCGATAAACTTTTTAGTGTGAATTCTCTTTTTGCAACTCTTATTGGTTCTTTAACCCAGCCAATTCTTAACGGAAGGAGGATCAGAACCCAATTTGAAGTAACACAATCTCAAAGAGAACAGGCGGCTCTTAATTTTGAAAAATCACTGTTAATTGCGGGAAAAGAGGTTTCTGATGCCTTGTATAATTATAAAGCAAGTACAGATAAGATAGAAGCAAAATCTATGGAGTTCCAAGCATATTCTGATGCTACCGTATATTCTGAGGAATTACTTAAAAATGGTTATGCTAATTATCTGGAAGTATTAACGGCTAGAGAGAACGCTTTGAGCTCACAGCTAGACCTTGTTAATGCCAGATTCAATCAGTTAAAATCTGTCGTGGATCTTTATAGAGCCCTAGGTGGTGGATGGAGATAAAAATTAATTAGTTGTTAGTTGAAGCATCCCGAGAGTTTTAAAGCTTCGGGATGTTTTAATCGAGAACCTCGGGGCAAGCCCACGAGGCATGAATTGGAAAATACTTTTAAAATTCGAGCCAAGCCTCGGGGAATTAAACCCTCAATGAGGGATTTAATTTAATTTTCCGCCTTTGGCAGTCCACCAAGGGTGCACTTCCACCTTTAACCTTCCAGCTTTTACCATTGGATCCATATTCGCAAGACTATCTGCTTCTTTTAAAGTACGAGTGTTATAAACTACAATTCCCCTTACGTCTCCTTCATCTTCAAAAGGGCCAATTAAACTTGCATATCCTTCTATTGCCATTCTTTCTAAGTGAGCTAAATGTTTCGATTGAAGCCGAGCTGCTTCCGTGGAATCCTGACTCCTATTTTCACCACCTTTTAAAAACACCATATAATATTGCTGCATCAAATAGGCGCTGTCTCCTTCCTTATAAATAAAGGTTTTGTATCCATCTTCCTCAAGTTTTTTGGCTCGTTCCTCTAATGATTCCCTTTCCACTTGCTCAATAGGTTCAAATGGATTAGAAGGTCCATTTTCTACGTTTTGGTTACAGGCATTAAGAATGCTAATTAGGCTTAATGCGTATATGTATTTTTTCATAACTGATTATTTTTCCCATTTACTGTAGGGATTGATGCAAAGTTGAGAGTTATAATATCGGTTATTTCCTGTTACTTCCTCGCCTAACCAACTAGGTTTTTCAAAAGTGTCCTCCTCAGAAAGCAATTCAATTTCTGCTACAACTAGCCCTTGATTACTCCCAAAAAATTCATCTATTTCGAAAGTGAATTCTTTAGATTTCACTAAATAACGCACTTTTTCAATAGCTCCCGGCTCGCAAAGTTTTAAAAGCTCTAAAGCTTCCTCTACCGGAATCTCCTTTTCCCATTCAAATCTTGATAAACCACTTTCAGAAGACTTACCCTTAATAGTGATAAACGCGTTTTTATCCTGAATCCTGATTCTGGTGGTTCTTTCCGGGTGTGAGTTTAAATAGCCTTGTTTTATTTCTGAACTTTTAAATGCTTCAGTTTTATATTTATCTGAAGTAACTAAAAATTTTCGTTCTATTTCTATCATAAATTTCGAGAGTTATTCTGAAGCTAATTTCTGAATTTCATCAGATTCGATCAATATCTTAGGATAGCCAGAATTTGCGCAAATATGCATTGCTTTTGCAATAGTTTTAGGATGAATAGATCTATATTTTTTTAGGGAACCAACCAGTAGGTTATTAACAAGCTTCATCCCTTTAATGGCTAGATTCTCAAAAAATCTATCCTCTTCTCTATCTCCAGCAATTAATGAGGGCTGAAAAATATAAGTGTGCGCAATTCCTTGCTCCAGTACTTCATGCTGCATCTCCCCTTTCACTTTATTGTAAAAAACACTACTATCAGCATCGGCTCCAAGTGCAGAGATCACCAAAAAAGTGTCTATTTTATTCTCTCTACAAAGTTTAGCAGCGGTTACTGGAATCCCCATGTCAATTTTTTTATAGGTTTCCTTATCCGGGGTTTGACTTTTAGTTGTACCAATACAGCAGTAGACTTCGTCTACATTGAAACTGTCTTTATAATCTTCTAGCTTCAGTAGGTCAACTAAATGCTCTTCCAGTTTTTCATGCTCAAACCCAACACTAGACCTGGAAAACACCTTCACTTTTTTGTAATTAGGATCATTCAGTAAAGTTTTTAATAAGTAACCTCCTGTTAATCCCGTTGCCCCTAGTAGTATCGCTGATTTCATATGATTTTTTTTTGAAAGTGTTAGTTCGTCATGCTGTTAAGATGTTCAAAATAATTTCAGAATCTAATAAGTAAACTTAGGCTAAGCCATTTGATTAGTTATTAAAATTTAGTGATTATCCAAAGATAGCGGATTATAAACTATTCAAAAACCTTAGTTATTAGTGTTCCTTAGTATTAGGCTAATTCAAGTTTCCCTAAATTTACGTTGTGAAAACCCAGTTCCCAATTAGAAAGATAATTCATATAGATATGGATGCATTTTACGCATCTGTAGAGCAATTGGATAATCTCGATTTACAGAACAAACCGGTTGCTGTTGGTGGGAGTTCGGAAAGAGGGGTGGTTTCTGCCGCCAGTTATGAAGCTCGAAAATTTGGTGTAAAAAGCGCCATGAGCAGTGTGATCGCAAAGCGAAATTGCCCAGAGTTAATTTTTGTAAAACCCAGATTCGAACGATACAAAGAAGTATCAAGTCAAATAAGAGAGATTTTTTTAGAATATACAGATCTTGTTGAACCACTTTCTTTAGATGAAGCCTATTTAGATGTCACTGAAAACAAAAAAGGGATTCCAAGTGCTTCTTTGATAGCTAAGGAAATTCGGGAAAAGATCAAGCAAAAAACTGGCTTAAATGCTTCCGCAGGGATTTCTATTAATAAGTTTATTGCGAAAGTAGCAAGTGATATTAATAAACCTAACGGACAAAAAACGGTAAATCCAGAAGAGGTCGAAGAGTTTTTGGAGCAATTACAAATCAGGAAATTCTATGGTGTTGGAAAAGTGACGGCAGAGAAAATGTATCGATTAGGGATCTTTAAGGGGATTCAGTTAAAAGAAAAATCTGAAGAGTTCTTAACAGAGAACTTTGGAAAGAGCGGAAGATACTACTACAATGTGGTACGCGGGATTCATACCAGTGAAGTAAAAACAGATAGAATTAGGAAATCCCTTGGTGCCGAAAGGACTTTTAATGAAAATATCGCTTCAGAGATCTTTATGATGGAGCGCTTAGAAAATATAGCTGAAGAAATTGAACGCAGATTAAAGAAGAGCAAAGTTGCCGGTAAAACCGTCACTTTAAAGATAAAATATAGCGATTTTACTTTACAAACTAGAAGTAAAACATTAGCCTACTTTATAGCTTCTAAAGACATTATTTTGGATACAGCGAAGGAATTATTGTTTCAGGAAAAAATGAAAAATTCTGTTCGCCTTTTGGGAATTACACTTTCCAATTTAAATACAGGAAAAACGGAAACTCAGGAGAAAGAGAAAGAAATAGCTGTACAGCTAAAGTTTGATTTCTAATTAAGTATTTTTCACTAAAAAGCCACGAATACACTAATAAACATTAGTGTATTCGTGGCTTTTTTATTTTAACCTAGGTGTTATTTTATTTCAGAAACACGTAGGGTATTTACCATTCCTTTATCGGCAATTGGCATAGAGGCCAGATTTATTATAAAATCTCCAGCTTCTGCATAACCATTGTCACTTGCTATTTTATTAATATCCTCGATGGTCTCATCTGTGCTTGAAAACTTATCATAGAAGAAAGCTTTTACTCCCCACAGTAAACTTAACTGAGATAATATTCTATGGTTAGAAGTAAATACCAAAATCGTTGATTCAGGACGCCAAGCCGAAATTTGAAATGCAGTATATCCACTATTTGTTAAGGTACATATTGCTTTTGCTTTTATTTCGTTAGCCATTATCGCTGCATGAAAACACACAGATTTTGTGATATACCTATTAGTTCTAACATGTGGAGGATCGTGTGGCACCTTAATAAGCGGTGAGTTTTCTACACTCTTAATGATCTGTGTCATTTTCTCAATCACCTGTACCGGATATTTTCCAACAGAGGTTTCCCCACTTAGCATTACCGCATCTGCGCCATCCATCACAGAATTTGCCACATCATTTACCTCTGCTCTTGTTGGAGTAAGGCTTGTGATCATAGTTTCCATCATTTGAGTAGCAATGATCACGGGAATTCTTGCTTTTTTAGCGATTAGCACCAATTGTTTCTGGATAAGTGGAACTTCTTGAGCAGGGATCTCTACACCAAGATCACCACGAGCAACCATTAGCCCGTCGCAATAGGCAACTATTTTATCTATATTCTCTACGCCCTCAGGCTTTTCGATTTTAGCAATAATTGGAATTTTATGATCACTGTGCTTTTTGATCAATTCCTGTAATTCCATAAGGTCTTCTGCATGTCTCACAAAAGAAAGCGCGATCCAATCTACTTCTAGTTCACATGCAAAAATCGCATCTTTTATATCCTTAGTTGTAAGTGCCGGTAAAGAGATCTTTGTATTAGGAAGATTCACCCCTTTTCTTGATTTCAAAGGACCTCCTTGAATTACTTTTGCAACCACTTCATCTGTTTTGTTAGTGCTTACAATTTCAAACATCAACTTCCCATCATCCAATAAAACTCGTTCTCCCGGTTTCACATCTCTTGGAAACTGTTCGTAGTTCATATAAACACGAGATGCAGTTCCTTTAAATTCTTTTCCTGTGGCAAAAATGATTTGGTCTCCTGGGTTAACAACCACTTCTTCCTTCATTTTTCCCACCCTTAATTTAGGGCCCTGGAGATCGGCAAGTATTGCTGCTGTATATCCAAATTCTTCATTAAGTTCTCGAATCATTGTAATTCGCTCCTTCACATCTTCATAATCTGCGTGCGAAAAATTAACTCTAAACACATTTACTCCTGCTTCTAGCATATCTTTTAACACAGATTTTTCGCTAGTTGCTGGTCCTAATGTGGCTACAATTTTTGTTCTTTTATTTGCTGGCATTAATCTACAATTAAATTATTTCTTGATTTTAGCTGATTTATATCAACTATATATGTTGTAATAACTCTTGGAATCCTACTAATGGCATTCAAGAGATCCTGAATAAGCTCTTCCCCTAGATCATCTTCTATTTTTAAAAAATAATCTACCTTTTTATACTCCGGAATTAAATACGTGAGTTGAGTAGAATTTTCTTCTTCTACAAACAACGACCCCGAACTAACCACCTTTTTCACAGATCCTTTATACTTGTTCTTGAACAAATAATACGTGCGGTATTTTGTAGGTTCTCTAAAAAAATAAAGCGGATACAAGGCTTGCACCTCTCCGTGATTAAAATCTACATCGAAAGGAGTACGTTTAAGGCTTAAATGCAGATTCATATTCAATAAAAAAGCCATTTTAAATTCCTCTAAGGAACTATGGATAGCCAATAAATGATAGTCATCCTCTACATCATCCAAAAGTAATTTATGGGATAACATACTCTTAATCTTTAATGTTAAAGATAGGATAAGAATACAGAATTCTAAGGAAATTAGAACATTTTTTGCGAAATACTTACGAAAACGTTATAGTTTGAAGGGGTTGATTTCTAGCTATCTATCCTAGTTTGAAGCGCGTAATATGCTCTTTTAGACGCCTTTTCTTCAGCTTTCTTTTTTGAAGTAGCTCTTGCTTTTGCCACCACTTTATCTTCGATTCTAAGTTTTACAGCGAAGTGTTTCATTTCCTCATTACCAGAATCATCATACACCTCGTAATTGAAGTTTTTCTTGGTTTTTTGGCACCACTCTATAAGTAAGCTCTTATAGCTAATCACTTTTCCTTCCAGCTGTTCGATATCTACATACGGAATGATCACCCTATCAAATATAAATTTCTTGCAATATTTATATCCGCGATCCCAATAAATTGCGCCTATAAGTGCTTCAAAAAGGTTACCATGAATATTGGCTCCAAACTGTTCCTTTGGAATATTAGTTTGTACGTGACCGATTAGGTTCAGGTCTTTACCCAATTCATTCAAATGCTTTCGGCTTACAACCTTAGAGCGCATCTTGGTAAGATACCCTTCATTACCTCCTGGAACTGTCTTAAACAAGTAGGCAGCTATTACTGCACTAAGCATAGCATCTCCCAAAAATTCCAAACGTTCAAAATTTATAGCATTGCCTTCTTCATCTCTTTGATTTAAAGATCTGTGAGTAAATGCTTTTCTATAGAAATTGATGTTCTTAGGTTTAAACCCCAAGATCTTTTGCATTTCTATAAAAAAATTCCCGCCTTTAGAAGAACGGGAATTTAATATGTTTCGAATAACACTCATTGCGATAGGTTATTCATCTAATTTTTTAAACAGTACACATGCGTTATGACCTCCAAATCCAAAAGTATTGCTCATTACTAAGTTAACTTCGCGTTTTTGCGCTTTGTTCAAAGTAAGATTTAATTCTGGATCTATGTTTTCATCTTGATGTTCGTGATTGATCGTTGGAGGGATAATTCCATGCTTCATAGAAAGTATTGAAGAAATAGCTTCAATAGCTCCCGCAGCTCCTAACAGGTGACCTGTCATGGATTTTGTTGAATTGATATTAATATTCTTAGCGTGCTTTCCAAAAACTTTAGAAATAGCTTTCAGTTCAGCTACATCCCCTAAAGGTGTAGATGTTCCATGAGTATTAATTGCGTCTACATCTTCAGGTTTTAAACCCGCATTTTGCAAACAATTCTCCATTACTGCAATGACACCAATTCCTTCTGGATGTGGCGCAGTCATGTGGTAGGCATCAGAAGAAAGTCCTCCGCCAACAAATTCGGCGTAGATCTTTGCTCCACGTGCTTTTGCATGTTCATATTCTTCTAAAACCAAAGCACCTGCTCCTTCTCCTAATACAAATCCATCTCTGGTTGCATCAAAAGGTCTAGAAGCTGTTTCGGGACTTTCGTTTCTTGTAGAAAGAGCATGCATAGCATTAAATCCTCCCATTCCCGCTTTTGTTACCGCAGCTTCAGATCCGCCAGAAATAATCACATCGCTATATCCCAAGCGAATATTATTTAAAGCATCAAACATAGCATTAGCAGCAGAAGCACAAGCCGAAACTGTTGTATAGTTTGCTCCCATAAAACCATGACGAATAGAGATATTACCAGGGGCAATATCTGCAATCATCTTCGGGATGAAAAATGGATTAAAACGCGGTGTTCCATCTCCTTCAGAGAAATTAATCACCTCATCCTGGAATGTTTCCAATCCTCCAATTCCCGCTCCCCAAATTACTCCTACCCTATGTTTGTCTACAACATTCAGGTCTATTCCGGAGTCTTTAATGGCTTCATCTGACGCAACAATTGCGTATTGCGCGAATCTATCTAACTTTCTAGCTTCTTTCCGGTCGAAAAAAT
>JAGXIK010000002.1 GCA_024635715.1 Gillisia sp.
AATCCTGCGGGCATGTATACAGATACCGAGGGAAATACTCAATTTTATGATAATGAAGTAGATAATTACAAGCAGGATCATTATCAGTTGCACTGGAATGAGCGTTTTAACAATAACTGGTCTACTAATCTTGGTTTAAATTATACCTACGGAAGAGGGTATTTCGAGCAATACAAGGAAGATGAGGACTTTGAGGATTATAATTTTACACCTATAGAAATTGGTGCGGAAAGCATTAATTCTACAGATCTTATTAGACGCAGATGGCTAGATAACGATTATTATGTGGTGAATGCCAACGCAACTTATAAGAACGCTAAATTGGAAGTAACTTCTGGAGCATTTTATAGTTTGTATAAAGGAGATCATTTTGGAGAAGTAATCTGGGCCAGGTTTGCCAGTGATTCTGAAATTAGGGACAAGTATTATTTTAGTGATGCAACTAAAAATGAATTTACCGTATTCTCCAAAGCTACTTTTAAGCTAGATAATAAATGGCAATTTTTTATTGATCTTCAGGGGAGGTTTATAGATTATTCCACAGGTGGGATCACTTCAGATCTTGTTGGTATAGATGTAGATAAAAGCTTTGAGTTCTTCAATCCAAAAGCGGGAATCACATATCAGTTAAATCCAAGCAATCAGTTTTATGCTTACTACGGAAGGGCAAATAGAGAGCCTACCAGAAACGATTTTGAAGAAGGGATTAGTACCGCTGAAAAATTGAACGATTTTGAATTAGGCTGGAGATATGATAAACCTAATTTTAAGGTGAACTCGAATCTTTACTTTATGGATTATAAAGATCAGTTAGTGCTTTCAGGAGCCCTAAACGATGTGGGAGCTCCATTAAGAACTACCAGTGGGAACAGTTATAGATTAGGTCTAGAAATAGATGCCGACTGGCAAATATCTAGTAAATGGAGGTTAATGCCTAATGTTGCTTTAAGCACAAATAAAAACAAAGATTTTGTTGCTTCTATAGATGGGGCTTTGGTAGATCTTGGGAATACCAATATTTCTTATTCCCCAGAAATTGTTGCCTCTAATATGTTCGTTTATTCACCTAAAGAGAATTTACAAATAGGCTTGCTATCTAAATTTGTAGGTGAGCAGTATATGGGAAATATAGACAGTGAGGCCTCTACATTGGATAGTTTCTTTGTAAATGATCTAAATGTGGTATATGAGCTAAGAGATATTCCGGTTTTTAAATCCATCGTTTTTAATGCTTTGGTAAATAATATTTTTGATGTGAAATATGTGTCCAATGGATATTTCTTTACCTATGATGATGATTTTTCTGTTCCGGGAGAAATAACCACAATAGAGGGAGCGGGTTATTATCCGCAAGCAGGTATTAATTTCTTGGCTGGAGCTACCTTAAAATTTTAATCTTCCATTAAAAGGTTAATTACGTGAGACTTACTTCAAAATTTTTAAAAGTATTTTCATCCCGAAATATCGTGATAAACCTAGGAGTTTCCTTTTTATAAAAAGAGTTTTGTGCGGTAGGGATCAATTTTCAAGATTGATGCACAAAAAAAGTCGCCATTCTTAATTTAGAATGGCGACTTATATTTTTAATGTAATTAGTCTTTAGTTAAATACCTCTAACGTATTTCCGTTTTTACTTACTCTATAGGGTTTCATGGTGTATTGGCCACTCCCGTTGGTAAGCTCCCCCGTTAGAATGTTATAACTGTTGCCATCATTACAATCACATTTAGCAATAACTCCCTGTACTCGCAAAGTTGAACAATCACTTAAAGGGTGGTTTGGATCGCTTAATTCAAAAGCAGTAAACTGAGTGTTATTAATATTATAAACAACAACACCATTAATCCCGGTATTATAAGTAGAATAACTATTTCCGGGAAAATTTAAGCTATTGTATTCTGGTAAGTTTAAATCAAGATTCAGTCTAAAACTCACATTTATCAAATTAGGATTATCTATTCTATCCTCAGCATTAGTACTGCAAGAGTTAAAGACTAAAAAGAGCATTAATAAACTACAAAGTTTTTGGATCATTTTAATTGGATTTAGGGCTTAAGAAATATATTGCTTTCAAAATTTAAATTTATTATATTTGTGTATATAAATCCCGTCTTATGTGGGATTTTTTGTATTTCTTAGCAAGATTTTGAAATTTAAACGCATATAAAACAGGCCTAAATTAGGTTCTCCAAACCCTATTACTTTTGGAGTTTGGAATTTATAAAATCACGATACAGTTATAGGTAATGAGGAGTGTGAGGTGAATTCCTGTAACGACTATTGATAAACGAGAAAATTATGAGTAAAGTATCTTATTATACACTTGAAGGCTTAAAAAAGCTGAAAGATGAACTTAATCAATTAAGGGATGTCGAGCGCCCTAAAGCATCTCAAGCAATTGCTGAAGCTCGCGATAAGGGAGACTTAAGTGAGAATGCAGAATATGATGCTGCAAAAGAAGCACAGGGATTATTAGAAATGAGAATTTCTAAAATGGAAGAAGTGGCTTCTAA
This sequence comes from Gillisia sp., assembly GCA_024635715.1. Lineage (GTDB taxonomy): Bacteria > Bacteroidota > Bacteroidia > Flavobacteriales > Flavobacteriaceae > Gillisia. The sequence continues at coordinate 2,514 of JAGXIK010000002.1, forward strand.
TGCACGAGTTATAGATGAATCTCAGTTGGACACTTCAAAAGCTTTAGTTCACTCCTTGGTTAAAATTAAAAATAAAACTAACGGATCAGAAATGACCTATAAGTTGGTGGCTCAAAGTGAAGCCGATATTAAAACCGGTAAGATCTCTGTTGAATCACCAATTGGAAAAGGATTACTGGGAAAACAGGTGGGAGATACTGCAGAAATTAGTGTTCCTAATGGGACAATGGAATTTGAAGTACTTGAGATCTGGAGAGAATGATTTTAATTTTAAATAAAAAAACATATAACCTTTTCTGTGTCTTTTAAGAGATGCCATGAAAAGGTTTTTTAATTTTAATATATACAACAATAGTTATGTCTACAATTTTTTCTAAAATCATCAGCGGGGAACTTCCCTCTTACAAGATTGCCGAGACCGACAAATTTCTTGCTTTCTTAGACATTAATCCTAATGCAAAAGGACACACTTTATGTATTCCAAAAGAAGAGGTAGATAAATTGTTTGAATTAGATGACGAAACCTATCTGGGATTAATGAGTTTTTCCAAAAAGGTAGCAATGGCTCTAGAAGAAGCGGTTCCTTGTAAACGTGTGGGAATGGCAGTGATTGGACTGGAAGTGCCTCATGTACATGTTCATTTAATCCCACTAAATAAAATGAAGGATATGGACTTTGGTAAGAAGTTGAATTTTTCACATGATCAATTATCCAGATTAGCAGAAGAGATCAAAGAGAATTTATAATGGATTATTCAGATTATAAACTTAGTATAGACTTAAGGATAGACTGGAGTGATCTAGACATGTATAAACATGTAAATAATCTTACGTTTATCAGATTCATGCAAACAGGAAGAGCGCTTTTTTGGGAAGCAACTGGACTAACTGAAATTTATGAAGCGACCCATAAAGGGCCAATGGTGGTTTCTACACATTGCGATTTTAAAAAATCGTTATATTATCCTGGAACTGCCATTGTAAAAACAAAACTGGCATTTATTAAGAATAGCAGTTTTGGTCTAGATCATATTATTTTGAATGAAGACATGGAGGTTTGTGCCGAGGGTCGTGATATTGCAGTTTGCTTCGATTTTGATTTGAATAAAACTTATACCATCCCAGACAATCTTAGGGAAATAATGAAGAATTATTGAATCTTTCTTAAGGCTATTTGGAAAGTTGATCCCTTATTAAGTTCACTTTCATAAACCTTGATTTTTCCATTATGATATTCTTCAACAATTCGTTTTGAAAGTGAAAGTCCAAGCCCCCAACCTCTCTGTTTTGTCGTAAATCCCGGATTAAAAATAGTATAATACTTACTTTTTGGGATTCCCTTTCCGCTATCTTTTATGTAAATATAAACCCAATGTAGATCTTGCTTTATTTCTATGTCCAGATTTCCTTTTCCTTTCATAGCATCAATAGCATTCCTTACCAAATTCTCAATGGTCCAACTAAATAGAGATTCATTTAAATTCACATAAATAGGGGTGTGCGGTGTAGAAAGTTTAAAGTTGATGAGTCGGGAGCTTCGGGTAAATAGATAATTATAACTCTCCTTAATCGCAATAACAATATCGGTTTCAGAGAGTATAGGAGTAGAACCAATTTTAGAGAACCTATCGGTAATGGTTCGTAATCTTTCTATATCTTTTTCAATTTCAGAAATATAGGACTTATTAACATTTTCTTCTTTCAGAATTTCTGTCCATCCAATTAAAGATGATAATGGTGTGCCTATTTGGTGAGCGGTTTCTTTTGCCATTCCCGCCCATAATTTATTTTGCTCGCTAGATTTTGTGGTGGTGTAAAAGAAATAGACAACCCCTATAAACAGAAATATAATAAGTAACAATCCAATAGGATAATATTTGATCTTTGTGAGCAGGGGCGAATCTCCATAGTAGATCTTATGAACTTGATTTTTCCCCAAAACCATTTCTATAGGCTCATTTTCTGACTTTAATTCGCTAAAATATTCATCCAGTTTCTTCTGATTTCCCCTTGTTTCTATAGGAATATTTAGGCCGTCTACGATCTCCCCCTTTTCATTTATCCAAATGGTAGGAATAGTGGTGTTGGTATTAAGAATTTTTAAAGTGAGATCTATATCTGTGTCCCCGGTGGCTTTATCTAGAAATGCCTGTGCAGCAGTCCATAATTCCATTTTATCGCGCTCATCTTGTTTTAAGCGTTCAAAAAAAATGGAGGTGTTCCATAAAATAAGCGCTACAATGAGTAGGGAAGAGATAATAATGAACCAACGTGCAAAGTTTCGTTCGTTTGTAAAATTCATGAAGCCTTATTTAGAAGGATTTAAATATAACCGTTTTCTGTTAATATTATTGTTGAAATACGGTTTTTCATTCCTAAGTCGATTCGTTACCTTTGTGAAAAATCGCTGAATGCTATCTATAGATCCTAAGGAAATTAGTACTGGAAAAAGACATCAATATTTACTAGGTGCAGTTGGGCCAAGACCCATTGCATTTGCAAGTACACTAGACGAAAATGGCAGGCCAAACTTGTCTCCTTTCAGTTTTTTTAATGTCTTTAGTGCGAACCCTCCAATCTTAATATTTTCTCCTGCGAGAAGAGGTAGAGATAATACCGTTAAGCATACTTATTTGAATGCAAAAGCGACCAAAGAAGTAGTGATTAATATTGTAGATTATAAGATCGTACAGCAAATGTCACTTTCCAGCACAGAGTATCCAGAAGGGGTTAATGAGTTTGAAAAAGCAGGCTTCACTATGCTGAAATCTGATGTAGTAAAACCATTTAGAGTTGCAGAGTCTCCTGTACAGTTTGAGTGCAAAATTTTAGAAGTTAAAGAACTTGGAGAAGAAGGTGGAGCTGGGAATTTGGTGATCTGTGAAGTAGTAAAAATGCATTTTGATGAGGCTATTTTAGATGCCGATGGTTTTGTAGATCAATACAAAATAGATCAGGTAGCAAGAATGGGTGGGAACTGGTATACGAGAGCCAATATGGGTCTTTTTGAAGTGCCTAAACCATTGTCATCTCTTGGAATCGGAGTAGATCAAATTCCGCAGGAAATTAGAAACAGTAAATTTCTAACAGGGAATGATCTTGGTAAACTTGGGAATGTAGAAGTTTTACCTTCCGCAGAAGAAATAAATGCATTTATAAATGAGGATAGTAATGCCTCGCGCTTGGTAAAGTCTGGAGATCTTAAAAAGATCCATTTGCAAGCACAAGAA
>JAGXIK010000143.1 GCA_024635715.1 Gillisia sp.
ATATTTAAAGAAAATGAATATTGGGGAGTGATTAATGTTGTAGTAGATGTAGAATCTATTATAAAAGATAGTTTTAACAGTATTGATAACCAAAATCCTTTTTCCCAGTTAAGCAATTCATCTGGAGTGTTTTGGGAAACCCCTATAAAACCTAAAAGCACCATAAAGCATACTATACATATTGGAGGTAATGAATGGATTGCAAGTGGAGTAATAACCACATCACTAAAATCTACACAAAAAGCGGAATTAATTATTAATGGCATAATATATTTTTCTTTAATTAGCTCAATAACAATTATTATAGGAATAGTAATCAATAACAATTTACTATTATCAAATAGGATTAAAGGATTAATTTATACAGATACGCTCACACTTCTACCTAACCGTAGATCCCTGCTTATGGACATTGATAACTTGATTGCATCACAAACTGCATTTGGTATCGCTTTTTTAGATTTGGATAACTTTAAAGATATTAATGATAATGAAGGACACACATTAGGTGATAAACTACTTGTTAAGGTAGCTCAAAAGTTATCGATAATCAATTTATATAAAGCTTATCGATGGGGTGGGGATGAATTTATATTGCTCAAAATAGGTGAAAACAAAGATTCTTTTGTAAAAATAGTTAAAGATACAATGGATCAAATTAATACTCCTATTGAATTGAATAATGAAATTTTCAAACTAAGTTGCTGTTCGGGAATTAGTTTTTATCCTGATAATGGACTTAACCAAGACGAGATAATTAAACTTGCCGATGCCTCAATGTATTATGCAAAAAATAAAGGCGCAAATAATCTACAATTATACAATGAGGAAATTGGATATTCATTAAATAATATACATAATATTGAAAACAAACTTGAAATGGCTTTAGAAAACAATGATCTGGAAATGTATTATCAGCCCCAGCTAAATTTACAAAATGGCAAAATTCAAGGATTTGAAGCCCTTTTACGTTGGAAAGATGAAAATGGTGAATTTATACCACCCTCATTTTTTATACCAATCGCTGAGAGAAGTCAAATAATAAAATATGTAGATGAATACGTTTTGATTAAGGTTGTAAAACAGATGGAAGAGTGGTTGACTAAAGGCCTTAAAATCAAGGTTTCTATTAATATTTCCGCTTATCATTTTGATGATGATTTATGTAAATTTTTATTTGATTTACTTGATAATAGTAAAATCAACTCTTCGCAAATTGAACTAGAGATTACAGAATCTTTTTTAGTAAAGGATTTAGAGAACTCTAAAAAGTTAATACAACAGTTGCTAAACTATGGTTTTTCAATTGCGATGGATGATTTTGGCACTGGCTATAGTTCACTAAATTATTTATCTCAATTAAATTTCACTACCTTGAAGATCGATGGTAGTTTTGTTTCGAAAATAGGAAATGAAGATAAAGAGGTTACAGTAATAAATACTATAATAGATATTGCAAAAATACTAAATATCAAGACAGTAGCTGAAGGAGTTGAGACTCCTCAGCAGTTATCAATATTAACAGCATTAGGGTGTAATTCAATTCAAGGTTATTTATTGTCTAGACCTCTTCCAGCCAAAGAAATAGAAATTTGGCTAAATGAATTCGATAAAAAGTCGAAACTTACAGTTACTTAGAGAAAGCTATTTATGCCTACATATATTTCTAGAACAACAAAAGATATCAAACTAAATACAAAGGCCTGGCTCCACTTCAAGTTAGAAACCAGGCTTTAGCAGCATAATATAAGATTTTACCCTGTCCACCGGACAGGGAGCAGTTCACTATACTCACCCATATTAGGCTATAATCTTTAGTTCGGAGTGTCAAAAAGGGTATCTCCTTTTAATTCTTTTAATGAATTTACCCTGCCTATGCATATGATTCTATAATTTCATAGTGGACTTTTTTTAACGCATAACAACATCATTATTTCAAATGTTAATCCAATTCAGCATACACTTTATTTCTACCATTTTTTTTTGCTTTGTAAAGTGCTCTATCTGCTAATCTCAAAAGATCTTCCCAATCACAAATTTTTTCATTTATATTTGCAACTCCGATAGAAACTGTTATATTATTTATATTGTACTCTTCATATTGCAGGTCAAGTTTATTAATAGCTTCCCTTAAATTTTCAGCTATTAATAATAAATTCTTAGGCGAACAATTAGGTGCTATTAAAATAAACTCATCCCCTCCAAGTCTACAAAAAACATCAGTTAATCTTATTTTAGATAAAATAAGATTACAAATTTGTTTTATTACTTGATCTCCTAAAAAATGGCCAAAGGTATCGTTAATACTTTTAAAATCATCAATATCTATTATTATTAAGCCAAAATCCTTCTTCTCATTTATAAAGTTTGGAAATTCATCATTTATAAATTCTTCCATAAACAACCGATTATATATACCCGTTAGCGGGTCTTTTCTTGCTTGCCAATATAATTTTTCTTTTTGAGAATCAATGATGAAAATTTGTCTATTCCTAATTATGCTATTAATTATGCTAATTAAAGCTATAAAAACTATAAATACAATTAAACTAATCCAGTTTTGTACATATAAATAAGGGTTTTTCTTTATCAAATATACCAAAAAAATTATTTGAACAACAGTTATAAATATGGTAATACGTGCAGTTAAAAAGTATGCAGACATATATATTGCTAATGATAGATATACAAACGGAATTAAATCATTGGATGTTAAATAAGCATCAATGTAAATTGGAATCCATACACCTATTAAAAAAATAGAAATTGTTAAAGTAAGTGAAGATTTATATTTGCCTTTATCATTTAAAAATAACGCTATAAGTGATAACAATAATAAAAATATAAGTAAAGGAATATATAATCTTTTATTTGGTAAATTAATACTTAAAAATAATATTATTAAAATACCCAATATACTTATTATTCCAATTTGTATGGAATATAACGCTTTTCTATTTTCCTTAACCTTTAATACATTTTTTTTATTAAAAATTATAAACTTTAATTTTTCTAAAATAAATATAATATTAACCTCCTTTTTTCATGCTTTTCAAATATTTTTATATACAGCAGTTTCTCTTCTCTATGTATTTAAAGACTGATTTTATTATCTTAATTATATCCTATACAAACTTATTTTAATACTAAATTCTAATTAATTTATAGTAAAATACAAGTAATTATATAATATCTATTTAAATTAACTTAGAGTATTTTACTTTATTTAGTACTTCATTATAATAATTTATTTTTATAAGGGACCTATATTGTACAGTATTACCCAATCAACTATCTATTAAAGCAAAAAGACACTTTTATAGGTGCCATTATTAATTTCTCGTACGTTTTTGCATCGTATGCGCAGTCCAAATACCTTGACACCCCATTTCACTGCATTAAGAGTTCATTTGCGCAAAAAAATAGCACCTCAGAAACTCTGAGATGCCCTACTGGTGCCGAAGGGGGGACTTGAACCCCCACGATTTCTCGTACGATTTTGAGGTATATAGAGGATGCTCTAACGGTGGGCTTTTCCCACTGTTACGGCATTCTTGACTTTGCTATACTCAGCCATATTTGGCTATACTATTTAAGTCGGGGTGTCAAAAAGGGTGTCAGTTTTCAGCTATTATTGTGAGTTAATTTTTCTTCCTATAAAGATAATACTATATTTTCATAATGGACGTTTTTCAGGGCATAACACATAGGATCAATTACAGAATTTACAGGTAAAGCATACAATGCTATAATTGAGTGGCGAGGTGATAAATATGCCATTTAATTCTTTTGAAAATTATACTTTAACATGGATGCCGAAAATAGATAAAAATAGCAAATCTATATATCAAACCTTAGCCAAACAATTAGAACAAGATATTGCGAATGGGGTGGTTAAACCCGGTACGAAACTACCGCCGCAAAGAGAACTTGCATACTTTCTTGATCTCAATGTAAGTACAATATCAAAAGCCTTTAAGCTGTTAGAATTAAAGGGGATATTATCTGCTACGGTAGGAAACGGTACATTTGTGTCTTATGATACGCACACAAATGGGCGGCTTGTATCAGAGAAAATTGATGAAAAAGTCATTGATATGGGTGCTACAGTTCCAGGGTCATCAGGAAATGAAATTCTAATGCAAATGTTAAAAGAGATTATCAATGAACCCCAGTCTGTCAATTTATTTGGTTATCAGACAGAGCCAATGCAATGGCAAAAGGAGGTGGCAGTTTCCCTATTGAGCTATTGCGGACACAAAACTGAATGTGAACAAATTTTATTCGCCAGTGGGGGGCAAAATTCCTTATCAGCTGTCCTTGCCGCTTTATTCAAACGTGGAGAAAAGATTGCAGTAGATGATCATACTTATCCGGGGATTAAAACCGCAACAGCTATGTTGGGAATACAACTCATTCCTATACCTCAAAATGATAAAGGCATGGATACAGATGTTTTGGAAATGATGTGCAAGCAGGAAAACATAAATGGTATTTATATCATACCTACGTGTCATAATCCCACAACAATAACTATGCCACAGGCTCAAAGAATGGAAGTTGCAAGAATTGCAGAACAGTATGATTGCATTTTGATTGAAGATGGAACATATCAACTTATAGAAACTGGAATGACTGCAGTGTGTGATTATATTAAGAATAGAGGTATTTACATTTCCACTTTATCCAAAGTAATTGCCCCTGGACTTAGGGTAGCATATATTTCAGTACCTCCAATTTACAAAACTGCTGTTTCGAACGCACTTTATAGCTTGAATGTTTCCATTGTTCCATTGATGGCGGAATTGTCAGCACGCATTATAGCTTCCGGTCAATTTGAAACTATAATTAAAAATCATAAAGTAAATACAGCTATACGAAACTCAATACTAGAAAAATGGATTCCAAAAGAAATATGCATTGGAAAAGAAACAGATATTTTTCGATGGTTACTATTACCTGAAAATTTTACAGGTAAAGCATTTGAAGATATTGCCCTTACAAAAGATCTTCAAGTTTATGGGGCCGAAAAATTTTCTGTGGGAAAAACACTTCCAGCTCATGCTGTCAGACTTTCTATATGCGCTCCAAAAGATTTAGAACAGTTTGAAAGAGGTGTAAAAATACTCGCTGAACTAATTCAATCTTAAAAATATAAAAGATTGTATGCCACACAATATATCTATTGTGTGGCATTTCATTTTATATTATAATGAACTTGAAAAGTTAAAATGAAAAATTATGAAGGAGGAACACAAAATGAAACAATATGTTGTTGATGCATTTACAGACAAGGTATTTGGTGGAAACCCCGCAGCCATCTGCATTTTGGATAATTGGCTCTTAGATGAATTGATGATGCAAATTACTTTGGAAAACAATCTCTCTGAAACAGCTTTTGCAGTAAAAAATGGGGATAAGTATTACTTGCGTTGGTTTACTCCGGGTGGTGAAATCGACCTGTGTGGACATGCGACACTTGCTTGTGCATATGTTGTACTAAATTTTTTAGAAACAACATGGGATGTTGTTACATTTGAAACACTTAGTGGAGATTTAATTGTAAAGCGAAATAAAAACCTTTATGAGATGGATTTCCCCTCTTATGAACTTAATACTGTTACCGTAACGGAGCAAATGATCCAGGCTATTGGTGCTGTACCAACAGAAGCATATATGGGTAGAGACTTGATGTGTGTCTTTGAGGACGAATCCATTGTGAGAAAAATAAAACCTGATTTGGAAAAAGTAAAAATACTGGATGGGTTATTACTTCATGTAACTTCAAGGGGAAAAGATACTGACTGTGTATCACGCACATTTGCTCCTAAATGCAATGTTTCTGAAGATCCGGTATGTGGTTCAGGCCATTGCCATATCGTTCCGTTTTGGGCGAACAGATTACAAAAAAGTAAAATTGTGGCTTATCAAGCCTCGATGCGTGGTGGTACACTATATTGTCAGACGGAGGGTAAAAGGGTAAAAATGAGCGGTAAAGCGGCACTTTATTCCAAATCTGAAATCTATATTGAAGACTAGAATGATTAATTATATGCTTTGATTATGGAGTTTTGTGAATAAGAAAATAAAACAAATCTTTATAAGTTCAGTGTTAGCCTTTTATTACTTATTGCAATTTGGACAATAATTGCTTTATTAGAAAACCCTTATGCTTTTTAAGCCTAGTGGTTCTTCTAATATTGTGCACCCAAAAATAAATATGTATTCTTACTGAAGCTACAATTTAGAAACCAGGATTTAGCGGCATAATATATGATTTCCACTGTCCACTTTACAGGGAGCAGTTCAAACTAAGGGTGTCATTTAGGGTACATTTACGCAAAAAAATAGCACCTCAGAAACTCTGAGATGCCCTACTGGTGCCGAAGGGGGGACTTGAACCCCCACGGTTTCCCGTACGATTTTGAGTTATATAGATGATGCCCTAACGGTGGGCTTTTCCCACTGTTAGGGTATACTTGTCTATGCTATACTAACCTATATTAGGCTATATTCTTTAACTCAGGGTGTCAAAAAGGGTGTCCGTTTTAAACTTCTTTAATGAATTCATCCTGAATGACACTATATTTTCATAGGGGACATTTTTCAGCGCATAACAAATTTATGATCTTATAAGAATAGCTTTTTCCTTAATAGTATAGATGCAATTAGAATCGCTCCAATAATAAAACCTATAACTATTATTCCATTATCATCCAAAGGAAAATTAATATTCTTCAAAAATCTATTACCTTTATCATAACCAAAAAATTCGCAATAAAGTATAAATAAAGCTACAGCAGAAATACCAATAAATGATATTATATTTACTAATAATAAAACTATTCTTATAATTTCTCTCATTTTAATTTATACCCCCTTTGTTCTGCTCTTTGCAAAGAGTCATCGCTAAAAATTGAAATCGTAGTTTGCCCCCAAGCATATGCTACAAATCCATATGCAATTGCTATACCTAAAGGTTTCGCTGCTCCTGTCACGAAGCCTTTTAAATTAGAATTAAGAACTTTATTTTTATAATTATTATGAAGGAATGAACCTCCGGTCGTAGCAGTTTTAATTATAATTGGCGAAAGTATTTTAACACCATTGTTAAATACAGAATCTATAACATCTGTGGTGCGTCGAAAATTGTTCACTCAAAAATTAAATTTGTATGCATATAACTTTATCATTATGACTGTACAAAAGTTGAACTAATCCACATCAAGCACTGCGTCTATGTGTAAATTAAAAATTATCTTACTATTGTATAGTATATATACTTTACCTTTTAGTAAATTTTACGAAGGTTACCGGTCTCCATAATACCTTCAAAATTATGAACTTTAGAACTTATTGGTTCAGTTAATTTGAATATTGATGCCAAAACATTACAGTACTCCTCAACATTTCTTACTATATCAAATGATTGAACAGGGAAAACATAGTTCAACCCTTCAATTCTTGGACTTTTACTTCTACAAGTAAAATACCTGATGCCATAAATACTATGTTTATCAATATTTGCCCTTTCGTTTAACCATTGCATTACCAGCTGGGGTATTATATATTCCGGATAAAAATTTTTGTTTTTCTTTTTAACCATAATAGAGCATGCAGTAATCAAAGGATATGCCTCAATATAACTAATTCTAAATTGCTCATCTTCAACATCATAAAAATATTTAGAATCACTAAACTTTTCTATTTCATCAGGCTTAATAGCTAAGTCTAAAACATAAATGTGTTTTAGAGCTTCTGCATATTCACGTTCAATTTTAAACTTAGATACAATGTAATTATCATCCTTTTTTAATCCGGTTTCAATTCTACTCAGATCATGTGATGTGCCTAAATATAATGAGGGATATCCTGCAATACTAAACCTTGAAGAAGAAACAAATCTCCTTTTTGAAAAAGGAACGTGAAAAATTTCCTTTCTGGTATATTGTTTTTCATCATTTATAGGTCTAACTCTATATAAATTTAATGGATCATTAGATGTATTATATTTAGTAAAATGTTCATTTTTTTTATATAAAATGAGCTGATTGTTATTATACATATCGTTTAATATTATTTTTATTTTAATATAAGCTTCTGCTGGTGATCCCAAATAATAATGTTCAATAGAAGCAAGAATACTTTCACAAATCCTTGTTAATTTTTGTAGAACTTCATTAGGTAGACTTAACCTTTTAAGTAAATGGTGATATTCACCAAAATGAGATTTGAGCAATGTATAAATATCTCTATCATCAGATTCGATAGGTAAACTTAATCTATGGCTTTTAAAAATATCTAAAAAAGCATCCTTTTCCATATATCCCCCTTCTGTGCTATTTATATTTATTTTTCCAATCAAAAGAATAATAGTTATTTTCAAACTGTTCAGCACAATATTTATGATTAAATTTTTTCGTACTAAGACTCCTTTAGCTTGTAAAACTGTTTCTTCCAAGATCTTGATGGTTTCTTGCAAATACAGTCATAACTTGTAGATGCACAAATGCCTGGAATATTATTGTTAGCATAAATATTAGGATTATTTTGTCTACATCCGTAAGTTTGCGTTTCACTATCTTGCTCATTTAATGGAGCGCTGAATGCTATTTTTAATACTTTTTCATTCGCAATTCTAACTCCGATACATCTATTTCTCCTGACATCAACTTTGGAAGAAGCCAATCTCTAATACTTGCAAGTTCCTATTTTCTATTCTGTTAGATATTATCATGTCATACATTGGACCTAAAGCTTTACCGATTCTCTCATAATCGTCCTTCGAGGGTATAAGCACCTCAGCCTTAGAAAGTTCTTCTCTTTTTATATGACCCATTGTAGTTGCCTTATCAGCAGCAACAGCAATAAATCTATCCAAATGATATAGTGTCCAAGCATAATAAAACCATTTATCATATACTTTTGATGTAACATTAAAAAGTGGATAAGTAAGGGTTTTGTACAGTCTTTCCGAAAAACCATACGCATACTTATTTCTTTTATTTAAGCAGCTTCTGAATATTTACTATTGTTACTTCCCGTTTTTGTCCTCCTTTTGTATGCATACAACTTTATCATTATGACTGTACAAAAGTCGAACTAATCCATTCTTTAAGGTAGCAAAAAAACTCTCAGTACAAGCATTGTCATATGGATTACATTTCTTATTATTTCTCATAAACACTTAATATTTCGTTTAGCAAGCTTTCTAGAGCATTACTTTCAGTAGGAAAGACCATGACGTCATAATCTTTTCCTCTTTCTCTAATGAATCTTTCCCATCTCAAATTATTTTTCCTTAAACAATACCCATCCTTGTAATTATTGTCATAACTAATTATGTTTATATCAATATTGTTTTCTTTTAAAATTTTAATGAAATTAATTCGATTCATTTTAACCCCCAAAACTGTAAACAATAACAACTAGATAAATTTAACTGACACTATTATATCAAACAATATTAACTACATACAACTATAATCAAATATTAATATTTTACATAAAAATAAATACAAAGGCCTGGCTCCTCTTCAATTTAGAAACCAGGCTTTGGCAGCATAATATAAGATTTCCACTGTCCACTTGACAGGGAGCAGTTCAAAGTCGGGGTGTCAAAAATGGTGTCAGATTTCATCGATAATCATCCTTACTATTTGGAAGGATATTATATTTTCAAAGTATCTTTTTCAACGCAAAGTAACCCTCCTATATTTAGCATAATCATATATATATTTACAATATGTACTCTCCTTATTTAAATCTGTTATTTTCGGCAAATCCCTTGGGAGTTCTCTACCCAATAGATTACCACTTAATTCAAATAAATATAATTTATTTAGTCTACATAACTCTTCGGGTATTTGCCCACTTAATTGGTTATGACTTAATGCAAGTACCTTTAAATTTTCTAATTGACCTAGCTCCTTTGGTATTTCTCCAGTTAGATCATTACCACTTAAAACTAATTCATTTAAATTAGATAGTTTAGATAATTCTTTTGGTATCTCTCCTGTTAGTAAGTTAAAAAATAGAATAAGGCTTTTTAAATTGGATAGTTCAGATAACTCTTTTGGTATCTCTCCCGTTAGTAGATTATTGCTCAAATCAAGTGATTCTAAATTCTTTAATTGACCTAACTCTTTCGGAATCTCACCAGTTAATTGGTTCTTGCACAAAAAAATGGATTTTAAATTTAAAAGTAATGATAACTCTTTTGGAATTTCTCCTGTTAATTGGTTACGCCCTAAAGATATGGAGTCTAAATTTGAAAGTAATGATAACTCTTTTGGAATTTCTCCTGTTAATTGGTTACCTTCTAGAACTAGCTCATTCAAATTTAGTTTAAATAACTCTTTTGGGATCTTTCCTGTCAGTAGGTTATTAAATAAGCTAAGTTCTTTTAAATTAGATAATTCAGATAGCTCTTTTGGGATTTCACCAGTAAGTTGATTATTGCTCAAATCAAGTATAATTAAATTTTTTAATTGACCTAACTCCTTCGGAATTTCACCAAATAGTTTGCTGGCAGAAATAACCAGTTCTTGTAAATTAGTCAACTTACTAAATTCTATAGGAATCACCTTATTATTCAAATCATTTAAGGATAAATTCAATTTAGTAATATTAGTAAAAATTTCTAAACCTTTAAAAGACTTAATACCTTTATCAAGTATATCAATAGAAGTTATTGATTCTATATCATCTTGAGTAATTCTATGATAAGGTAATTTACCAACCATTTTTGATACTTCTATAGCTAATCTCTTACAAGTGAAAAAATAATCAAATGTTTCATAATACTCTGCAGATTCTTGATTACTTTCTTTATGCTTTTGTAATTCAAGTTCATTATCCCTTATTTCTTTTTCTAACCTGAGACTTTCTTCTCTTATACTAATTCTTCCTTTTTCTTTTCTTAGAACTTTATTTTGTATAAATTCTTCTTCTCTTTTTTTCCAAGCTTCTTTACGTTCATTTCGTTTTTTATCAAATGCTTCATTATATTGTATCAATTCTTCTTCACTTTTTTTCCAAGCTTCTTTACGTTCATTATATCCTATCAATTTTTCTAAACTGTGTTCACTATTAATTCTTGCTTTTTCTTTTTCTTGCTTTCTAATAAGTTCTTCTTGTCTTTTTTTTTCTTCTTCTGCTTTCCTAGCTTCTTCTATTATTTTGATTTTTCGAAGGTTTTCTTGTCTTCGTCTATCTTCTTCTAATTTCCTAGATTTCTCTATTTCTTGAATTCTTATCTGTTCTTCTTCTCTTTGTCTTTCTTCTTCTATTTTCCAGGGCTCCTCAAATTCTCCTATTTTAACTTTTTTCTCTTGTATAAATTTGTCTTCCTTCTTCCTTATTTCTTCTATTTCTTGCTTTCTTATAGGCTCTTCTTGTCTTTGTCTTTCTTCTTCTTTTTTCCTAGCTTCCTCTATTATTTTGATTCTTATAAGTTGTTCTTGTCTTCGTCTTTCTTCTTTTATTTTCCTAGCCTCTTCTATTTTTTGTATTCTAATAATTTCTTCTTGTTTTATTCTTTCCTCTTCTTTTTTCCTGGCTTCCTCTATTTCTTGTATTCTGATAATTTCTTCTTGTTTTATTCTTTCCTCTTCTTTTTTTCTGGCTTCCTCTATTTCTTGCATCCTTATAAATTCTTCTTGTCTTCGTCTTTCTTCTTCCATTTCTAGTATTCTAATAAGTTCTTCTTCTCTTTGTCTTTCTTCTTCTATTTTCCTAGCTTCTTCCATTTTTTGCATTCTTATTATTTCTGCTTTTTCCTTTTTATTGTATTCAATCTTTTTTTTGATGAAATTAATAAAAAACATGATTTATCCCCTATTCTATTATTATTGAATATTATTAAAAGCATACATACTTATCATATTATATCACCAATAATACTATACCCCTTACTATAAAACTATCATTTTCTTCTGATATAGTTGTCAAATACTATAATTAATATTAACTATCCAAAAGTTTGTACAATCATTTCAATCATCATCTATAACATTATCTTTTTGGGACTTATATATTAAAACTTATCAAAAAAAAATAAAGGAGTCATTTTTTAATATGACTCCTTCACGTTTACACTTTTTTAACATATTTTAAATTAATCCAACCTGCACCACTTTTTAGTTTAAAGTGGAGATTTTTCAAAACATAATATTATTAATATTGTCACTACCATTCTGCGTCTATGATTGGATCTTCCAATAATTCATAAACTGGTTCATACAATTCTTCACCAATTTTCTTAACTTCAAGAAGATTGTCTTTAACTAAGCCTGTACCGGCAGGAATCAACTTACCAATCTGTACATTTTCCTTCAAGCCTACAAGTCTGTCATACTTACCTTTTATTGCAGCATCTGTCAGAACTTTTGTAGTTTCCTGGAAGGAAGCAGCAGACAAGAATGATTCAGTTGCAAGGGAAGCTTGAGTTATACCTAGTAATATAGGATTAACTTCAGCCTTTGGATCAACATCTAAATTATTTTCTTCTAATTCAAACATATCAATCATCGTTGATTCTAGGAGGTTAGTATCTCCACTATTTTTAACTTTGTACTTTTTAAGCATTTGTCTGATAATAATTTCAATATGCTTGTCATTAATATCAACACCTTGGGTTCTGTATACTTTTTGTACTTCTCTTAAGATGTAGTTTTGGACTGCATTTATACCTTTATAGTCAAGTAAAATATGTGGATCAAGGGGACCATCTGTCATAAGTTCACCTTTTTTCACAATATCCCCATTTTTAACTCTAACCTTAGCTGTATCGGCTACTTGAATATCTATAGAATTATCTTCATTTGCTACTTTTATCAAGATTCTACCTTTACCGTACTCTATGCTGATAACTCCATCCATAGGAGCAAGTTCTCCTTTACCTATTGGTTTTCTAGCCTCGAATAGTTCTTCAATTCTAGGTAGGCCTTTGGTAATATCGTCTACAGCAACTCCACCTGAAAGAAAAGTTCTCATAGTCAACTGAGTTCCTGGTTCACCAATTGACTGGGCGGCAACTATCCCAACAGCTTCACCTTTTTCTACGAAATTACCAGTCGCAAGGTTTCTACCGTAGCATTTTCCACAGATACCTTTACTAGTCTTACAATTAAATGCTGATCTTATCCTAACTAATTTAATTCCAGCAGCTACTACTTCTTCAGCTTTATCCTCATCTATGAATTTTCCAGTCCCTACAATAACTTCACCTGTTTCTGGGTGAACTATATTGCCAGCTGAATATCTTCCTGTGATTCTTTCTTTTAAAGACTCAATAACACGAGTACCTTCAATAATTGCTTCAACTTCAAATCCATCAAGGTCTCCACAGTCGTCTTCACGGATGATTACATCCTGGGAAACGTCTACCAGTCTTCTAGTTAAGTAACCTGAGTCTGCTGTTCTAATGGCTGTATCCGCCAATCCTTTTCTAGCTCCGTGAGTTGATAAGAAGTATTCTAATACTGTCAAACCTTCTCTAAAGTTAGCTTTAATTGGCAGGTCAACGATTTTACCACATGGGTCTGTCATTAGTCCCCTCATACCAGCAAGTTGTCTGATTTGTTGTAGTGTGCCGCTTGCTCCTGAATTTAACATCATAGAAATTGGGTTGAATTGATCTAAATTGTCCATCATTGCCTTAGTAACATCGTTTGTAGCTTTACTCCAAAGTTGAATAACTTTTTCAGCTCTATCGTCAATAGTACAAAATCCTGACTTGTATAAATTTTCAATTTTATCAGATTCTAAGGAAGCTTTCTCCAATATGCTTTGCTTTTCTAGAGGTATATTAATATCAATCATACCAATTGAAATACCTGATTTCGTAGAGTACTTAAAACCAAGTCTTTTAATTCCATCAAGAAGTTTAGCTGTTCTTTGGCTTCCAAGTTTTCTATGGCAATCATAAACTAACAATGCTAGTTTTTTCTTATCCATAGTGATGTTATAGTATCCTAACTCTTCAGGAATTGGAATTTCATGGTTAAAAATTAGTCTTCCTATAGTTGTTTCAAATATTTTGCCATTTTCTCTAATCTTGACTATTGCATGTATACTTGCAACATCATGTTCATAAGCCATCATAGCTTCATCATAACTGGCGAATATCATTCCTTCACCCTTGGCGCCCGGTTTTTCGATTGTCATATAGTATGAACCTAAAACTATGTCCTTAGTAGGTGTTGCAACTGGGAATCCGTCTTTAGGATTTAGAATGTTATGCACACTCATCATCAACAGGCGGGCTTCTGCCTGAGCTTCAAGTGATAGTGGTAAGTGAACAGCCATTTGGTCACCGTCAAAGTCAGCATTGTATGCTTTACATACTAACGGATGCAATATGATTGCTTTTCCATCTACCAACATTGGTTCAAAAGCTTGTATACCAAGTCTGTGAAGTGTAGGTGCTCTGTTTAAAAGAACAGGATGTTCTTTAACTACATCTTCAAGTATATCCCAGACTCTTTCATCTTCTCTTTCGACTAATATCTTAGCTTGTTTAATATTCAATGCGAAAGCTTTTTCCACCAAACATTTCATAACAAAAGGTTTAAATAATTCTAAAGCCATCTTTCTTGGTAGACCACATTGGTGTATTTCTAATTCTGGACCAACTGTGATAACTGATCGACCTGAAAAGTTTACTCGTTTTCCTAGTAGGTTTTGACGGAAACGTCCTTGTTTACCTTTAAGCATGTCGCTTAGAGATTTTAGTGGTCTGTTACCTGAACCTGATACCGGTCTGCCTCTTCTGCCGTTGTCGATTAGTGCAAAACAGCTTCCTGGAGCATTCTTTTCTCGTTTTTTATAATTATTTCAGGGGCCATCAACTGAATTAACTTTTTTACACGGTTGTTTTTATTGATAACTCTTCTGTATAAGTCATTTAAGTCGGAAGTTGCAAATCTTCTATCATCAATTTGAACCATTGGTCTTAACTCAGGTGGAATTACCGGAAGAACATCAAGTATCATCCATTGAGGTTTATTTCCTGATTTCCTGAAATCTTCAACTACTTCAAGGCGTCTCAAGAGTTTCATCTTCTTTTGTCCTGAAGCTGTTGTTAGTTCTTCTTTTAATTGGTTTGATAATTCAACTATGTCTATTTGTTTCAACAGAGTCTTGATTGCCTCAGCACCCATATCTGCTGTAAAGTCATAGCCAAACTTATCTCTATTTTCTCTAAACTCTGTATCACTTAATATTTGTTTTCTAGTTAAAGGTGTATCACCTTCATCTGTAACAATATAGCTTGAGAAATATATAACTTTTTCTATATTCTTAGGAGAAAGGTCTAATAGTAGGCCCATTCTACTTGGAATACCCTTGAAATACCAGATACTTGAAACAGGAGCAGCAAATTCTATATGTCCCATTCTTTCTCTACGTACTTTTGATTTTGTAATCTCAACTCCACAACGGTCGCAGACTATACCTTCATATTTAACTTTTTTATATTTTCCACAGTGACATTCCCAGTCCTT
Organism: Gillisia sp.; assembly: GCA_024635715.1. Classification (GTDB taxonomy): domain Bacteria; phylum Bacteroidota; class Bacteroidia; order Flavobacteriales; family Flavobacteriaceae; genus Gillisia. The sequence continues at coordinate 15,507 of JAGXIK010000143.1, forward strand.
GGTAGGTCCGAAAATCTTCTCGCAGAAAAGTCCGTCTTTTTCAGGTTTCAAGGTTCTATAGTTGATAGTCTCAGGTTTTTTCACCTCACCAAAGGACCATTCTCTGATTTTTTCTGGAGAGGCTAAGCTAATTCTTATTGAATCAAAATCACTTGAATCTAAAGCTTTTTCATTTTTTTTACTAAGCTTTTTCATTCCTTCATTTTCTATACTCATTACCTGCTCCCTCTCTATTCTTCGTCTAACTCTAGAATTGGATCTTCATCAACTAGACCATAGTCTAGATCATCTTCATCTTCGCTGGTTTCCTCTATCTCTTGCATTCTTATAGGTTCTTCTTGTCACTCTTTTTATTCTTCTATTAACTTATTATCTTTTTCTAATATTATTTTCAAAAAATTAAAAGGAAACATAACTAACCTCCAATTATAAATATATTATTCATTACTTATATCACCAATAATACTATATTGCTTATTAAAAACTATAAATTTATCTATAAATATTTTCAATATTTAAAATAATTATTAACTATTTACAAGTTTTATAATTAATTAAAACTTAATTCTTTCATAGTTGTAAATCTTGAAATTTCTCAAAAAAATAAAGGGGCTAAATTAATGACCCATTTAGCTTATATTCTCTTAAAATATTTAAATTTATCTAACCAGCACCACTTTAAATTTTTTAAACATCGCCAAATATATTTACTATCATCTAATCCACTTCATTCATTTAAGTATGAACTACAGCATTCTTAAACTATCATGTATCAATTTCTAGAACTCGATTATATGATTTGGTTATTTAACTTTATTCTGTATTACTATGTAAATTAAGTTCTTTTAAATTTTTTAATAGACTTAATTCTTTTGGAATTTTATTCCATATATTATTGCCATATAAATTAAGTTCTGTTAAATTTTTTAAAAGACCTAATTCTTTTGGAATTTCACCTATTAAGTTATTACGACTGAAATCAAGTTTGGTTAATTTTGTTAATAACCCTAATTCTTTTGGGATTTCTCCACTTAATTTATTGTAACCTAAATCAAGATTAGTTAATTTTGTTAAAAGATCTAATTCTCTCGGAATTTCACCTGTTAAGTTATTACGACTGAGATTAAGATTAGTTAAATTTGTTAACAGACAAAGTTCTTTCGGGATTTCGCCACTTAGTTCATGACTGATTAGCTTGAGTTCTGTTAAATTTGTTAATAGACAAATTTCTTTCGGAATTTTGCCACTTAGTTTATTATAATTTAAACTAAGTACTGTTAAATTTGTTAATAGACAAATTTCTCTCGGGATTTCGCCTGTTAGATTATTACAAAATAAATCAAGATTAGTTAGATTTGTTAATAGACCTAATTCCCTCGGGATTTCGCCTGTTAGATTATTATTAAATAAATCAAGATTAGTTAAATTTGTTAATAGACCTAATTCCCTCGGGATTTTACCATATAGTTCATTAGTATTTAAATTAAGTTCTATTAAATTTTTTAATAGTCCTAGTTCTTTTGGGATTTGACCATATAGTTTATTATTATTTAAATTAAGTTCTATTAGATTTGTTAATAACCCTAATTCTTTTGGGATTACTCCACTTAGATTATTATAACTTAAATCAAGATTAGTTAAATTTGTTAATAACCCTAATTCTTTTGGGATTTGACCACTTAGTTCTTTAGAGACTAAATTAAGTTCAGTTAAATTAGTCAAATTTTCTATTCCATTTAAAGAGGTAATTTTGTTAATAGTTCGAAAATCTAGTTTTCTTATTGAATCGATATCTTTCTTTGACATTTTATCACTTGTTAATTTTCCAACTGTTTTCGCTACTAAAAAAGCTAAGTTAGGACAAGAGAAGATGTTATCAAATGTACCAAAGATAAATTTTTCTTCTACAATTTTAAACTGAGCTAGATTTTTCACATCTAAAACATTATTTTTTACTGATTCTTCAAGTTCTTCTAACCTTATAAGAATATCAAGTTTTAGTCTTTCTCCTTCTCTCTTGCTTTCAGCCTCAAGTTCTTTTAATCTTATTATTTTCTCTTGTCTAAGATTCTCCTCTTCTTTTTCCCTTGTTTCCTCAAGTTTCTTCTGCCTCATATACTTTTCTTGTTTAAGACTTTCCTCCTCACGCTCTCTATATTTCTCAAGTATTTTCTGTCTTTTAAGTTTTTCTTGTAAAAGTCTTTCTTCTTCTTTGTTCCTTGATGCCTCTATTTCTTGTATTCTGATATCTTCTTGTCTACGTCTTTCTTCTTCTTTTATTCTAACTTCTTCAAGCTCTTTTAATCTTACAATTTCCTCTTGTCTAAGTCTATCTTCTTCTTTTATTCTAGCTTCTTCAAGCTCTTTTAATCTTACAATTTCTTCTTGTCTAAGTCTTTCTTCTTCTTTTATTCTAGCTTCTTCAAGCTCTTTTAATCTTACAATTTCTTCTTGTCTAAGTTTATTATCTTCAATCTTTTTCTTCATGAATTTAATGAGAAACATAATTTGTCTCCTTTTCTATTATAAAATTTTATTGATACTTAAAAAATTCATTAATCATTATATATCACCAATAATACTATATTTCTTACTGTAAAACTATAAATTTCTTCTAATATACACGTCTACTAATTAAATTATTTTTAACTGTCCATAAGCTTGTACAATCATTTAGAAAATCATTTCAAAACTTAATCCTTTCATACTTTTAAATCTAAAATTTCTCAAAAAAATAAAGGGGCCATTAATTTGACCCCTTCAACTAACATTATCTTTACATATTTTAAATTAATCCATCCTGCACCACTTTTTAACTTACCCCAACCATTCTTTACTTCTACAATAGTATAAAACTCATTTCTACGACTCTGCCCATTTATTCTCAAGCCTCCTCCTGGACAAATAATATAATTCAAAGAATAAGCAATAACCTTAAGATTTTATTCCTTTATATTTATAGTTTCCATTTTTAATTTCACTGATTTCAGATTCAACTGCTTCCTTGTAACCCAGCGCTTCTTCTTCTTTTTCAGAGCATTCCATACAAAGGCAAGCTGTATTAAACCTCGACATGATTCTCCCACCTAAGCTTCCACCACACCGATCACAATATTCTTGTGTGAAAAATCTATCCATTCTAACCTCCTTTACTCCACCTCAACATATTCCATAATAATTTGTAGTTCTTTATCATAGCTCTCTGCTTCATAAACTCTTCCAATCATTTCATTATCCTGAATACTTTGACCTGCCTTATTCAAGGCTCTTCTTGCAACTCCAAGTAGATTAAAGATGTTTCCATCTGCACCTAGTATCTTACATTTTGGTTTCATCATTTTTCTCCTCTATGGCAGTGTATCTTGAATACTCATATCCTTGTGGATCAATTAGTATTCTTTCACCACTTTCCTTATTGATTAGCCTGATGCAAAGTACTTCACCTACATCATTAAGACCCTCGTCCTCATTAATAAAAGCTTGATCTTGAAGTAGGTCATTAGCTAATTTCTCGTATTCCTTATCACTAAGTTCTACTTCTCTAGTCACCCTATATCCTATTCCTTGATGACCTTTACTCTTTAATTCTTCAGTGACTTCTCTTACTACTTCTAAATCACTTGCCTTTCTTACAAATATGGCTTTCATGTAAACACCTCCTTTTTGAATAGTTGTCTTCATACTATTAATCACTCAGAATGATCATAATTTCAAGTGTATTATTATCAGTTTCTGTCATTTTTTACTCCTTTTGCGCCGAGCCCTTTATTTTTTATACAAAAAAACACCAAAAAACGCATGTTTTTGTGCATTTTTCGATGTTTTTTGATATTATTCATTTTTTATTAATTTAGCTTCAAAAGCCCTCTGTTATTGGGGTTAAGGCTATTTTTGCTATCATTTTATTTCTTTCTTTGCGCAAAACTTAAAGCTCTGCAAGCCTTGTGCCAGTTTGCTTGGCATAACCCATGAGGCTTTTTCTGATACCCCCCTTATCAATTTATGCGAAAATTCACACGATAGGGGGCACCGGTCTTCTATAGATTACTTGTAGAGATTTGATGGGCCCCTAGGTATGACATTTTTAATATCTATATTCAGGTATGCTATCTTCTCTTCCTGTCTTTATATCATGACACTTCTTACATAAAGGCTGCCAGTTGTATTCATCCCAGAAGAGCTCTTGGTCTCCTCTATGAGGTTTAATGTGATCCACTACTGTAGCTCTAGTAATTCTTCCTTCAATATGACACTTGATACAGAAGGGATTAATCATTAGAAATATCTTGCTGGCCTTGCGCCATTTATTATCATAACCTCGCTTGTAGGCACTTGGTCTTTCCTTTGCTTGTTCTTTATTATGTTCTTCACAGTATTTAGTGTCCGTTAAGTTTGAACAGCCTGGATACTTGCAGGGTTTCTTTGGTTTGTTTGGTATATTAATTCATCTCCTAAATTTCTATTTAGTTATTTACAAACTATTAAATTATGATATTATATTCATAATAAGTATTATTTATTAATAAATGCCTTTTTTTAGTTGGTAATAAATTTCTCCTTTTTTGTTAGTTGGTATTTCATGTGTCACTTCCTATGTTTAGAGTAAGAGAGGTTAAGACCTCTCTTACTCTTTTTTTGTTTTCTTTTTAATATACAAGTTTTATAGGCTTGGCTCACTTCTCCTACTATGATAATACCATGTCTTAACTTCTTCATGTTTTATCATTTTCTATCATTTAGTATCACGTTTAAAGATCTCTTCGCCTTATCTATATGTCGATTCATTTGAGCCTCCTTATAATCGAATATCTTACACATCTCCTTTGTGCTTAACTTATGATAATATAGCTTTGTAATAATGTTTTGATAGAATATGTTATCCATAGCATTTATCGAACTATCTATTTTAAGCCTAATTCTTTCCAACTCATTTTTCTTTAACTCTATCTCATCCTTAACTTTAATCTTATCGCAGGTAATACTATTTAGTTTATCCTTACAACTAGATTCCTGTCTTGGCATATCAGTAAGATGTGAGGTGCAGTTTTCTAACTCCGCATCATATACTTTAATTAAGTCCTCTTTGTCTTTAATAAGACTATCTATACTTTCTATGTGATCTAGGTATCTTTCTATACTCATAATTTTTCCTCCTCAAACTTTGCACCACAGTGCTTACAGTAATTTCCACTTTTACCAACTGCTCCACCACAATTGCTGCACTTGATCCAGCTGGTAAGACTACAGATATTATCTATGATTATTCTTTTAGCTGTTTCCATTTATCTTCACTCCTTTATTTCCTCCGGTAGTCTTTTCCATTTAGATTAAAGCTCCCGCACATCTCAGATATTCTACTAGCTATTCTTTTCCCATTCATCTCATACTTATTAGGCAGGTCATTCCAATTGATGTTACTAGTAATAATCGTTGGCAGTTTCTTATTGTAGCGATAATTAATAACGTTATAGATTTCAGCCTCCACAAACTCTGTCGTCTTTTCTGCTCCAAGGTCATCTAAGATTAATAGGTCTGCTTCCATGTACTGTGATAGATCAAAATCCACTTCACTATTAAAGGCTTCCTTTATTCTTCTAATAAGCTCATCCACCACTATAAACTTTAACCTTCCCTGACCAAGATAGTTATTAAAAATAGCACAGGCCAGCATTGTTTTACCACGACCAACATCACCTTGAAGATAAACTCCTTTAGTTACTTTATTTAGTGGAGTTCTTTTGTAGTAGTTAATCATCTCCATAAGCCCTGTCACTTCATCGAGGTTAGAATAGTCAAGTTTACTAAAGTCAGCGTTTCTATGTCTTACAGGTAATAGTTTTTGATATATTGGATATCTACATTCGCATTCCTTAGCTGATCCATTTTCTATCAGATAACCTATATCTCTACAGACTTCACATTTATATTGGTTTTCTGTAATTTTAAGATTTTTGATATTTTCGATATAACTCAATACTCCTCCTCCTCTATA